>JBEIOQ010000041.1:0-17700 GCA_040377495.1 Halobacteriovoraceae bacterium
AGATCATTGAAGAAAAAAAACAAAACCGATGATTTTAGGAGAGTTTTAGAACAAACCATAAGTGATGAGGGTGAAGACGAAGAAGAATTTAGATTACTTTTACCCAAGAAATATCGCTACTGGGATAATGGCCATATGGATTTAGAGTAAGGAGGTTTTATGACTGATTTAATCTCGTCAACTGAATGCAACTTGAAAAGAATTGTACCCAATGCCAAGGACATCTTTATCAAAGTCGAACGTGATCATGACTATTTCTTGTCGAAGATTCATCTTCACGTCCCAGGTAAAGTTCTACATGCTGAAAAGAAAGCGGAAACAATTTGGGAGGCCATCGATTCCTCCTATCAGGCAGTCCTAAAACAAATTGAGAAAGTAAAAGCCAAACGACAGGCCAAAAGAAAACTCAAAAAACAAAAGATTTATGAACTATACAGTTCACCTCCCTAGATAGGGATCTTTTCTTCATACTCTTTTAAATTATAATTGCTGAAGCATAAGACTATGTTCTTTAATCAGCACTTCCATATCCACCAGAGATTGCATCAAATCCTCACCATCTTTTCCACTTTGATTAAAAAGTCCTGCATAAAGCATGGCCGCACTGAGCTTATTCATTAGATTATGCACAAACTGTTTGTCAGCAGCGATAATTGCACTCGTGATCAGATCCATTATTCACCCGCTTATTTGTAAAGTTATTTGAAATTTTCGTCTAGCCTGCAAATTATATCTTATTAGTGATTATTAAGCATAATTATCTTTTATTAAAGGAAATTAACATTTCTTCACAGCAATACTAAATAAGGAATCTGTTTACTTCTTACACAAATCAGGTCAAGCTACTGTAAGTACTAACATTCCCCTTCTCTTACCAAGGGCCATTATGAAAAAACTAAAAAAAAATCCTCCCAAATCTAAAAATGTTACTCACGAAAAACTCTCAGGACTTCCTTTTCAATCGGCCAAGGCGTGGAAAGAAGCTCAAGATGTAATACGCATGCAAGTATGGCGAAGAATGGAAGAAGCAAAAGTATTTGATGAAATGCTCCAGCGCTCAGAATATAAATTCTGGGGAAAAGAGTTTAGTGAGGGTCTGGTTTGCGAATATGTGGAAAAAGGTGATTCAACTACTTTGGTTCGTGTTTTCTCTGATGGCGGCGGCATAAAAATTACCATCAATAAGTCTCTGGCAGATGCAGCTCCATCAGCAGAAGCGGTACTAGGCGCCTTAGTCCAATCGATGTCACAAAGCTTTGCCACCACATACTATAAGGCCAAAGGCATCCTACCGACGAATGACGTGCTTAAAGAAGATGCAAAAGCAAAATAAAGTATTATTCATCTCGAGAGAAGATAATCAGTATCATGTACCAATTAAGGCCCTACCAAAAAGAAGCAGTCGAAAGTACTATTCGCTATTTTCAAAAAAAGCGTGAACCTGCAGTCATCGTTCTACCTACAGGGGCTGGGAAAAGTTTAGTCATTGCTGAGCTGGCCAAGATTGCAAAAGGTCGGGTACTCGTGCTCGCACACGTAAAAGAGTTGGTGGAACAAAACTATCAAAAATATAAAAGCTATGGATTAGAAGCCGGTATATTCTCGGCCAGCCTTGGGCAAAAAGACTGGAAAGAAAAGGCCATCTTTGGCAGCATCCAATCCGTAGCTCGCGCACCTGAAGCATTTTTCCAAAATTTCTCTCTCCTTATTATCGATGAATGCCATCGGGTGTCTGACGTTGGCTCCACTCAATATCAAGAAGTCATTGAAAAACTAAAACTAGCTTCTCCAGAACTTTGTGTTTTAGGACTGACTGCCACTCCTTACCGTCTAGGGCTAGGTTGGATTTATGAAAAATCAGATAAGGGTGAAATAAAATCAGAGCAACCCAGATTTTTCAAACAGTGTGTTTATGAACTCCCCCTCTCTTATATGATTAAAAATAAATTCCTCACTCAACCAGTGAAAGTGGATATCCCCGTCACCTGCTATGATTTTAGTGAACTAACAGAAGACGGTCACATGTACACATTGGCCCAGGTAGAAGAATTACTCAAAAATCAAAAACGACTAACTCCTTTAATTGTAAAAAACATCATCGACATCACCGAGCGTTTCCATCGCCAGGGGGTGATGATTTTTAGCTCAACAGTGAAACATGCCGAAGAAATTTTGGAGCATTTACCACCTGATCAAACCCGTTTAGTCATCGGTGAAACGGATATGGGCCAAAGAGATAAGATCGTCGACGATTTTAAGCAAAGAAAATTTAAATATTTAGTCAACGTATCGGTACTGACGACTGGCTTTGATGCGCCTCATGTGGATGTGATAGCCATCATGCGACCGACAGAATCCAACAGCCTCTATCAACAAATTGTGGGGCGCGGTCTGCGCTTAGACGAAAACAAAACGGATTGCTTTATTCTTGATTACACCGGCATGGGGCATGATATTTTTACCCCAGAGATTGCTGACAAGAAGACCAACAAAGAGTCTGTGCCTGTTAGAGTCCCTTGCCCTCTATGTGCTTTTGAAAATGATTTTTGGGGACTAGTAGACCAGGACGGTGACATCCTTGAGCACTTTGGCCGCAAATGCCGCGGAGGAAAAATCGATCCCATCACTTTTGATGTACGCCCTTGCGGTTTTCGTTTTCGCTACAAACTTTGTCATGCTTGTGCAGCGGAGAACGATATCACTACCAAGTCTTGTGAAAAATGTTCTGCCACCTTAATCGACGCCGACTCCAAGCTTAAACAAGCCAAGCTTTCCAAGAATGCTCACGTCTTAACTCCAGATAAAATCACCTTTGATGAACGACAGGATAAAAACGGAAATCCATATTTAGAAATCAGGTATTATGATCACGATGCCAAATATTTGAGTGAAGCCCATTTTTTCAACCACTCATCGGCCATCAAAAAATTTGAAATTAATTTTTTGCGCTCCCATTTACGACGTCCTGAACTCAGTATGGAATTAAAGACTCCTAAGGAAGTCATCAAATACCAAAAACTCCTCCGACTCCCTGCCTTTGTAATCGCAAGGAAACAAGAGAAGTTTTGGAAAATAACAGAAAAAGTTTTTGCTGAAGAATTATAAATCAGCCAATACGCTTTTCTTCGCACTGAGCATTTTAAGTAAACTGAGCCATGACCATCAATTTCACAAGAGATGTCGTGGTTTACGAATTATTCGAAGACTCAAGTTTTTTAATAACAAAAAAGGCGCAGAAAGCGCCTAAAATTTGGGCCGCAACGAAGGGAAAAACTCCTGCCGGTGCAATTCCACAAAAAGTATTGGTAAACATTCTTGCCACGGTGACGGCCGGGTTAGCAAAAGAAGTTGAAGAGGTGAACCAGTAAGCTGAAGTGATATAGAGGGCAATAGTGAGTGGAATAAACTCAACATGCTTACGTCCAGCCAGGGCAATGGTGCAAATCAAACCAAAAGTGGCAACCACTTCAGAAATCCAAAGGTTTGAACCATAACGGACTTTACTTGAAATTTGTAAAAGTTCTAAATTGAACATTTTATGAGTAAGAAATATTCCCAGCATAGCGCCAGAGAACTGAGCAATCCAATAGAAAAAAAGTTTTTTCTTATCTAATCTTCCCCAAAAAGTTTCGACCAGACTTACAATCGGATTAAAATGAGCACCGGAAATTGAACCTAGACATTGAATGAGGACAAATAGACCCGCTCCTGTGGCCAGAGAATTGGCGAGAAGAGCAATAGCCTCATTTCCATTGGCCAAACTTTCTCCCATAATTCCTGAACCAACCACTATCGCCAATAGAAAGGCCGTGCCCAAAAATTCAGCCACTAAAATTGAAATCATTTAAACATCCCCTAGTAAACGAGGAAGGTTTTTAATCGCCTCTCTAATTTCATCTCTCACTCGTGTATATACGTTCATAATTTCTTTCTCGTCAGTCATGTCTTTAGTCAGTCTAGGAGGATCTTGAAAACCAATATGGACTATCTTTCCACCAGGAAAGTATGGACAAGCTTCTTTAGCGGCATCACATACAGTCACGATATAATCAAACTTTACTTTAGGCAACTCATCAGTGGTTTTTGAATAGTGTTTTGAGATATCAACACCAGCTTCTTGCATGGCCTTGACTGCGCGTTCATTCATACCATGCTTTTGCGTACCCGCAGAGTAACAATCGTACTTCTCACCTAAGAGTTCTCGGCACCACCCTTCCGCCATCTGAGAACGACATGAATTACCAGTGCATAAAAACATAACCTTTTTTTTCACAAAACTTCCTTAGCTATATCTAACAGCACTTCACTCCCATTGGGTTGGGAGAACATGCTGACATTTTTGGTTGTGTTGGTAGCTGTTCAATAACATAGAAAATTTCCCATGAGTTACCATCCGGATCCTGAAACCAAACTTTATCTTGTTTCGCAAAACAACAATCTACACCTTTTTCAGGAGCAGCCATTACTCCTCGCTCAGTTAATTGTTTTTCCCAAAAAGAAACTGAGTCAGCTGAATCCACTTCAATACCAAAGTGGTTAACCTTACTCTTTTCTCTTGCTTCGCCTGATTGCATAGAGAAGTTAAGATTTGGTTCCTTTAAATCAAACTTAGCATAGTTTTCAGTTTGTTTTTGTGGTTTAACACCAAATACTTTTTCGTAAAATTGAACAGTTTTCGCTACATCAGTTACATTAATTGAAATGTGTGGTCTCATAGATTCCCTCCTAACAGTCGCATTTAAGTCCAATTTCAAAACACTCTTGGACTTTGTATTGTTTATAAACATCTTGGTTTGCATCACAGGCGCATGCAAGCTTCTCTAAACTTTTTCGGATTTTTTGAAGATCTTTGATCTTAGTATCAATTTCTGTGATTTTATCTATTGTCTTTTTCTTGACTATGCCACAAGTAACGCGAGGCCTGGTATTAAGTTCCAATAGTTCTTTAACCTCGGCCAAAGAAAAACCCAGCTCTTGAGCCTTTTTGATAAAAGCGGATAGTTTCAACTCCCACTCCTGCCATTTCTGCTAATTTTCCAATTGTTATTTTTTCCATAACTATTTATAACACCCGTACCACGGTACGGAGTCAATAATTTAGTATAACCATTTTTTAATAAAATCTTATTTGTAATGAAATCGATAAGTTATCATAACTTACTCATTCAACTCACCATCATTTCCGTCTTTCGAAAATTGGCTTGTACTTGGATCCAAACGATCAATTTTCCCGGTTCTATTAGGTGATTCAGGATTCGCAATCCAGAAAACCTTTTTGCCACTAACTTGTTCTTTACTCCGGGATGCTGCCGCTCTGGAGCGAACAGTATCTTGTTTTGAAACATTACGTTTCGTACGATAGCTTTGAGTGGGCCGAATTCTATGATTGGTTTCAACTCTTGATTCAACCGTTGCTTTGCTCTTAACCAACTCTGTACTAACAGATGAATCAGGAGAACAGGAAACAAAACCAACACAGGTCATAGCAGTAAAAAGGAATGATAATTTTTTCATAAGGCCTCCTTGTGACGCTCAAGCTTTAAATTGCAATTCGTAATCCAGACGTAATTAATACGGAAATCTATAGTATTAGGAGATTAGAAAGTGCGTGAAAAATACAAGACGAGTAATGGGGCAAAAATACTCTAGAACCATTAAAAACCTCATTATCTTACCGCCCACTGGAAAGTAGAGCCTGGTATAGTCCTGCTATCAAGGAGTTTATATGAAAGGAGTATTATCTTTAATTTGCCTTACTTTGCTTATCACTAGTGCAAAGGCCAGCATAATCCTACCAACTGTGGTCGGGAAAATAGTCAATCACACTAAAATCCCCTCAACTGAACTGGGTCTAGAGCTTTCTTATTATGCTACAAAATGCCCATCAATAGGTACCCCATGTACTATTACAAAAACATTTCCCTTAGACTCAAGTGGGGCATTCAAGCTAGGGCCCGAAAAATTTAAAGGAAAAGGCATTCAGCTTCAGATTAATGTTAATTTGATTCATTTAAAAACAAAAAAGCGTTTAGACATTGATTCAGGGATGGACTTTATTTATGATCCACAAATTATATTAGATGACAGTGTATATCATTCAATTCAAAAAAAGTTGTATGTTGATTTTTTTACAGAAATCCATTTTTATGACTGGAGTGAAATGTCACTCAATATCCGAACTCCCAATGAGCAAACATTTGAGACATATGTTAAACAGGTTTTTGTTGCCAAAGGATTTCCTGAACTCCAAGATGACAAAAAATATTCCTGGGAAATTAGCTTAGAATCTGCCAGCTATGTTATCAGCAGGTCAAACAATCAGCGCTACCATAGAACTGGTCTTCGTCATTACTATCAATCACTGATCAGCCCCAGCGTAATCTCTAAAAAAAATGAAGAATACGCATGCGACACCTTATCCTACGACATGTGTATCGCGAATCAAAAAACGAATTACCAACTGACCAATTTAAAATTAAAGATGGGGTGGGATAACGATTATATTCAAAAAGAATATGGTTTTCTTCCCATCAAAGCTTACAACATCCTCGATCATTATAAGTTTGTTTTGAAAATTGATATCGTAGTCTATAGTAAAGACGGAACACAATTCATCCACACTTTTGCCTTGAACGAAAAACAAAGTTACACCGTTTCTGCCCCAGAGGAATCCGAGCTCTTATCCATGTCGATGCAAGATATCTTTGTCCCAAGTCGAGATGTGAATCTATTAGATCCAGGAAAAGTAATTGTAATCAAATAATAAATTATGGAAAAATTATGAAGGAGTTTCAAAGCAAAAGGGCCCAAGTAAACCGTCTCTAAAATCATGTAGAACAATTTTAAAAACGCGGTCTAAATCTGCTTGTCCCTTTTGTTGTAAACATCCTCTGAGCTTGGCAATTTGCTGGAGTACTTGCTCCAAGTCCATATCAAAAGACTCTAGTTTGTAGCGAGTCTTCAAGAATTCATTTTTTTGTTTCAGCATGAGTCTAAGCAGATAACAGGCGGGGTCTTCCACCCCGATAATATCATCAGGAATGGCATTAATCAGACTTAACCAAAAACGATGCTCTTCCACTTCCACCACCGTAGGCATCACTCCAGGAGTGTCTAAGAGTTCAACCAAATCATCCACTTTAACCCAGAGAGGAATGCGGGTTTCTCCCGGATTGTTCGCGACCTTCGTCGCATTACGATTGGAAAGCTGATTAATGAAAGTGGATTTACCGGTATTGGGAAGACCTATGATCATAAATCTAATTTTTTCTTTTGCTGCTAATTTCTCAACACTGGTTGCCTGGCGGGCTTCTTCAATCAATTTTCTGGCCTTTGGAAGAACCTGTTTCACTGCCCCCTTATCCAAACAATTAAGATAAAGAAAAGGTTCTCCCCTCTTTTGAAACCATTCGCTCCACTCCTTAACCATGGACGGTGTAGTGAGATTGGCCTTATTCAAAAGTATGAGTCGGGTTTTTCCCTTAAAGGTGTCATAAAAGTTGGGGTTGCCGGAAGTCAGAGGAACTCTAGCGTCTCTAATTTCAATCACCAGATCCACCATCTGAATCTTGGCCTTAATTTCTCGCATCGCCTTAAGCATGTGGCCAGGAAACCAATTGAAGGCGGCGGCAGGTTCCGCGTCGCGATTTTCCATCACAACTTCAGCTTTAGCCTTTGCTTTTCTTTTCTTGTCTCTTTCATTAAATTTTTGTTTAATCGTTTTTTTCTGAACCATAGGTTTTTACCTCTATAGACTGGTGAGTTCAAACCTAGTTATAAGCTTAAGTGTTTAAGAATCTTTGATAATTTAAGATATTGATCAGCGCTATTATTTTGTACATCATTTAAAGTGGTTGGAATAAAAATATCTGCCTTTACCCCAACATTCTCAATTAGTTTACCGTTTCTTCTAATGGCCTGTCTCCAAGCAAAACCAAAATCAATTTGGTCGGGAAGTTTCTTGAAAGGTTCGTATGAATCAAGACCTGAAAACTCAAAAACCATTGAATGATAAAGGACATTCGCCCCGCCAGCTCCAGTGGTTGTATCCTCTCCTGCAATTAGAGCGTAACCGTGATCCTGCATTTGAGCGGAAAACATATCACATGTTGAATAGCAGAGAGCATTGTTAAAAACTATAACTGGTTTTGTATAAGCCTGATCCAACTTATTCATAATTCGACGTTCAGTAATATTTAAAGGTAATGAATATTTTTTCCCTAAGCGGACAGCCTCATTGAAACTATCGAAAATTTCTTGTTCATTAAAAATATAACTTAAAAAATCCCCATTGGTTTGATTGACGTTGAAAACAAAGTCTAGAGGTTCATTATTATTTTTAGGGCCGAAGAGCTGAATTAATCTTTCTCCAAGTGGGATCTGTCCTCCTGGATTATTTCGTAAGTCGATGATTAGGCCATCAGTCTGACTAAGTTCATTTTTTAACAAAGAATCAACTAAAGTAACAATTTTAGATATGATCAATTTTTCAGGTTCAAAACTGGAAAAATATAAAACACCAAAATGACCATGTTCATTCTTTATTTTTTTCCATGTTACGATTGGTTCTTCTGTTGTCTCAACTTCATTCTCAGTTACAAACAATTGGTTAAACTCTTTTAAAATCTCTGACCTTCCAGAATTTTGAGTGTGCGTTTTAATACAACTATTACGGCCACGATTGATCCATGGAATTGAAGCAGAGTACATTTTGCCATTCTTCTTTTTAAAAACTACTTTTACTTCATCGTTTTTGGGCATCAACCTAACAGTTTGCACTTGGAAGCTTAATTCATCAAGAAAGAGTCTCCTCAAGGCCTCACCATTGGCCCCACCGATCGTTGCTTCCATATCCTTTAACAATCGACGCAAACTTTTTCCATCATAGGATATGAGTTCATCGCCAACCTCGATATCAAGTTTATGAGGAAGTAGCTGCAAAAATTCTGGTATGTCGATTAGACTAGAAACGACCAACTTAGAACCAATCCCTTTGTTAATTTCATTAATTGAAAAGGGCATTAGGTTTCTATAGCAGCCATAGGGCATGGGAAGATAATAAATCGTGTGAAGATCTCTCTGCAAATAAAAGATATCACTCATCTGTTTATGAAACTCTTCATCATTTATTTGGTTCAAACTTTTTTCTAGTGAATCCAATTTTGGAAGTGGATCTATCTTTTTACCAAATTGCTTAAGTTTCATCTCACGGTGAACATACAGTTCACCTAGCACTAGGCGTGCTTGGCCAATCAACATTTTTTTGGTTTCGATATCGTAAACCGGTAGTTTGATGGTTTTTCTTCGGTCCTTGAGTAACTGATAATTAAATTCAGACTCGGCATGAACGTTGACCACGGAAAAAAGACTTATGAGACTAATAAGGATGGAAAACAATTTAAACATGGCGAGAGTCTATCTCAGCACCTATTCTAAACATAGCTAAGGTGTAAATATTACTTTAATTTTCAATGAAAGAAGCTGAATAGACTCTAAAAAGATGATATAAAATCAAGCTGTTACCCAACTTAAAGGGACCCCATCAGCCTACTCTTTTCTAACCACAGAGCATTTAAGATAGACGGAACCATGGCCATCAATACGACAAGAAATATCGTGTCCATTAACTGGTTCATCTAGAAGTCTAATGCTTTTGACTTTGGTTCCCGATTTGATCGTATCGCTACCCACTTTGAGATCTTTAATCACTCGCACAGTATCGCCATTTTGTAAGGGAGTTCCGCTAGCATCAATAAACTGAGGAGTTGAAGCCTCAACGACGGCCTCTTCAGCTTGTAAAGTCCACTCATGAGAACACTCAGGGCAAATCCAAAGAGTTCCATCAGGGTAACCATAAGGGGAATTGCATTTAGGACAGACTTGATTATCTTCAGACATAGAGACTCCAGAAATTGACGTTTTTTAAACCATAGGCCTTAAAACATAAAAATAAAAGGAAAAAGAATTATTATGAAGCTTTTTTAAGTATCTGATAGCAGTCTTGGTATGATTTCAATTTTACATTATTCTTTTGTTGAAAATATTGGAGCGCTCTTCTTAATTTAGTTCTTGCCTCGGCACTGTCTTCTTCCCCCCATAATAGAGAAATTAAGCGCTCTTTTTTGATTTTATCTGATCCAGAATTGAAAATATATTCCAATTTTTCTTGTATTGTAGGAAGTTGCTCAAGATGTTTCAAATTATAATCTGACTCCATTTTCGCCAGTTTCTTCTGTAGCGCCAGTTTAAATAGATTAGAATTTCCTTGAAAATCAAAATTCGCACGATAAATCTCAGGATTATGTTTTTGCAACATGGACCAGTAGCGATGGGCCTCCTCTAAACTATTCTCATCCAAACTCTTTATCACCATCAATTGGTCAAACTGTTCTTGTGAGTCTTCAAAATCATACTTATACACGTAGAGTACTTTATCCGATAAGATATGATCTAAGAGTATTTTTAAATAGCGATAATTTGAATTACAACGAAAACCAGTTTTTTGGTTATATTCTTCAAGGGCCTCATAACATTTAGCAAAATTTTCCTGATTAAAATAATTAATAATTCTCAGTAATTGAAAACTTGCTGCAAAACTAGACAAAAACTCAGAATTACTCTTTTCAAACTCACAGATACACAATTCAGTTTCATGAAATTGTCTGACGTCGCACAGATAAGTGGCCTTAGCTAAAAGCTTAAGCACCTCTTCATACTCATTCATCGGAGATATTTGGTCTATTTGTGTATACAAACTGCTTAAAGGATTCAGAATATTTTGATTAGAGTAACAGAATAATAAAGTCGTAAGATTTAAGAGTTTAAAATGAGTAAGAGGTGACTCATCTAATTTTTTTTGCGCTTTTAGCAAGTATTCACGAGCAAAAGCAAACTTTCCAAAATGGTTGCAAGTTAATCCCAATAAATAAAGCCTAACCCCCTCTATCAATGGACAATTGAGAGGGGCCGATTTGAGATGAGTAAAAGCCAATTTTTGATCTCTCTTTCGATAGGCGTGATAACCCCAAAGCACCTTAATCTCGGAAGGTGTTAACGTAGTCTTTTTTAAATGTTTTTTAAAAAGAGCAATATCCTTACTAACTAAAGCGTAAAGCTTAATAAACTCTTCTATTTGTTCATTTTTTTCTTTCATGAGCGAGAATTTCTTTCATTTGTTTTATGATTTCAATTTTACCCTGGAAGTCTAAGCAAGCTTGATTATCTTCATAAATAGTTATTAAACGTTCAAGTATAACTTCTCTCTCACTCGGTTTTTTAGAAGTATCACAATTGCAATTCTTATCATCTTTCGGTTTAGCCAAAGACAAATTCAAACTCTGTTGATTAATTAATTTTTCAAAATCGACTCGCAGGGAAAAATCATCGGTAGGTTTTTTATAATTTTTATGATGAAGTTTAAGATAACTTAGATATAAAGCCTTAGCTTGCTCCACTTTATTAACACAGCTACCTAGCTCATCAACATCAGGCCCCTTCCCACCTCCAGGATGAGTCCGAGTTTGAGCGAAACTCAAAGAGCATGACAGAAGCAGTAGAAGAGTTAACATTTTCACAGGAACACCTCTAAATAACCTATCGGAAAAGAAGCCGAAATACTTAAGCAGAAAAGTCAGAAACGCATCCAAGTACTTTAAATATCGTTACTTAATCCATCAATCATGTCCTAATTTTTCCCCGAACTCCTTTATTTAAGTCGCTATAGTTACTTAACATAAAAAAAGGAGAAACCATGAAAAAGATTTTTTTTTGTGCTCTAGTTCTAATGTCTGCAGCAACTTTTGCTAATCCAATTGAAAATGACAATAGCGCTCCAAATGACTGCGTTTTTGCGGTTGGAGATATTGCTAATGGCCATGATGTCGACAATAGACTAACTCCCAATAAAATTAAAATTATTCAGACAGCAAAAGAACTTGGCTGTAGCTATACGGAAGATCGCCAAAAAGCGACCATGCTTATCAATTTTGGATCAAAATATCTACATACTAGAAATAATATGGACTGGGATGAATGCACAAAAAATTTATTTCGTGTAACTGTTGCAATTCATGACAAAAGTTCGCAAATCCTACTTGCAAGAGAAAGTGAGAAATCAAGATATTCTGATTGCCACTCTGACGATAGACGATTCAGAAAAAATACTGACCAAGCATTGGTTAGAGCGATAAAAGAATCGGTAGAAAAGAAGAGAATCTTAGATGAGACATTAAAAGATATTTAAAAAATCAATTTATTTTTAAAAACATTTTATTTCTAAGGAGAAACAAGATGAAAATTTTATTAAGCTTGCTGCTTGCAACCCTGAGTCTCTCCGTGTTTTCCAAAGTTCAGGAGACCCAAGTCGAGAAGGTCAGTATCCTTCGTTATATGAGCATGGTCATTCTTCAAAAAGACATTGCCATCAAGGATGGAGCCTGGGACACGATCATATCTCAAAAGGAAGGCCTCACATGTGTAATTAGGTCTAGACAATATTATGGAGATCGAAAATTAAATAAAGGTATGAGGCTGGGGATTGAAAAATTCAGACAAAACAAGCTGAGACATTGGTTCTACGTAAAATTCTATAACAATCCTGATGTCGTCGCAGTTGTCTGCAATGGAAAACTGGCGAACTCGACCACCTATGATGAATTTGCAGAAATGAATCGTTCTACCTTGGCTGTTTACTAAAATGATACTATCAAAAAAATTAAACCATTAATATGTGTCGAAGAATAACAACAGAAGAAAAAACGGAGGATCAATGAAAACACTAGTACTATCGCTTCTAACTTTAACTACTTTCGCTACCCAATCTGCCAGTGCTCAATCTTATCTTTGTGATTCTCTTACGCATGATGGATTGAAACAAATGCAAGTGATTAATCCGATTGAAGTTAATCAATTTAAGGTAGATTTAGGTGACTTATATAAGGTCAAAAAAATGAACACAACAAAAGGTCTTATCATTTCAATGCAAGACGGAAATAAAATCGAAACAAGTCCTGAAGGACTATACTCAGGGCTAAACATCTTAACAGTGAGATTTTCTGATGATCTTGAAAAGTTTAAAGAAAACGATAGCATCATGCTTGATCAACATGGGACGAAGTTGCCTAATAAAATAATTCAAATAACGACAGCAGTAAAAAAAGAACAAGAAACATTACTGACACAAGTATCTGATGAAAACGGGAAATGGGCGTTTGTATCTTGCAAAAAGCTATGAGCTTTGCGGTCGACATAATCGGTAGATGATTACACTATTTTGACTGGCGTTACTTGTAGAGAAAAGAATAAAAAAGTTATCCAACACACCCTTCTCATCAAGAAGATAAAAAAGCTTGAGGCCGCAAGAGAAGGGTTGTTTCATGCATCCAATTGCAAAAGAAAAATGCTCCAAGAAGAAGTCACTAAGATGAATTAAGTCCGTTTACTCATGGGCCCCACTCTTTTTCAAGAGATCATAGATCTCATGGAACTGAAGTTTTTTGGCGTAATCGAGGGCGGAAAGACCGGTGAAATCGCGAATGTTCAAATAAACATTTTTATCCAGTAAAAGTTTGTGAACTAGATTAATTTGATTATGTTGGGTTAAAAGGATTAAAGCGTTTTCCCCTTTGGCATTTTGATCTTCGAAAGGAAAGTTTGAATCGATTAAAAAATCGACGACGCTCCAATCTTGCTTTGAAATGTATTGTAATAAATGATTATTATCAAACTGATCCCTGTAATCATAAAAAGGTTCAAAGTAGACACCACCAATGGGAATATCAAATTGGTAAGAATCACCCATCTTTGAAAAAGGAATGGCCCCCAGTTTAAGCAAAACCTGTACCGTGTAATAGTCTTGAAGTTCATAGGCAATCATCATAGCGGAATATCCAGCTTGATTGTGATGATTCAGATTTCCACCGTGTGTGTGAAGCACTTTTATACAAGAATCATCATACCCCTTGGCTGCAACCAGAATAGGAGTGTCGCCCTCTATACTTAAAGCATTCACATCCGCCCCATTTTTTAACAGATAATCCCTGACCAGTTTTTCACTTTGATCAACTGACCAATGAAGGGCTTCCCATCCCTTATCATCCTTAAGATTAAAATCGGCTCCTTTGCCAAGAATATAAAGCGCGAGTTTAGGATTGGAGTCACGTATAGCGTAGATAAGAGCTGTTCTTCCTTTATCATCCCGCATATTCAAATCAACGCCTGTATCAATTAGTTTGTAGGCTTGAGCAATTTCCCCCTCCCAAATGGCCTGCATCAACTCAGTTCGAGAATGCTTTAGTGAGGCAAAAGAAAAATTGGAAAAAAGGAGGAAGAAAATAAATAATTTCATAGGAGATAGTTTGCCCTGAAAAGCTTCGGTCTTCTATACACTCATGTATAAAACGATAGCAGTGGCTACCAAAGAATGATTTGGTTGAAGACTGCAATCTAGGCCCCTTAAGTATCTGAAATCAAGATAAGCACAAGACGATTATGTCCTAATTTTTTCCAAAAATCCTTTTAAGTTGCCGCTATAGTTAAACCACGAAAGAAGAAAAATAACGAAAAAATGAGTTTCACATAAGGGTTGGAGGGCAAATGAAATTTATACTAACAAATTTACTACTCCTCACGTGCATAAACAGCTTCGCGGTAGAAAAAAAATGTGATTTACAGGTCAATGGCATCATTAATTCCCCTAAAGAATTAATCAATCAGGTCAAATCGCAATTAATAAAGAAAGGCTACACGAATCTTGAATTTATTTCAGCTGATGAAGATTACAAAAAATTAGTCCTACATTTTGATACTGAAACACCAGGATTTAATTTTATGCAAAGATCTCAGATGGTTCTCTCAGATGAAACGAAAGCAGGTTTTGAAGAAAAATATTTGCATATTGCAAAATTAAAGTCTTATCGAATTGGCGAAAGTGCAGCCTATTTAAAAATGCTTAAAGGTCTTCCTAACTGTAAAGATATCGTTAAATTGTAAAACAAAAACACTGTTTTCAACACTAAAAGGAAATTGATCATGAAAACACTTATAATTGGATTCATTGGCCTCTCATTTATCAACGTATTCGCTTCGGTTCAAGATGTGGGCGTCATTGGACCAAATAGTGACGTTCTTCTTTATTACAAGGATGGTGCCTACATTAACGTTAAGGCATGTGAACCAAATACCGTACTGGGAAAGACAACCGCTCAGGCAAGAAGCAATTGCCAAGGTAAGAGCAACAAGGTACCACTGGAATCTTTTAAGCAATCACTTCGCAACATGGTTTCAACTGCTCGGTTGAATGTGTTGAGACCAATAAGTCCAGAAGAAATAGAGATTTATATCAAAGGTGGTCCAAGTTCTAAGCAGATTGAAGCGATGGTCATTGAACTTGAGAAGATAAACAACTTTATTGCAAACTATGGTAATGAAAGCGCTAATCTTGTAAGAAAAGAGCAGTTAGTGAATGCACTCCGTTCAAATGAGGCGCGGGTAAGAGTCATTAACAAGATCAATGCCCAAATTGAAGAAACAGTGAATCTTATTGCTGATCAAACTAAACTTACTCTTACCAAATATAAATCTGATAAAGATAATTTTCTCTATTCCGTGCTAAAGCAGTTTAATCCGAACTTAAAGCATCCATGTGGACTTGAAGGTTCAGTGGATCAGAGGAAAGAGGAATGCTCATTTCAACAAAGTTCTCGGAAAGATGGGTTTGTTCTTGTTTCAAGGTCTATGGATTTTAAAGAAGTCTATCAAGAAGTTTCAACGGGTCTTCTTTGGAGTGATATGCTTCCAACGACGTTATCTCATTACCAAGCAGAAAAGGCTTGTAATTCAAGCTTAAAAGAAGTCGCAGGTATCACTGGTTTGGAATGGAAACTTCCTTCTATCGATGATTATAAACAAGCTGAATTAAGCGGAATCAGAACAGCACTCCCAGTACTCTCTAATATGGGATACTTTTTCTGGACGACTGAAGTTCACCATTCAAACACTAAATTCGCTTGGCTTTTCATGGCCGACGACGGTGACTTCATAGCCCTGGCCCGCATGTACAGCGATTATGGCCTGGTTCGATGTATAGGGCACTAGCTAGTAGGTGGAAGTTATTTTTTCAGAGAGGATGTTTTAAACTACAGGGATAAATTGGTATGTTGGAAGCGCTTTCGGACAACGATAAAACGAAAGTAGTGGCGACCAAAGAATGGTCTTTTCTAGTTCCGGGCCAGTGGGAATTACTTTTCTTTAACCCAGATAAAGCCTCTAAAATCGCCCAATTTAAAACCTGTGGCCTTATCGTCAGGGTATAATTTTAAGATTTTATCATTAACATTTTTGCTTACATTTTCACCATGGCATAGAAGACATTTTGATTCAACATACAAGGGCTCCATATAAACTCTTTTTCCATCTTCAAGTAAGTGGATAATAGAAGTTTTGCTTATTTCCCCCTTCCTTTTACTTTCGAACTCTTTCAAATATTGATCTGCCCAAGGGGCTGGAGCATTTGCTTGGTTTCTCAGTTTATGAGACGTTCTACCAAAGTCAAATTTAGAGAGACGATCTTTCGCTGCGCCTTTAGCAATGAGTTTAACATTCGTATGGCAAAATTGGACCGCATTCACGGGGCCATCTTTACTCATTTTCTCTGAAAGATTTTTCATTAATGAGGTCTTTAGATCTGAGGCAAGCGCTTTAGCTTCCTTCTCAAAATTGTCTTTCTGAGCAAAGGAAAAGCTGGATGTCAAAATGAGGAAAAGAAAAAATTTCACAATAAACTCCTTCATGGCAAAAGCTGGAGAGAGGACTAAAGAGTTTTTAAATAGAGTGCAATCGCCTTGCGTTCTTCATCTGAGTAAGGCTGATCCCAACCTGGCATAGATTTATTCATCTGCGAGATACTAAAATAAAAATCAAAGTTACTAACTTGCTTTACAGTCATCTTTAGATTCATTGGTGGATGCTTTTGAGCTTTGGCCAAAGGACCATTTCCCTCCCCACTATCTCCATGACAGCGAGCACAGTCTCGTTTATAAATATGCTCACCTATCTTGAGCAAATCTTTTCCACCACGATTGGCCAGGGTTACTTCCGAGACATTCGGCTTCACCTGATTAATGCCGTGTCTAATATTTTTAAGTTCCTGATAATAAGCTTGCTCCTCCGGATTAATCTGAGAACAACCAAATAGAACAAATAAAATCCAAGAAACTTTTTTCATACGCCCCTATCCTAAAAATGACAGTTAAAACTGTCATTGAGTCATTATACCATAATTCAAGTACTCTTTTTCCTTTTAAATCCACAATAAACAAAATCCTGAGTGGAGCCCCAAGGAGTTTTATGCGTGTCTTCAAAACAGCGAATGTTATCGAAGTGTTTACCAAAAAGAGACTTTAATTCCGTTTCTGAGTATTGGTAGATGGTAAGGCCACTACACTTTTCAGGGCCAGTTTTAGAAAAGGTACTGATGACAAGGAAACCATCATCACTCAATGCCCGATTGACCACTTCCAAATACTTTTCAACGTCTTCCAACTTCGTTAGAAAATGAAACGCAGCTCGATCATGCCAGAGATCGTATTTTTCTGTTGGTTTAAATTTCGTCACATCACTAACAATAAATTTAAGGCTTGCTGTCCGATTACCTAATCGTACTTTTGCTTTTTCTAAGGAAACAGCAGAAATATCTAAAATGGA
>JBEIOQ010000009.1:0-34147 GCA_040377495.1 Halobacteriovoraceae bacterium
GCCCTAACGATTCGTACTATTTCTGCCACTATGATGACAGCTGAGTGGATTGAAGAAAATCTCTGCACTCTTTCTTTATTTGGAGCGGGTGAAAGTTTTATTGTCAGTAATGCAGAAGAACTAAGTAAAGATGCTTATGAGTTTTTCTTTGAGCGTAGTCCGGATCTAACTGATCGCCATTTGGTCTTCTTTTTTAATCGGGAAGCTCCTTACCGTAAAAAGTTAATCGGGGTAGGCGGAACTCACGTGACGATTGAGGCGCCAAAGTTTTGGGAGATGGATAAATTTTTAGATTTCTTGGGTAACTATTATAATGTTCGTCTTGCTTATGATGCAAAACAGTTCTTTTTAGAAATTGTTGATAATGAAGCCAGTTCGTTTCATGTGGCAATGAACATCCTCAGTTTAAATTTTCCCAATAAAAAAGAAATTACAGTAGAAGATTTACAGTCAGTTTTGGAACAAAATCGTCTGGATCAATTCTATTTGGCTTCTCTTTTTTCTCGCAAGGAAAAAAATAAATTCTATGGGAAACTGATGCAGGCGGAAGCGGATTTTGATACGCTTCGACAGTTTTTTTCTTTCCTACAAGGTCATTTGATTAAACTAGGTGATACATCCGTAATTGAAAAGAAGGCCAGACTCACAAAATACGACAAAGAGATCGTAAGCCTTTCCAAATTGTGGTCTTTAAATGAACTGGAAAGCTACATAAAACTCTTCGCGGAGTTAGAAATTATGGCAAAAATGAGAAGCGAACTCTTGCTTCCTAAAATCCGTCTAAAATTCTTCCAAACACTCGCATAATTTTTGACTCACTGTTAAAATCAGTGTTTAATTAATATATGAGAAATCTTCTCGTATTTTTGCTCTTACTTCCATTTTCTGCCCAGGCGACTATTCGTCTTCTTGATAATCGCTTTTTGATGACCAGTGATGCAATGACGGCTCAAAGGGACGCTTATGTAGAAGCGGGAGGAAGCTCGGAAGATGATCCTGTTATTGTCTATATTCCGTTTGCGCCTGATCTTAGTGGTACGAGTACACAAGATCTCAACACTCTCTATACTGATATCCCGGCGCTTCAGGGTGGGACTTCGATAGGTACAGGAGCAGGTAAACTTTTCGAAGATAATCCTCGCTTTAATGCTTATATTGAGAACCGTTTTACCGCCAGAAAGCGAATTGCAGTTTATGCCAAAACATCCTCAAGTTATACTTCAATTCCCGTTCAAGGTGGTGTCGGATCTAACTATATTGAGTTGGATAGTTATCAAAGCGGATTTTTAAACTTCACTGTTGATGGGCTTTGTTCAATCTCAGGAACAAGTTGTAATAGCTTTATGCAATCCCTCGCCAATGATGCAAATTCTAAAATGGATGGTGAGCAGTATGTGTATGTCGTAGCTTATGAAACAACAGAGGTTCCATCTACTTCAACTATCGACCCTGAGGATTTTCCGAATGGCTTTTATATTAAAATCAGAATGTCGGTCAATTATCCTACACCTCCTGTCACAATTAATTCAATCAAGAGAGGGGACACTAATTTAACCGTATCATACAACGGGGTTGGGACTTTGTATGGTCTTGATACATATTTCTATAAATTACTAATTCTCAATACCAGTACTACCGTACCAGCGAATAGCGCTGCCAATTTAAAAACAACTTTAGGTGTAGTCACTGAATGTAGGAAAGATGGAGAAATTTATCCGAGCAATTGTTATATTGTTAGTTCCCAAATTAATCAGGCCGGGGATGTGACAGCTTATAATTTGGTAAATGGTCAGGATTATAAACTCAGTGTCGTAATTGCGAATAAATTCAAATTCACCAGTCAGATTAAACAAACGATGACTGGTCAACCCCAAGAGATTGAAGCTTTTATTAAAGAACAGAGCTGTTTTTTCTTATCTGCAGGTTTTCAAGATCAACACTATATTTTGGACTACTTTCGTACTTTCCGTGACACCAGTCTCTTAAAAAATACTTTGGGAAAAATGTTTGTGGATAGTTACTACGAATATGCCCCTGCTTACACTCATTACATCTATAATAGTCCAGTAATGTCTTCTCTGATGAGAGGAATTGGTTATGCACTTTTCTGGATCATTCAAGGCATCGTTCCTCTTCTTTGTTTGGGCTTAGCAATTCTTGCCCATCGTCGTTTGAAAAGAATCCAACTATGATCCTTCTTCTTTTACCTTTGTTACTTATTGTCTTCCTATTATGGGGAGCAGGTGGAATTCAACGTGTAAAAAAGATTAGTGGGAAAATCCTTAAAGCGCGAAATCCTCAAAACCTCTCCACTCCTACTATCTTGCGTGTTTTAAGCTGGAATTTAGGTTACGGACAAGGCTTGGGCTCAGAAGGTGGGGAAAGTTATCTGAAAAAAACTCCCCGTGAATTTGAACGAATTTTGAGCGATGTGAGTGACCTTATTTCGAAACTCAACCCTGATATTGTTTTATTACAGGAAGTGGACTTAAATTCCCATCGCAGTTGGGGTGTTAATCAATTGCAAATGATTAAAGATAAATTACCTGATTTTTATGCTGCCTATGGATTGAATTGGGACGCGAATTACGTTCCATTTCCCTATTGGCCCATCAATAAGCATTTCGGGAGAGTGAGAGCGGCGGGTGTGGTTTTGAGTCGCTATCCTATTAAGCAACAAGAGTTCCAATTGTTGCCTAAGCCAGAACGTAATCCATGGTGGTATAACCTTTTTTATCTTTTCCGTTATTATCAAAAAGTGAAAATCCAACTAGGAAGTCGTGAATATTGGGTACTAAATTCTCACTTAGAGGCCTTTGATAGTGCTAATCGTGAACAGCAAGCGAAGCTATTTAAGCAGGAAATTAACTACCTTAAAGAAAGAGGTCCCGTGCTGCTTTTTGGTGGAGATCTTAATGCCATTCCGTTCTACGCTCGAGTAAAAGACGGATTCACTGATTATCCAAAAGATCGTTATAGCGATGATAAGACTCTTTCTCATTTAGAAGCGATTGATGGATTTAAAAATGCTCTCCCTGAGACGGTTTACCGCGCTTTTGAGAAGGATCACTTTTCTTTTCCTAGTGATGTTCCAGATCGAAGACTTGATCATTTGTTAGTCAATGAAAAAACGGAAGTCATGAGTATGCGAGTAGTGAAGGAAGCTGGAACTCTATCGGATCACTTGCCGATTTTGATGGAACTTAAATTAAATGCCAATCAATGGGCTTAATTCCGTTTTTCTTTAAGTAATCATTACAACGTGAAAAATGATGTTGGCCGTGGAAAAGACGAGCTGAGAAGGGAGAAGGGTGTCCTGATTCTAACACCAGATGTTTTTGTCGATCAATCTTTTCCCCTTTCACTTTGGCATCGTTTCCCCATAGTAAAAAAACTAGATGAGATTTTTCTTGATTTAAACGTTGAATGACTTCATCGGTAAAAACTTCCCAACCTTTGCCTCGATGACTGGCAGGCTTGTCTTTTTCAACCGTTAAAACCGAATTTAAGAGTAAAACACCTTGCTTGGCCCAACCAGTGAGAAGTCCAGAATCTTTTGGCATGGTGGTCTTACAATCACTTTCAATTTCTTTATAAATATTTTTGAGAGACGGAGGAAGTTTTACACCAGGCTTCACGGAAAAGCACAAACCGTGTGCTTCACCTGTTCCATGGTAGGGATCTTGTCCAATGATAACAACTTTAACTTGATCAAAGGGAGTGTAATCAAAAGCAGAGAAAATCTCTTTTCCTGGGGGAAAAACGATTTTACCAACTTCCTTTTCCTGCGCCAGAAAGGTTTTAAGATTCTTCATGTTTTCGGATTGAAAAATATCTAACAGTTTTTCTTTCCAACTTGCTTCGATATTTATTAGATCACTCATGATTAATAAAGTTTAATCGGTTTAATATACTCTGGTACGATTATTTCAATGTCTTGATTTCGTTTAGCAATCTTAGCTTTGAAATCATCCATGCTAACACCAAAGAGATACTCTATTTTGTCATTTTCAATGGGTTTGAAAAAATTATCAAAATGTAGAGGAATAATTTTCTTAGGTTTCACTTTGCCAACTATTTCATCGAATAAAACTTCTTTATTCATAATTTTAGCGATAGCGACAAGAACGTAACCGGCAGGATATCCTTTATCTTTGTATTCAGGAGGAAATTCAGAAGTGGCTTGCAGAACGATGTTGCCCTGAGGGTGATCAATAAAAAAACCAAAGGATTCACCCATACGATAATCAAAAGCGTTGGACTCAGCAGTTAATTTCTTCTCAATAGGACCTGCGGCAAAATAATAATCAAGAATCACAGGGGCATGTACATTTTTTACCACGGTGATTTTAAAATCTCCGATTTGTAAAACTTCGTTATATTTAATCGTTTTTAAATCGTTGGCAGGTAGACCAAAGCTTTCAGCGATCTTAACGCTAGAGCTAGACCCATACAGATGTCCCCCTAAATTCTTCATAAATTCAGGCATATCTAAACTGTGATCATGGTGTGAGTGAGTGATAAATGTTCCATCCACTTTCTTAAGCCCAAGTTTTTTAATCCAGGTCTTCACTAACTCTGGATCGGACTTTATAGAACGTTTAAAAAGTACATCCAAAAGTGAAGGTCGTGTAACCACAGGGTCAAAAAGAAGCGTCGTTTTTCCATCACTAAGAACAAATCCTGTAATTCCCATCCACTGAAAATGGATTTCTGCTTGCGCTTTAAAAGTAAAGATAAAACAAAGTACTAAAAATAAAGTTTTAATAATTAATCACCTGAGCTTTGGCCTGCATAAAAGAGTACAAAAAAACAGCATTAGGGTCATTACTAACCAGACGTAATTCCTTTTCTGTTTTATCCACAACTTCTTCTGAGACGAGATTTTCTTTTAATAACAAATCAGCACCACTTAGCATAAGTTCTGTCCAATAATCGATAACTTCTTTTCTTTTTTCAGGGAAACGGTTATCTAAGTGCCACGTTTTGATATTCGTTTCAATATTCTTGAATCCAACAGAAGTAAGTAAGTTACCAAGCTTGGCCCCAATAAAAGGATCTCCTGCATTCTCATACTGATAATCATTGAAGGCCATCCAGAATTTCCATACATTGGGTGAATATGGATCTAAAAAGAAGCTGGAATTCATCACCTCGGTAATATATACGGGTGAGCCAGGTTTTAAAACTCTTCTCACCTCCGATAAAACCCGTGCTGGGTTAGGAACGTGCTCTAGAATCCAACATAAAAAGGCTCCATCATATTGTTGAGAATCTAAAGTCATATTCCCCGCATCCATGTGCTGAAGGGCAAAGCGGTCTTTTGCGTAAGGTAGGCCCGCCAGATGTTTGTTGGCTGCCGCAAGTTGAGCTTGATTAAAATCGATACCCGTTAGATGCATTTTAGGAAAGCGTCTTAAAAGAATTTCCGACTGTGCTCCTACGCCACATCCTACCTCGAGCAAATTTTTTACACTCGATAAATTGATGTCTTTGTAAACCGTATGTTCAGCAAATTCTGCCTGTTTACGTAATCGTTCTTGTTCTTTGGCTGAGAAACCATGCAAATAAGGAAACTGAGAGGTTTTATTTTTATCGGTCATATTAGCTCCTCGGTTCAAAATTCTTGGCCATTGAAATCATTTCTCTTAGGCTGATTCCATCGACGTAGTTACCAAAAAGGGCCAGATTCTGAATATTATTTTTTGAGAAATAGGTGCGGACTTCTTTCATGATTGCGTACCTTTCCAGGTTGTAGGTCGGAATTCCTTTCTCCCAAGAGGTCAATTGTTGTGCAAATGTAGCAGGGAAAGCTAAATATTTTTGGTCTTGATTCAATTGAGTTAAATCATCATTTTTCTTTTCTTTAATAAATGTATAAGCATAGCACTGGTTACTGCGATGAGGGAAAACTTCATGATTGGCGAGAATACCAAACGATTTAATTGCTGACCGCCTAGAGAAAAGGACTCCAAAACTATTTTTAAGTGGTTTATATTCTTCTTTGGTGAAAAAAGTTGCAGTGGTGATGGCGGAATATTTCAGTTGCTTTAACTGATGGGCAATAATCGGATGTTGATCTAAGAGTAGAGCAGCGGCTGCTGTGGCATTAGTACAAACAATGCAATTTTCAGGCAAGTGATCGATGTTTTGATAAATAATATTATCTTTAAGCTCAGCTTGTAGTGCATTAATGAAGTCCTGCATGCCTCCTGCGAAGCTTATTGAGGCCTTAGTTTTATATTTGGTTCTCATCTTGGCACGTTCTTTGGCAAAAGCCTTAAACCATTGCAAATAACTCATTTGTTTATTTTGATGAGTAAAAAGAATACTTTTCTCTAAGTTTTCCGCTGAGCTGGCGTAGATACCCAGTAGACCAGTAGAGACTACTTCATCACAGATTTTTTCTCCAAGGCATGGACTTAAAAAATCCTTGAGAGTAATGGGAGATTGAATCGGGGCTTTTTTAAAAAGAAAACCTAAAAGAATACGCGGAAGTTCATACCAATAAAAAGGAAAGTTGAGAAATTTTTTTTCTCTTACAATTCGACGGCGGATATTTTCACTGGCTTTCACATAAGGAACTTGGAGCTCTTTTAATAAATCGATAACGTCATCATTGGTAAAAATGGCGTTGGCTGCTTTTTCGATTAAACCGTTTTCCGTTTTAATGGTTTCAATCAGACCGCCAACTCTTTTTTCTTTTTCGTAAATGGTAACTTTATATCCTTTCTTTTTAAGAAAATAACCCAAAATTAACCCTGAGGCGCCAGCACCTATTATGTGAATCGGAAGCTTAGAATTAATATTACCAATCAGTGTTTGCATAAAAGAAAAGGGCCCGAAGGCCCTGAATGTTTAGTGATTTAAAAGTTCTTTTAGTTCACCATTTTCGTGCATTTCCATGATGACATCATTTCCGCCAAGAAGTTGCCCCTTGTAATAAATTTGTGGATAGGTAGGCCAATTAGAATAGGTTTTTAATCCTTGGCGAACAGTTTCATCTGCTAAGATGTTAAATGTTTTAAAACTTTTCTGATAGCTATTCAAAATAGCGCAAGTATTAGCAGAAAAACCACACTGAGGGGCTTCTGAAGTTCCTTTCATGAAGACCACTAAATCAGCGCTGCTGATAAGATTTTTTAGACGTTCATTAATGTCAGCAGCAGAATTGTTCTCTTGAACTGCTTCACCGTAATTTTTGTTGTTTAATACATTAAAGCTCATTTGGTTCTCCTAACTTAAACTCTGTTGAAATTTATCTTTAGTCATAGTTTTTATTTTGACAGCATGGATTTTGTCTTTAAGGGCATTGGTTAAAATCGTCATAATCATTTGGTGTTGTTCAAAGATCATTTTCCCTTTGAATGTGTCGCTTACCACGAGGACCCCTAAATGATCAAAGGTTCCGGTAAGATCGGTCACTTCTACATGAGCATCGTCCATTTTTTCGAGGATTAAATTTTTTACTAAATCTAAATTTTCACGCATAACTTATCCTAATTAACCACCATAAATGACGTAATATAGGTGATTGTTCTTAATATCGTAACGGTAATCCCCATCGCCTTATGTCTTGCTCTAACACTATAATCATTTTTTAACATCTTTTTGCCAGTCATAAACATCATTACATAGAGAACAACAGTAGCGAGCGCAATGAGAATGTGAAAGTTAAGTAAGTTTGAGTTTCCCATGGGTTTAAGTGCTTGGGCCACAGCTTGACGGGTAAGTTCAATTTGAAGGATGAGTAATACATCCCAAATGATTGCTGTCGTCATAATCTTAACGTGCTTATTTCTTTGTTTCTTGTAAAAAAGTCCCACATAAATCAACCCTAGGATAAGAGTCGATTGAACTTGGAAAATAACAGCAGACATAGCACCTCAAAACTTCAATTTTTAGCTTACTTTTGATGATCATCTTTGTAGCATAGCTGAGGTAAAAGAGGAAAGAATTCCTACTTTTTGTGCTGAATGTCTAAGAAGTGTTTTTATTAGAGAATCGAAGGATTGGGGATGGATCTTGGTCGCTGGGCCGTAATTGATATTGAAACCACGGGTATTGATCCCCTGGATGATGAGATTATTGATTTAGGCTATCTGCAATTTGAAGGAACGAAATTAGTCAAAAAATTTAGTTCACTCGTTCGTTACGAGCCAGAGCACCAAGGGGAACTCTCACAATTTATTCAGAAATTAACAGGTATTACTGCAGACATGCTGAAAAAGGCTCCTCGTTGGAGCGATATTGAGGCAGATCTTCTCGAATTAGAAGGACATCGCTTAATTGCTCACAATTCTGCTTTTGAAGAAAAATTCTTAAGCAAATACTTTGAAGATAATAATTACAAAAAATCCAGTGAAGAGACTCAGTTTATCGATTCAATTTTCTTTTTAGGTTTAATGAATCCGGAAAGATCATCACTTAACCTTGAGTCATTTATTGTTGATTTCGGTCTTGCAGATAAAGAAGAGCATAGAGGTTACTCCGATTCTCTTGACTTACTTAAGGTGATGCTTCTAACCACGTATTTTTCTTTTGAAGAAAAAGAAAAACGTTTTTTTATCCTAAGTCTAATGGATAAATATAAGATGCATGACTATTGGTTTTTTAAATTCTTTAGTCTGGAAAGAAAAGAGCTCTTAGAGATTGCGACTCAGATTGATTTTAAAATGAGTGATTTTGAAGTTGATAAAGAAACCAAAAAAATTAAACGCCAGAACTTTAAACCTAATTTTTCTTTTGAGTTCTCCGGTAAAAATATTTCAGACATTTTGGCTCAAGAGAGTAAAATCCAAAAGGTCTTCCCTCGGTATAAGCATAGGTCTTCGCAGGAACAATTTGCTCTACGAGTAGGTCAGGCGTTTAAAAATAACATTCATGCTCTGATTCAAGCACCTACCGGTACGGGGAAAACGCTTGGTTACTTATTGCCTACAGCGCTTTTTTCTCTGGCTGAAAAAAAACAGGTTTTAGTCGCGACAGGAACAAAAACCTTACAAAGCCAAGCGATGGAAAAAGACGTACCTGCTATTTTAGATTTGCTCGGGGTACAGGAAGGTCAACTTAAGATTGCGGAACTAATTGGCTCATCTAATCATCTTTGCGAATTAATTTTTCGAAGTAATGAAGGGGAATTAGACTTCTTCGATTCTCTGGATAACTTTCATCGTAAGTTTGCCCAAGTTTATTTTGAACTTGTTTTTTTTCATAACCAAAATTCTTCTCAGTCTGAACGAATCAATCGCGGGCACCTGGCCTACATTTTAAAGAAAGTGATTCCGGATCTAAAAGAAAAAGATAGTGAATTGGCGGTCGACTACCGCGCATGTACTGGAAGCAACTGTCCTTATAAGCAGAGTTGTTCCTATCTACAAGGTTTGAGGGAAGCTAAAGAAGCAGATATTGTCGTCGGAAATCATGCTCTCATGTTTACTTGGCCAAAATCGTTTCCGCGACCTGCTTATATTGTTGTGGATGAGGCTCATAAAATTGAATCCGAAGCCACTAATGTTTTTAGTAAAGAAATCAATAAGACCATGTTAGAAGCGTTTTACCGACAATTGATTTCTATGCAAGGAATTGGAGCCTTATTTTATCTTCTTTCCCAACAAAAAGAAAATGACAATCAGGAAGTGATCCGCCGGATACGTGCAGAAGCTCAGAGCATGGTTGATATTCTTAGTCAGCACCTGGGCAGTCTTTCGACTATGCTGGAAGCTTACTTCAAAAAACAAACACGTTACTCCTCTCAATACTGGAATGAGCAGCCTATGATCAAGAAGTCGGGGCTTAAAGATGCTCTAGCGACTTCAATATATAATCAAATTGAAAGTTTGAAATTCGTTTTTGCTAATCTCTCCAATCTGCTAGCGCCTTATATGGCGATGTTTGATCCAAAATCTATGCAAGAGAATAATGATCAAGTCGCCTATGCCCGTTTTGAAACGTTCATGTCTACCGTCATGGAGATTGCAGATAACTTTAATGCCATTTTAGAAGATAGTGAGAGTACGACCAATGTTTTAAAGTTTCATGAAGAAGAAGGGTATATCATGAACTCTTCTCCTATTAATGTTGGAAAGAATGTGTTTGAAGGTTTACTCAATACTTCATCTTCTGTTGTATTTAGCTCCGCAACTTTAACCAATGCTCAGGGTGATACCGGAATTCAAGGGGTAGAATGGCTGACGGGCTATACCTATCTTCCTCAAGATAGACGTTTTAAAACCGGTTTTTTCTTACCTCCTGTTTATGACTACGAAAATAAGGCCAAGGTTTTTTTAGTGCCTGATTTTTTACCTTTTCATCATAATAAATTTGTCAAAGGTGCCTTGGATCAATTGGTTCCCTTAATTAAGGATCTGGGTGGGCGAACATTATTACTTTTCTCTTCTCGCCAGCGTTTTCAAGAAGCGACAGAGATCATTCTTAAAAACTTTGAAGGTAAAATTCCCGTTTTTGTTCAAGGGATGGGTCATAATATTATTGAGGAATTCAAGAAATCAGGTGGCGGAATCCTGCTTGGAATGGAATCATTTGGTGAAGGTATTGATATCCCAGGAGATATGCTTCAATTGATCATAATTGATAAAATCCCAGATTTGCGTCAAGAGTTAGTGATTAAAGAAAGAAGAGAGTTTTTCGAGAAAAGTTTCGGTAACGAATTTAATGATTATTTTCAGGCTACCCGTGCTCGAAGTTTGCACCAAAAATTAGGTCGCTTACTAAGAACTGAAAATGATAAGGGATCTGTGATTATTCTTGATGCAAGGGTAAAGGAATGGAAACCAAATACTCTCAACAACTTCGTAAAACTTATGCAGCCATATAAGATTCAACTAGCCGATTTTAAAACTGCTTGCGCAGAAGCTTTTAATTTCATTAAAGATTAACGAAATCCATCCAAATGCTCTGATTTTGTTTTATTCAAAAACTTAATCTGAACTTTGATATCACCACTTTCCATAAGATAAGGAATACCTAAGTGCTTGCTGAGCCAAAACACAGTAGGCTCTTCACTCACGTGGTGGGTGGAATCACTTTGATATACGTAGCATTTAGTTGCACTTAAATCTTGTCCATTGAGCTTTAATTCCGAGGATTCATGAGTCTTATATTCTGAATAGATGGCCTTATCAACGAAGGGCTCTTTATAGTCCCAATTATTAGTTGAACTCACAATGATACTTGCATTTCTCGACATGGTATCAAATTTCTTGGTCATAGTCATAACCATAGAGCATGCCATAGATGGCGTCGCAATTTGATAACGAGTAACAATATTACGGGAATAGTTGCTGGTGCTAAGATTGTTTTTAAATTCGTAGTTTAGAATTTGATTTTCATAATCAGGTGTATAGGTTTCGGTCGCAAAATTAGGTCCTAGTGTTTTATGGATAACGACTTTCAAGGGCGCCCAAAAACTGTTGACCTCGTAACCGACACTAATCTTAAGAAACTCACCAGTATTTACGCGAGTAAGTAACTCAGCACTATAGATGAGAATGTTCTTATCTGTATTCTTATAAACGGAAAAATTCTCTTGAGAGTAGGACACTCCCTTCTCAGAATAATTATAGGCACCATCAAATAATTTCTCTAATTCACTCATAAAGTTCCCTGTTGACTATTATAACTAGTGTCTAAAGTTTTGACAGTTTTTTGTCTATACCAACAGGTTTTAAGGGAAAACTTGGCCTAAAAATTGAAGTATATCACTCCATTACTACATTATTGTTCAAGGAGACCCCATGAGAGTTTTAGGTCTAGTCTTACTTTGTGCGACCAGCTTACCCGCTTTGGCCAAAAAGCCAGAACCTATTACTCCAGAAATGATATTCTCCACACCAATGGAGAAGAGAAGTCTGCTACATAAAGTCATAGGACAAAAAGATAACCAATTAGACTTTGAACCCTACGGCGGTCCAATTTTTCATAGCCGAGAAAATACCTCGAAAAAAAGTAACGCGAATGTTGGCCGATATCTCTATGTTGGTGATGTTCCAAAGTTCGAAGCACAAGACTTAGAATTCTATATTTCTAAAATGGGGCTAACTTTAAGAGTAAAAGCGTGGGTTAACCAGGCAAAAATTGATGGTTATAGTAAAACACTAATTGATCGCTGGAGAAAAATCGACCAGGCTTTTAAAGATGAAGTGTTTAAGCTCCATCCTCTTATTTCTCATCAAGAATATGCTTTAAAACAAAGTATTAATAACCAAGCTTGGCTGAAGATTGCGGGACAGTATATGGCCCACAATCTGGAAAATCGTGGAATGAAAATTTATCAAAACTCTCGTTTAACTTCAGCTGTTGACCAAGATATTTATAAAGAAGATATTTCTACTGCCGTTTTACGTTCATATGTACTTCGTAATGATATTTATGCCGATGATATCTATAATGATCCAAATATTGAAGCTGATTTGACCAGAGCAGAAGTTTCTCAAAAATTATTTGCGGCCCATTTAAATGAAAACTTCACCAAAGATAATTCACGAGCAGGATATGTGGGTTACTTAACCATGGTTTATCCCATTGCTGCGACAACCGCAGGACCTTTCGATCAACCAAAAGAACAGATTACTGACCTAAAACTGGCGGAATCGATTGAAGCTCGATGGTGGAGTGATAAGTGGCAAGATGAATTTGGTGGGTTCCCATTCTTATTGATTGAATGGAGTGGAGTTGCTTTCCATGGACCAATTACAAATAAAAGTGATATGGATGTGTGGTTTTTAAGAAGAGGATATGTCTCTCATGGTTGCCATCGAATGGATGCGGGAGATCTTTCAGAAATGCGTATGATGCTGCCTGGAAATTTCAAAGATAAGAAAAATAAAGTTAAAATTGTGATTATGAATTATTTTGATGTTGCGGACGTTAATAATGATGGAAAAGTTGAAGCGATAGATGTGCAGTACTACAATGTTCCCTCATCGGTTACTGTGGCCAAAGGTACAGCAATTGATAAAGCAGTGGCTCCTTTTATGGTTCAAGCTCAGCAAAAAACTTTTTGGAATCACTCCTACGCGACTAAATATTTTGTGAGTGCTCGTGATGTGTTAGTGAATATTCCGAAATATGACCATTCTGGATCAACGCTTAAAGTGGTAGGAACTCATACTGAAGTTCCAATCAAGCACTATCCCTATAGGGCGAATAGAATTCTACAATACACTGAAGATGGAATTAAACGACAAGGCTATGATGATACTTTAGGTAAATACCCACCAGGTTACTTCACTAAATAATTAATTCAATTTCTCCTGAGGCTCAATTTCTTGAGCTTCAGGAGACAATAAATTTTCAATATCTTTAATTTCGACTGGTCTCTTCTCATCACTAATTTCTAAGACATAAAGTATACCATGAATGGATGGTTCATTTTCATAGGCTGGTTCAAGTTCTAGCGTTGTCATCATTTGATCCAGCATCAGTCTTTGATCAATAAATGTTAATTCGTTGTAAGTTCCTTCACGATTTTTGATACATCCTAAACTTGGAATAAAGGGATAGTAAGTTGCTTGGGGATCAGTGTTAATTCTTCCTGTTCCATGAATACGGAGAAGATCTCGTCCCACATCTCTGGCAATTGTTGCCTGATTCCACCATGCATGTTTTTGCATTTTCTCTGTTAACAATTCTTTTTGTAAAACTTCATCTTCTGACTTTGGAATAAAATTCATGATAATTCTTCTAAACTGCCCGTAAGCCGCTTGGTTATTAGCATAAGGCATAACTGAATCAAGTGTATAAACACCAGCAGGTGTATGACCGTTAGTTCGGTTAGAAGGATAATTGTAGTATGAACGAGCTAAGCTTGGATTAGTCCAAAGTGTACCATCTTCATTTCGGACTAGTTCGCCTTGAGAATTTTTCATGATCATACGGCAAGCATAGTCGCGTACACTACGACAAAGTAAAAAGAGTGTTAATCCTTTTTGATAAGTTCCATTCATGAAATTTGTTAGTTCTGGTTTGAACTCAATAAGTTCTTTGATTTCTTCTTTTGTCGGGAAGACTTGGTTATTTTCAGCCTGTTTAATTTCATCTGCCTCTTTTTGGTAACGAGTGCGGAAAGATTTCAACTGGCGTTTAGAGAGGCCGCTGTGATAGTTCGAAAGTAAACGATACACTGTACTTTTGCTTAGATTACTTTCAGACATCAAAGCATAAAGCTGTTGTTCAAATTTCTTCTTTAGGTCACGATCACCAGAAATTTTTGTTCCTAGAAGAAGAAAGTGTACTTGATCAGCTTGAGATAATTTTTGAGTTGATGGGAGATAGTGATAAAACTCTAAGAAAGCATTAGTTAGAGGAATATGAGAGCTTGTTTGCTCGCTCCACAAAACTTGCAATAGAAAAGATAATTGCTCTTCATCAACAGCACGAATTCTATCTTCTAAACGCATACTCATACGAGTTGGTTTAAACCATTGTGAACGAATTGCTTGGTATTGATTTTCAAGCATGACTTCAGCATTCACTTTATTTTGAATCGCTTTATCGATATTGGCCTGTACAGCTGTGGTTAAAGACAAAAGGGCCATGGAGACAATCGTGAAAAAAGATAATTTCATAAGCGCAAAAACCTTCTTAAAGTATTGAAAAATTTAATTATTACATATCTTATTCTCACTATTGGATGTCAAAAGAAACGATCTTACAAATGAATTCTTTACAAGGTTGGAGAAGTCTGGAAACCAGAATACACGGGGTTAACTACAAGCTATCACCTTGATAAATCCAAGTGACTTCATGCTTATTACAGTAAAGATGGATGATACGAGAGCCGGGAAATTCGGCCAAGAATTGGTCCATGGCCTGGTAATCAGTTTCGCCCTGGAATTTGATGGTACAGACGAAGTTGTTTACTAAACCAGATTTGTGCCATTTTTTCACGAGCTCTAGGAGTCTTGTTGGGTAACAAATAATATCAGAGAAGAACCAATCAAGTTTGCCAACACGTGCAGGATCTAACCCAAAGGCACTTTCTTCCAAGAATTCGATGTTGGGAAGATTTTTAATTTTAGGGTCTAAGGCAGCTTTGTCGACACTAACCACATGGCACCCCATGGTTTGCAGTACCCAAGTCCAGCCACCCGGACAGGAACCGACATCAATAACTTTAGCCTGTGGTTTCAACGTCACGCCCATCAGAGTAAATGTCTCCCAAAGTTTGAGATAAGCACGACTTGGTGGAGTGGTTTTATCTTCTTGAAAGAGAATATCACCTAAAGGAATTTTGGAGCGTGTGTGGTTAGAATAGAACATTTTATTTTGTTCAATTAGGCCAAATACTCCAAATGTCTTTGTTGGAAGTTCATATAAAAAGGGAATGGCTTTTTTCTTAATTGTCCCAAGATTTTCAAGAATCAATTCACCACGACGATGGTTGCCAGTAGAATAATGAATCCATGTTTTCTCAATGCTTTTTAGTTTTTTACTAGCTTCCGAAATTGAAGTAATATCGACGATCTGTAGATCGTACCAAATATCGTCCACCCAAATAATAGGGATGTTAGTGGTTGGGATAATGAAGACACGGTCATTAACAAAGACTGGCTGGATGTTACGAACAGCTAGTTCTTTTTTAAGTTCTTCAATGAAGTGCAGAGGGGCCAATAGTCCCATCAAATTCGTTTGTTCCATGGTAGAAAAGCTGGTATCATGAAACAAATACAAAGCGCAATTCACGAGTGAAAATTCATGCAAAAATTACCAAAACGCCCCGCTAAACCCCAGCATTTCGATAAAGACTCAGAGCTTAAGGTGGCCGGAGTGAATGCCGTCAAGGTGGCCTTTTCCAAACGACCACAGGATGTTATTAAGTTCTATGTAACAGAAAAGAGTAAAAAAGATTTTCAAGAAATCATGGCTTTTTGTGTGAAAAACAAAAAAGCCTATCATATCGTAGCAGAAAATGAGTTAGAAAAAATCACTGGTTCACTTCATCATGAAGGTGTGGCGCTGCTCATGAAAAAGAAAGCGAGCATCACTATTGAAAGTTTTTTGAAGTCGGAAGAAAAACAAAAAATTTCATTGATTTTAGCTTTAGAAAACGTCCAAAACCCTCACAATTTAGGCGCGATCATGCGTACTGCCGCTCACTTTGGAGTGAAGGGATTATTGGTGACGATGAAAGATCCTGCTCAGACTTCATCTGCTTATAGAACTGCAGAAGGTGGAGCTGAAGCGATCGACTTAATCGAAACGAAAAATTTAAAAACATCTTTGGAACAATTGAAAAAAAATGGCTACACATTGATGGCCACTTCAGGGCATGCGAAAGATGATTTATATCAAATCAAATTTTCATCGAAAGTGGTTTTAGTCATGGGCGAAGAACGCAAAGGTTTGTCTACGGAGATCATGAAACTTTGCCAACACTCCATCAAAATTTCAGGTACCGAAGCGGTCGAAAGTCTTAATGTTTCCGTCGCAACGGCCCTAATCATGGGCGAGTATTGGCGTCAGACTCGTTAACCTTTATTAACTACCTTAAATCTAAAGTAAATTATCGGAAATAAAAAAGGGCCCAAGGGCCCTTTTTCAGGATGTAATGTATGTCGACGTTAATTAAAGTATTCTTTTCTTAAAACAATTTGATTTCTTTCAGGTCCGTAAGAAACAATTCCTACTGGCACTTTTAAATAAGCTTCTATGAACTCAATGTATTCCATCAAATTCTGATTCAGGGATTGTTTTTCATTATTCAGCTCATTACCGAAAGGCTTCATGTCTTTATAGATCGGCTTGACCTTGTAGAGGTCAAGTCCTGGATAAGCAGCATCAAGGATTTTCCCTTCGTATTCATATCCCACACAAACTTTCAGTTCGTCGATCTGACCTAGTACATCGAGTTTGGTTAAAACTAAGGAAGTAATATTAGAAGCTCGAATTGAGTATTTTAACATTGGAAGATCTAACCAACCACATCGACGCTTTCTTCCCGTGGTGGCTCCGTACTCACTACCAATCTGGCGAATGTGTTCTCCTAAAGCATTATCTAATTCCGTTGGGAAAGGACCTTCTCCTACACGGGTAGTGTAGGCTTTTACTAAACCTACGACTTCATCGACTTTTCCAACTAAGCCTGCTCCTGAATAAATTCCTGCGTAAGTAGTATTTGAAGATGTGACAAACGGATAAGTTCCGTAGTCAATATCGAGCAGAACACCTTGAGCCCCTTCAAACATAATATTTTTATTTTGCTGTTGAGCTTCTACGATCAAGCTAAAAACATCTGCGGCATAAGGTTTAATAAATTTTCCAATTTCGAATAATTCTTTAGCTTCTAGTTCTGGTGTTGGGTATTCCACCTTATATAGGTGTTTAAACAGAATTTCTTTTTCTTCAAAGTTACGTGAAAGTTTTGCTAGCAACATATCGTAGTCAAAAAGATCGGAGAATTTAATCCCACGACGGCTGACTTTATCTTCATAACCAGGGCCAATACCTTTTCCTGTGGTTCCAATCTTGACTGCGCCTTTGTTCTCACGGCAAGCGTCGAGTAAACGACCGTAGCTGGTTATTATCGTACAATTGAGCGCAATTTTGAGATTATTGGGTGTGATTTTCACTCCGGCATCAGTGAGTTCTTTATATTCAGTCATAAAAGCACGAGGATCAAAAACTACGCCATGTCCAATTAGAGACATACAGTTCTCTGTCAGGATCCCAGAAGGAACCAAATGGGTAACAACTTTCTTTGTACCTACCACAATTGTATGGCCGGCGTTGTTGCCACCTTGAAACCTCACAACTAAATCACTTTTATGGGAAAAGAAATCGGTAATTTTCCCTTTTCCTTCGTCTCCCCACTGAGCACCAATAACGGCTAAAGTCTTCATCAGTCTTTCCTTTATAATGATAGGTGAATGTTAGTGAAACTAGCTCAACAGAATTGTTAATGAGGGTGTTTCGTCTATTTATACGCCTATCGTTTTTCTTTGTCTAAAAAACATTTTTGAATTTTTCTTACAGGGCCCAAAAGGGCTTGCTAAGCCATAGGCCGAGGGATAGACTCAATCGTACGGTTTAAAATTAAAGGGAAATCAAAAAGCGATGATCCCACGCTACGACAGTCCTGAGATTTCGAAACTCTGGACCGAAGAGAAGAAGTTCGAATACTTTTTAAAAGTCGAACTTAAGCTTCTCGAAGTTTTAGAGGAAGTTGAGGAATATAAAATTCCTCAGGGACTCTCGCAAACTATCTCTAACAAAGCCCACATTAATCTCAATCGAATTCACGAAATCGAAAACCAAGTTCACCATGATGTGATCGCTTTTTGTACTTCCATTACGGAGCAATTGAAAACTGAAGAAGGGAAATACTTTCATTTTGGTGTCACTTCTTCTGATATTATTGATACCGCTCTCAATCTGCAGATTAAAGATTCACTCTTTCTTATAATCTCGCAATTAAAAAATTTTCAAGCTTCATTATTAAAATTAGTTGAAAGATCAGAGAATGTACTATGCTTGGGCCGCTCTCATGGTATGCAAGCTGAGGCCATGCTACTTGCTCAGAAGTGGCTCTCCTTTTATGCTGAATTTAATCGTCGCTACGAAGAGCTAGAAGCGTTTTTCAAGAATGATCTTACCGGTCAAATGTCAGGAGCAGTGGGAAATTATACCATTTTAACTCCAGCAGTTGAGCAAAAAGTGGTGGAAGGATTAGGATTAAAAGTTGAATCAGTAAGTTCGCAAATTATACCGCGAGATCGTTTAGCCAAACTCATCTCACTTGGTTCATTACTCGCCAGTTCTTTAGAAAGATTGGCGGTAGAGATTCGTCACCTTTCTCGTTCTGAGGTAATGGAAGTTTCGGAAGGTTTCTCTAAAGGACAAAAAGGCTCCTCGACTATGCCACATAAAAAGAATCCGGTTTCTAGTGAAAATATTTCAGGTCTGGCCCGTGTTCTTCGTTCTCATTTAAGTATTGCTCATGAAAATGTTATTTCCTGGCATGAACGCGATATTTCTCATTCATCGGCAGAGAGAATCTATTTACCAGATCATTTAGGCTTACTTTTTTATGCCTTGAAGAGAATGGGGAAAGTGTTGGATGATTTAGTCATTCATGAGGAAACCATGAAGAAACGTGTGGTAGATAATGCCAATTCTCTTTCTAGTTTCTATCTCCACGAATTAATTTCCAAAACTAAATTAAGTCGAGAAGAAATTTATACTTTAGTTCAGGAAGTTTCCTTTAAAGGTCACCAAACAGCGTTGGAATTTAAGAGCAACCTGGAAAGCAAAACGAAAACGCCACTTTCTTCTTTTAATTATGAAGATATGTTGAAGCATTATCAGAAGCATTTTCGAGACGTTAAAAATAGAGTGCTAACACGCACTCAATAAGGAGAGACCATGAGGACCGCGATTACTTATGACGACGTACTTTTAGTGCCTTCCTACAATCACTATGAGTCACGCAAAATGGTAAACATTGCTCAAACGGACAGAATGGGGAAGCTGACTTTAGATCTACCGATTCTTACTGCGAACATGGATACTGTGACAGAAAGTGCAATGGCGAATTTCATTGGCTCTAAAGGTGGAATGGGTGTTCTTCACCGTTTCATGACTATTGATCGTAATGTGGAAGAATTAAAGAAAAGTCCCAAAAAAACGGCCGTATCTATTGGATGTTCTCATGCTGATCTGCAAAGAGTAGAAGCAATGAAAGCAGCCAACGCTGAATATTACTGTATTGATGTTGCTCACGCTCACGCTAAATATGTTGGCCGTACCATTAAAGCTCTTCGTGAGATGGTAGGGAACAACGCTTGTATTATCGCTGGGAACGTAGCGACTTATGCTGGAGCAGATTATCTTGCTTCATGTGGTGCTGATATTATTAAAGTAGGAATTGGTGGTGGATCAGTTTGTACTACACGTATTAAAACTGGTTTTGGTGTTCCAAATATTACTTCTATTCAAGAATGTGCTCGCGTTGACCGCTCTATCATCGCTGATGGAGGAATTAGAACGCCAGGTGATATCGTGAAGGCGCTCGCATTCGGCGCAGACTTTGTCATGATCGGTAGTATGCTCTCAGGAACTCGTCCAACTCCAGGTCAAGTACATGAAAAAATCGAAAATGGAGTGACAAAAAAATATAAAACATACCGTGGTATGGCTTCAGCTGAAGTGCAAGAAGATTACCATGGTGGAATGGCCGAATGGAAAACAGCGGAAGGTGTAGCAACCGAAGTAGCCTATAAAGAAACTGAAGATATGATCATTGCCGACATTATCGGCGGCCTTCGTTCTGGTTTGACTTATGCAGGAGCTGCAACGGTAAAGGAACTACAACGTAAACTGGACTATATGATCGTGACCAATGCAGGTCGCGTAGAAAGTTTACCTCACAAAACACTTTAATTAATAGGAGAGGAGAGATGAAAAGTCTCTCCTCACTTTCTCAATGATCTCTTACGAAATTTATAAAACTCTTCATTTATTCTCTGTCATCTTTTTCATCGCTACTTTGGCGTTACAGATTTACCTTAATCAAAAACATAAAAAGATAGCCATTTACTCAGGCATTTTAAGCTTTCTGGTCCTATTGGGTGGTTTTGGTCTCCTTGCCCGTATCGGAATCTCTCACCGTGAAGGCTGGCCATTATGGGCGGTGCTGAAATTAGTTATCTGGCTTATTTTAGCAATTGGCTTTCCTATCACGCTGAAGAGAAAACCTAGCTTGGTTTCTAAGCTATGGGTTCCTCTCTCACTTTTAGTCTTGGCAGCGGTTTATTCTGCCGTGTTTAAACCTTAGAGAATTTCGCTAGAATGGACCTATGACCGTTAAAGTAAAAAAACGAGTCCACTATGTGGGAATGCTCAAAGAATTTGCGCATAAGCTATTCTATGGTCTTAAAAATTATCGGGCCAACCATGGTAGTTTAATCGCTGCTTCTTCAACCTTTTACGCAATTTTGAGCTCACTGCCAATTGTTCTTACGATGGCATCCATATTGACTTTCATGGTGGGTGACACGAAATGGGCGCAAACTGAAATTTTAAATTATCTCAAACTGATTTTCCCTAATCTTTCCCCGTGGTTTTTTTCCACCATTAAAAATGTCATTATTTCTAATAGTGAATCGAAGTTTAACTGGTTTAACTGGGTAGTCTTACTATGGGCGGCAACGGGATTTATTAATTCTATCTTTAATGGAATTCATCTTCTTTCTAATTCAAAAATTCATCGGCGTTTATTTATTCCGATCAAATCCTTTATGGTGCTGATTATCACCATAATCGCAGCTGCATTCATGATCTTTCTCGATTCAAATCTCATCCACTGGATGGTCATTCTGCTCTATTTTACTTTCATGTTCTATTTTCTTATGGGACAAACCATTTCTCTTAGAGATGCCTTCTTAGGGGCGTTTACTTTTGTCATTCTCTTTTTTGCCAGTAAACTCATCTTTTGGATCTACTTGAAGTATCTACGTGCAGGGCTCATTCGTAATTTTGGTGATTTTTATACCATGGTCGTGGCGGTCCTATGGGTTTATCTGGTGATGATCGCCTTCTTTATCAGTGCCAGTGTTTCTTTAGTCAAAACTAAACTTCCCAAATAAATAAGTGTTTTAAAATTCAGACTAATTCCCTACAATAAAGTATGCGTTACTTGATTGAGTTGTATCTCATTGTAATTATCGTGGATAGTATTCTAGGTTATTTTCCTCAGTATCGTGGAAAAACTTGGGCGCTAAAAATCAAACAAGCGGCGGACTTTAGTTTGAACCCAGTTCGAAAAGTTCTGCCTCCCGATTTACCTTTTGATTTTTCTCCGTTGGTAGTTATTTTGGGTCTCAATCTTTTGATGCTTTTGTTTTAAGGAATGAAATGAAAGACGACTTGGATTTTTTAGTAGCTGAAACGCTTAAGCATAGCAGTGATTTTGTTGGTCACAATCCTTTTGCTTTTATGGAGTCCTATCCAGAAGCTCCAGGTTTTATTTATAAATTAGAGAAAGGTGCATCGACTTTCGTTCTTCGAATACTCGAAACTCAAAATATTTCAGTTTCGATGGAAGAGTTAAGTCAAGATGAAGTACTTAGAAAGACTTTACGTCTGGAAGCAAATCAAGGTTTAAATGAATTAAAATATTTTGAGACTCCTACGCTTGAAATCGCGGTGGCGGTGAAAGATCGCTTATGTAATAAGCGTTTTCCTCGTAATGAGCAGACTCTTTGTAATCTTTCTGATCCAGGCTTTAGTTGGTGGCTTTCTCATACACCTACTAGTATTTCAATTTCATTTAAGAATTACCGTTTGGATGATAATGATGAATATCAAAGTATTGGAGCTTTGGGAGATTCTAGATTATCAGCGGCGAAACTTACTCAGTGTCAAAACTTACTTCGCGAGCTTTTTCCTTTAGGGCATTTTTTCTGCAATGAAAATCTTTTTGGTCTAGAAACTACCAATGCAAATATTCAAGCCTTTGATAAATTTAAAAGATTATTCCTGGAAGGTAGAGACTTTGAAGAATTGTTTGATGTTAAGCCTCATCAGGAAAAGCATAGAGCTTCTCTCGTCTTCTTGCGCGAGATTTCTTTTGTGAGAAAATTCTGGAAGAGACTAGAATCTGAACTTATGAACTAAGAAAGATTCGTGCTTGGGTTCATCTTCAGAGGACTTAACTCATTTTTCGCCGTTAAATACCCTGTCACCATTAATTGCGCTAGCATTCCCAATTCTTCATCGTCAGTAATGCCGTAAAATTCCTCGATATGATCCACAAATGCCTCAATTGCTTCATCATCTAAAAACTTTTCAACTAAACCCATCATGGCATCACTTTCCATATTTTCAATGGACTTTAGGAAGCTTTGAATTTCTAAGACTTTTGAGCTCGCAGTCATACTTATCCCCTTATATTTAATGGTATGGTCATATAAAAGGAGTAGTATCTTGTATAGTCTCTTCTCTGCCTTAATGGTATTTATTACACAGAGCTCAATTATGCTTGTCAGATAAGATTTAGCTAGGTATAAGCTCTTTAACTTTCTTAAACTGGTACTTTTAGATCCAATACGGCCTAACGACTAGGCACTCTTTTTAAAATAAAAGCAATTCTATTGATCGAAAGGTACCCCTAAATTATAAGGGATATCTTATGCTATTTTCTGAGCTGAAGCTCCGTCCGTCCTCTTTACAAGCAATTGAAAAAATGGGTTTTAAAGAACCTTCTGAAATTCAGGAGAAGGCAATTCCTGTACTTCTTGAAGGTGACATCGATTTCATCGGTCAGGCCCAAACTGGAACTGGAAAAACCGCTGCGTTTGTTCTTCCGCTGTTAGAAAAAATTGATCGCTCTAACCGTAACATTCAAAGTCTAATTATCGCTCCTACTCGCGAACTTGCTAATCAAATCGTAGAAGAAATTAACAAACTATCATCTTTTGAAAAAGTAAACACTGTGTGCGTATATGGTGGTGCTTCTGTGTCAGGTCAGATTCGTGAAATCAGATCTCAACGCCCACAAATTATCGTTGGAACTCCGGGGCGTTTGATTGACTTTATTGAGAGAGACATTCTTCGTTTAGATGCAGTTAAATTTGTAATCTTAGATGAAGCTGATGAAATGCTCGATATGGGATTCTTTGATGATGTAAAACTCATTCTTGAAACCATTAAAACAGAAAAGAAAATCTGGATGTTCTCAGCGACTATGCCGGGACCAATTCTTGGTTTAGTGAATGATCATTTTAATAACCCAGCGATGGTAAAAGTAAAAAAACAAACTTTGAGTGCTGAATCAGTAGAACAACAATATGTTCTAGTGAAAGAATATGATAAGACCGAAGCTCTTTGTCGTATGTTGGATAATTACCAAGAAATGTATGCGATTATTTTTTGCCGTACAAAGCTTGGAGTTGATGATCTTTCGACTGAGTTAAATGCTCGTGGATATTTATCTGATTCACTTCACGGTGATATGTCACAAGATCAACGTGACTCGACGATGAAGCGTTTCAAAGAGAAGAAAGCAACATTGTTAGTATGTACAGACGTTGCTGCACGAGGAATCGATGTGAACGATCTTACTCACGTCGTAAACTTTGGTTTACCTCAAGATAACGAATCTTACGTTCACCGTATTGGTAGAACTGGTCGTGGTGGTAAGAAAGGTATCGCTCTTTCAATTATTGATCCTTCAGAAATGGGACGTGTTCGTCAAATTGAAAGAATCACTAAAGCTAAAATCGATCGTATTATGCTTCCAAAAGTAGAAGAAATCGTTGATGTGCTTATGCTTAAAGCCGAAAACAATTTCAAAGATCTTCTTTCTAAATTTGAAGACCACAGCAACCATACTTTTGATTCTTTTAAAGAAAAATTTAAGGATGTAAGTTCTGAAGATATGACTAAAGGTCTTTATGCTTTTATCTTTGAACAAAGCTTAAAACGTTATAAGAAAGCGCGCGAAATCGATCTGGCAGCTGAGAGACCACGTACTCAAGGTGGACGCACAGAAATTAATACCAACGGATTAGAAAGAGTCTTCTTAAATGTGGGACGTATGGACGGTCTAACGGTAAAAGAATTAGTAGGCTACCTTTGTTCAACTTTCAGTTTACGTGCTAGCGATTTAGGTCGAATTGATCTTAAAGATCGTTTCACTTTCTTTGAAGTGAAGGGTATCCACGCTTCGCCAATGCTTAACCTTAAGGGTGAATATTTTGGTGATCGTGAAGTATCTTTCCAATTAGCTGAAGCTCCACAGAGTGGTGGTGGAGGCGGTGGTGCACGACGTAGTGGTGGATACTCACGTGGTGGTGGCGGTGGTTACTCTCGCGGAGGCGGGGGTGGTGACAATAGAAGACCATATGGTGGCAGTCGCGGCGGTCCAGGTGGCCCAAGTCGTGATGGCGGTGGTAACCGATCAGAGCGCTCAAGTTCAGGAAATTACAATCGCTAAAACTTAATTTCAGACTGTTACGAATAAAGAAAAGGGGGCCAATTGGGCCCCTTTTTCGTTGGCACGATCTATGCTTTAAGAACTAGTGAGACAAGGAAGGGAATCAAGGATTGATTCACTAGTCCACGAAGCCTTAAAGACTTACAGGAAGTGAGTTACAAGGCTTAAAAGGTTCATAAAACCATGGAGGTTTAAGATGAAACTCACTGATTGTGTCGATGAAATCAAAAAAATTTACTTCACTCAAGAGTCTACAGAAGGTCTGAACAAATTTGTTCTCTACTTACTTCAAGAATTAAAATACAAACATTTTGTTGGCAAAGAATATCCACGTCATGGTTGGCTTTTAAGTTTTGAAGAGAATGAAGTGAAGTTAGTTCATAAAGAAGCCTATCTGGATGTAGGGCAATTGATCGAAAGATCTATTCCTGGGGCAAAAAACTATCTCTATCTTTTTGGTCAACAATCACACTCGCTCTAAATAAATCTTAAGGAAAAATGTATCAATACTTGAGTTTTGTTTGAAAGACCATTAACATTTTAATAAGTTACTAGGATGGTAACTTTTAAAACAGGATGTTTTTTCGTATGAGCTACGCTTCATCACGTTCTTTTGGTGCCCCTTCCCGAAATTTTGAACAAAGACCTTTTCGCTCGCGCGATGGTCGCGAATTACAAGAAGATTTTCAAGATGATTTTCGTTCTCGAGAAGAGAATGATGAGGATTCATTTTCTGTTTTTGAACAAGATATCAATGAACCAAAAGAGCAAAATTTCGAACCTCAGTTTTTAAGTGATGAAGAGGAAGAAGAAGTTTCTGTTCCATCCTATCAACGTTCTCGCTCACAACGTAATGTAGAACAAGAATTTGATAAACCAATTAAGAAAAAAACGAAAAAAGCTCCTGCAAAAATTGGTTACTTGGGAATTTTTGATTGGAAAGGGCTTTCAGGTCAGGAAAAGTTCGCCCGCGTTGGATGGATTTTTGTGTGTTTTCTTTTTACACGTTTAGTGTTTATGGATTCAGGTGTAATTGATTATATTAAAATGGAAAAACGTTTAGATGCAAGATTAGGTGATTTGAAATCGATTCAAGTTGAGAATAACGATATCCTTAATGAAATTGATTTGATTAAAAATAATACCGCTTATCAGAAAAAATTAGTACGCGATCACTTGGGGGCTATTGATTCAAACGAATACTTGATTCTATTTCCCACGGAGTCGGAGTCGATTGCCAACTAAGCTTATCACCTGGTTTGATCTTCTTCGCTAATGGCGATGACGATTTTATTTCCAAAACATGGCGTGAGTAGTGAACTTTTGTTTGGGCAATCTTAGGTGGAACACTTCTTCCTGGATGGCATGGAACATTTCTTTCTACAGAAAGTACTGTCATATCTTTATCTAAAAAATAAATCTCTAAATCGAAATAAGTATCTGGCATCCAGAACATGCGGTCGCCATCTTCTGCATAGAAAAACAACATGGCCTGATCGTCCGCCCAGTCCTTACTTTGAGTCCCAGATAGCCCGATGGTTTGCTCTGCTTGGGTGATGGCCAGGCGCACCCGAAGTTCTTCACCAGTTGGTAATTTCATCTTGGCATCACGAGATAGCTCAGCAACAGTCGTTTTTTGGGTGGTAGCGACGGGTTTGTCCTGAGTCAAAGGGGCTTTTTGCTCTACGGACTGGGTATTACACCCTAGAAAGAGCAAAAAAATGATAAAGCTTGTGTTAAAATCGGACTTCATTTTTGGTATAGTTTTCATCGTTTTAGTGTAGAGAAAATTGAGGGAGAAGACAATGAGTAAGCTAAAAGGTTTGATGCGCACCCATCACTGTGGGGAACTAAGAGCATCGGATGCAGGAAAAACCGTCAGCCTATGTGGATGGGTCAATAAATATCGTGACCTTGGTGGACTACATTTCATCGACCTTCGTGATAAATATGGCCTCACTCAACTTGGCTTTGAGCAATTCAAAGGCGATTTGAATGAATTAAAAAAAGCAACACTGGAAACCGTTATAAGTGTCACTGGTGTGGTCACAAAAAGACCAGACTCTGCCCTTAATAAAAATATGAATACCGGTGAAGTAGAAGTTCAGGTGCATGAGTTTAAAGTTCTTTCTAGCGCAGAAGTTCCACCTTTCGCTCCAAGTACACAAAATGAAGTCACAGAAGATTTGAAATTAAAATATCGTTACTTAGATATTCGAACTAAGAAATTACAAGATATTTTAACTCTTCGTTCAGACACTTGTAAGCTAGCTCGTGAAGCACTTTATTCAGAAGGTTTTACTGAAGTTGAAACTCCTATTCTTTACAAAACGACCCCAGAAGGGGCACGTGACTATATGGTGCCTTCACGCGTACATAAAGGAAAAGTGTACGCTCTTCCTCAATCTCCGCAAACACTGAAGCAATTATTAATGATCGGTGGAACAGATAAGTATTTCCAGATCTGCCGTTGTTTTCGTGATGAAGATTTAAGGGCCGACCGTCAGCCAGAATTTACCCAAGTGGATATAGAAGTATCTTTCCCGACACAAGAGTATATGAAAAACCTGGCAGAACACTTAATTAAAAAGTGGTTTAAATTGCCAGAGGATTTTACTTTTCGGGCCATGACTTATGCCGATGCGATCAACCATTATGGTTCAGATAAACCAGATGTTCGTTTTGGTTTACCGCATATGAATGTTACAAAACTTTTTGAAAATTCTGACTTTGCGACTTTTAAAGAAGTCGCTAGTAACAAAGGTCTCGTGAAGGCAATGTTCGTTAAAGAATCTTTAGGGAGTTTTTCTCGTAAAGAAACGGATGAGTGGACAGAAATTGTGAAACCTCACGGTGGAAAAGGTGTTGCCTTCTTTAAAGTGACAAATGGAGAGTTCTCTGGGGGAATTGCTAAATTTGTGACGAAGGAACTCCATGCAGAATTAGAAAAATTATCAGAAGAAAAAGGCAACGGAACATGGTTATTCTTCGCGGATAAAAATCATGATACGGCCCACAGCTGCGCTGATGCAGTTAGAAGATTTCTAGGAAAAAAATTAAATCTTCTAGGAGATGGTTATGCTTTCCTTTGGGTTTATGACTTCCTTTTATTAGAGTGGGACGGAGATAATAACCGCTTTGCTGCTCGCCACCACCCATTCACTATGCCTCATAAGGATGACCTCCAAGATTTTATGAGTGGAGATAAAGAGAAATTAAAGAATGTGCGTGCACATGCTTACGATATTGTTTGTAATGGTTATGAGTTAGGCGGAGGATCTCTGCGTATTTATGATAATCAGGTACAAAAAAAGATGTTCAGTTTTCTAGGCCTTTCAGAAGAAGAAACTCTGAGTAAATTTGGTTTCTTCATCGAAGCTCTAAAGTATGGCACACCTCCACACGCTGGTATGGCCTTCGGCCTTGATCGTGTGGTTATGTTATTGGCAAAAACAGATTCGATTCGTGATGTTATTGCTTTCCCTAAAACGACATCTGCGACTGACTTGATGGCGGGAGCGCCTTCAACTCCAGGAGCTGATCAATTAAAAGAATTAGGCATGGATTTTAAAGCTTAAGCTGCTTTCTGATTGTTCGATTTATCTTCTTTTTTAATTTCTGCAATATCGAGGGTGATGACATTATCGTCACCCGCGCCTGCTTTCATTGCTTCATATAATTCATGATCATTCATCACCATGGTTTTAGACCATAGATCAGCCAAACTTTTTTGATCCTTACGAAAAAATGGCAGGAGAAAAAGCAATCCTGCTGTCATATAGCAGGCCATGTAAGCAATGGTTCTGGCAAAAGATTCTTTCATGTTAGGAAAATAATCATTTTTTAAATCAGGTCTCACTACTGAAATTTTAAACATAAGTTTTCCCACTGTTTTCCCTTCACCAGAAAAATATGAAACAAAGAAATAAGTGAAGAAAATGATGGGGGCGATATAAAGATCAAGAGTCATCAAACCTTCGACCATTCTTTTTTGCTTCAAAACAGGTAATTGAAAAAAGAAAGCTTTAAAGAAGCTGGTATAGGCTAAAGTCATCATGATCTTAATCATCACAATAGCATATAGGTCTACGCAAAAGGCCATCACTCGTCTCTTTAGAAGGTTCGATTTTACCTTTGTTCCTTGAACATTCATTTCTCTTGGAAAAGGTATAATCTTCGCTTGTTCTTCTAAATGCGAGACGAGGTCAGTGGCGGGAAGTTCTTTTTCATTCAATTTTCTTAGAATCTTCATGTCTTCCTTATCGGACCGATTGAAAATACTTTGAATAAAGATAGAATGGTTGCATGGGTGGATATCACAGTATTAAAATTCTGCATCTTAGCTCCATAGCTTTTTGGTCAAGTATCATCTGTTATTTCATGAATCAAGAGATGAAGTGGCCACAGTGGCTGGTGTATATTGGAACTTTCGTGATTACGTTCACAACAGGTTCAATGTTGATGATGACCCAAGGGATAAACCTGACGGGTACTTACCCATCATGGCTTTACTTGAAAGTTGGTCTTTATTTTATTCTGTTTACCGTTGGGGCCTTAAGCCTTAAGAGAAAATGGCTTAAGGCCCGCTGGTATTTTGTCATTTTTCTAGCACTTCTTATCGCGACCATTGTTGTGTCAGTTCTCAAACCTTACTTATAAAGCATTCTCAATCGCATCTTGTAGATCAGTCATACCCTTAGTTTTTACTTCTCCAAAGCCATCTGTAGGGAAGATGTTACCATCATGAATGATGATTTCATTGAAGTCATCTGCATGAGTAGAAACCACCGGAACGATCTCGGTATTTGGCTTATAGTTTTCTAGCGCCTTCTTCCAATCATAAGGTCTAATTGTTTCCATAATCGTTCTATGGTCAGTGAACACAGACTTCATTTGTCTAGAGACTGATCCACGTGGAGCTTTCGAAACAATTTCTTGCCACAACATTAAATCTGAGTGGTCCATGATCGACATAAAATAATCAGTCATCGATTTGACCTGATACTGCTGATCTACTTTTGCTACAGCATTAGTTGCCATCATGTTTTCAATCTCTGTGACCTTATCCATCAATTTCTTCGAGCGAACATGTTTTGCATTGTTAAACATCATTTGAAGTTCCATCTGCATATTCGCCAGTTTCATTTCTGGTTCGCGGTTGAGTTTCCAGGCATCGAAGTTAGATTTTAGTTTACTCACTAAGTTCTTAGGATTCAAAATCGACATGCCTGCTTCATCAAACACTTTAACTACGTCGTCATATTTGTAACCAGGAACGGTCACTTCATCGAAGAATTTCAATAAGGCTTCCTGATTATTTAATGCTTTCGCTTCACGATAGCGTAGTAAAACTTCTGGCGCTTCTAATCCTTCTTTTAACGTTGAAGTTAGTTTGCTCATACGGCTCTTACTAGTCATCCCATTAAAGAAAACACCAAACAGAGTTTTCGGAGCTCGACCAATTGGCATCCCCATGATTTCTGCTGGTTTATAACCTTTCTCTAACAAGGCTTGAATCTTGTTGTAAAGTTTCGTGGTTTCATGAGTTTCCTGCATCTCAATGAAAAGTTTCCATTGTTTCTCATCAAACTTTTTAATGTCATCAAACAATTGATAAAGAGTTAGATTTTCACCTACCAGAGGATACTTGGATGTACCAATCACTTTCCCATCTTTATAAAGAGTGTATAGAGCAGTTTCAACTCCATCCACAAGCTTAGATGTTTTTTGAATTGTGACACTTCCAGTTTCAGCCGCTCTTGCGAGCGTAATACCTTCGATTTTGTTGTAGAGACCACCCTTAAGCAGCATGTTTTCTTGTAGCATTCCTTTAGTATAAGGCTGATACTTTGGTAATAACTTCGTCGCCTGTGGTAATCCTTGAACAACATCCGAGCTAGCTTGTTTTATACCCCGAATGAGTCCTTTCTCCTGTATATATTTCTTCCATTGATCGGTTTTGAATATAACCTTCACCTTCTCGTTGAAGGTGAGGTGAGGAAGCCCTAATTTTTTGAGGGACTTCACGGTAGAGAGACCCACGAGATTTTTACCCATTTTTAGAATACTCGCACCCCACAACATATCAAGAGGTAACCAGAACATACGCTCCAGAATCATCGAACGTCTTTCATCAATGTTCGCTTGTTCCGCAGCTTTAATGCGGTCGAAGTTATCTAAAGGAGTACTCATTCCGTACGATTTTAAACCTGCAGCAGAGTCGTACATCAATTTTAATGGAGATTCTTCACCACCAGAAATACTAGCAAGGTGAGTTTGCATTTTTAGGTTGGCGGGAATTTCGTACATACGTTGATACATAATACGATAACCTACGTTTGAGGCCATGGTGAAGGTGAAGGCAGAAACTTCAAACACGAAGAGAGACATAGCAAGCCACGCTGGCATCGCTGCAGGTGGGAATACTAAGCCTACGATGAAGCTGATGACCATCACACACACGATCACAATGTTCACGATGGGCTCAATGTATCTTTCGAAAACATATTTCCAAGGGTGAATTTTCTTATAAAGCTCATAATCTAGTTTTTCTAATTTTTCTGCCACTGCTTGAGGTTGCCCCGGAGCTGACATCATAATTCCGCGCAACTGCTCTAGTTTGTCATACATAAAGTTAAAACGTTTGTCTGAAGCATAGCTACTTGGATTAGATTTCGCAAAAGTTTCAAGCAAGCCTTCCTTAAAAGGAGTGGCAGGAGTTGTTCCATGCGCTTGACCTTTTAAGCTGCTCATTGCACTTGAAATGGCATTTGCAATGGCCGTACTTACTTTCTTTGAGTCGACTGAAGCATCAGTTGGATTATAAGCATATTTTCCAATCCACTCTAAAGCAGAACAGTAATGTTTTTTATCAATAGTATAAGTTCGTCCCTTAAAGCCCATACCATCACCTGGTTCTCGTATCGTTTCGGTTGTCGTATGAGAATAAACTTCGTTTTGAAGAAGTGGTGCCGCTTGATGGGCCATCGAAATCGCTTGTTCGCTTAAAAACAATTGGTCATCCCAAAATTTAGCGAAGTCATATTTAGGAGGAAATTTCCCTTCTTTCAAGTAAGCATAGTTAAGTCCCATAACCATATAAATAGCATCGAGGACTTGATTGGCATTTTGGTAAGTTTCTTTTGTGCGCCAATTTTCATATTGGATATTAATATATTTAGAGTGTGAGTTACGCGCTCCTTGAGTTTTTAGTTCAGAGTTTTCTGTACCTTGCATATAAGGTTGAAACGTTTGCATCATCTGCAACATTTTTTGGTCAAAACTTAAAGCCTGATTCCCCGTTTTGGTAGTCGATGTTGAAGCTTTTGTATTTGATGCTCCACCCTTGGCTGCCGTAGGGGCTTTATAATTTGGATTAGGGACCCAAGGATTAACATAAACGTAAGTATTATCACGTGGTGCTGCGGGATACTTTTCTAAGTAATTATCCATTTCAACACGATCTTGTTGCGCTTGAGTCCAAGGATATTTTTTATAATAAACACCAGCAATTTTGTGAGCCTCTTCCCAAAGAATTTGTGTCATGGTTTGAAAACTATCATCAACTTTTGATCGTTTATAGAAAGCATTCGATAGATCTTTATAAAATTGGCGAACAATCCCAGCAATTTCAGTGTTATCTTCTAAAGCAAAAAGGACACCGTTATAGTTCTTATAATTTGTATTTTTAGCTAAGCGGTATTGAACCAGGGATACTAATGTTTCAGGAGTTCGGGGAAACATACGAATGCCAGGAATTTTTCCATTCTTCCCGCTCATGGAATTTTTCACATATGTCGCTCTTGCGGCTTCTGTCATTTTTACCACATCGGCCAGGCCTGAATATTTAGCATTTCTTTTCGCTTTTTTGACGTTTTCTTCAGTAAGATATTTATCCATGAGAGGTTTAAGTTTTCCCGTTAAGTGGGCCACATAACGTCCTTTCCAACGACCAACAATTTGCCAAATCTTATTGGAAAGTTTTTGCACCTCTAGCTCAGTCATATCCGCGTTTTCAATACGGTGACGAACTTGGGTTACAACGGCAATAGCTCGAGTTAACCAAGCATATTCCACCATCTTCTCTGTAAGCTTTGTCGGGTTAAGTTCATCACCAACAAAGGCCGTATAGAAAAGGTTCACTGCCTTTTCATTTAACCAATCTGCTTCTTCTACCGATTGAATTTCTTCGCCGGTAAACATCATATCGACGTATTCACGAGTCCACGGAACTTCACCTTCGTATTTTCCTTGTGCCAGAAAATAATCTGCCACCGGAGGAAAGGGATCAATTGTTTTTATTTCTGCATTTTCTGGGTATCCCCAAATAAGTGTGCGGTAGATTTCTGCATATTCCGCGACTGAAGCAATGGAGTTGTTAACTTTTTTATCAGACACCGTTGCCATGACAATTTCTTTAAGCGCTGGTGTATAGATGTTATAGAATTTATCTGACTGATCTAATTCTTTGTAGTAAGTTCCTGATTTAAATTTACCGTCTGCTCCAGGTCTAAAGGTTAAATTGGATTTAGCATTAGTATCTAGAGTATAAGGATCATATTGAGTAGACGAAGCGATACGGTTAATACCCCAGCTATTAATTAATGTCTCACGGACAGCATTGAATTTTAAAAGTTTCGCGTATTGAGTCGGAGTTTCTGGGTTGTTCACTGCTAAGTGCTCTAACATTTGTCGAGCTTCACCACCCAATTGTATTTCCACTGCATTTTTTATTTTTTTTGGCTCTAAACCTAAGAGAGTAACTTCACTTTCGGTCATGTGACGTGCAAAAAAATTAACTTTTGAGAGTAAAATTAAGGCATAACGTTTATCTAACATCAAATTGTATTTATCGAGTTGCGCCCAATCATAGGAAGAAGGTGTATTTTTATGAGCAAGAAGAGCATAAAACTTGTTAATAGTGACAACTGCTTGCAAATAATCAGCGGTAAGATTCAGTAACTTTTTTCCTTCTGTCGTTGTTGGCGCCGTTTTAGAAGTATCGGTTAAGAGCATGCTTTGAATTTTTTTCAGTTTACTTAGGGCAGTGGTAATTCTTTCGTTTTCATAGAAAGAATTAACTTTCATAAAAGTTGGATAAGCATAAAGATCCGCAATTTTTGTACCATTGGTGTTAAGTTCTAAGACAATGGAACGAACAGAAGCCATTTCCGATTCAATGGTATCAGCGGA
>JBEIOQ010000140.1:0-3629 GCA_040377495.1 Halobacteriovoraceae bacterium
AAAAGTCGTTTGAGAGAATAGGAAAACGAGGAAAAACAAAATCATTTTCATGATGAAAACTCCCTTAAAAATGTAGCGCCATCATAGCGGCATTAGGCCAGTTTTGCACTATAAGTTGCTCAAATTCTTCGTTGTGCACATAGACAATAAAATTGTTTTAAACAAATTGATGTGGTGCAAATGGTGCGAGATAGGAGTATAAAAGAAGTAACTAAATTATTCGAGGCCAATATGTCAAAGAAACAGACCCATGATCAGTTTACCTCTTATCAAAAATTCATTATCGCTCTCATGGCCTTTCTGCAATTTACGATCATTTTAGATTTTATGATTATGTCTCCCTTAGGCGCCTTACTTATTCCTTCTTTAAATATTACTCCCGCTCAATTTGGTTTAGTCGTTTCAGCTTACGCTTTTAGTGCTGGAGTATCAGGTTTTTTAACCGCTGGTTTTGCTGACCGTTTTGATCGTAAAAAAATACTTATCTTTTTTTATATCGGTTTTTTAGCGGGAACTTTATTTTGTGCTCTCGCTCCTAATTATTATTTTCTCCTGGGTGCCCGTATGATCACAGGCGTTTTTGGTGGAGTGATTGGATCCATCGTTTTTGCCATTACCACTGATTTATTTCCTATGCACCAACGTGGGAGAGTGATGGGAGTGGTGCAAACTGCACTCGCTGCCAGTCAGGTGTTAGGCATTCCTCTTGGTCTATATTTTTCTAACCTCTGGGGATGGCATGCTCCTTTTTTAATGATCGTAGCGGTTGGTATTCTTGCTGGTTTTGTGATTGTGTTTAAAATGCAGCCTATTAATGAACACTTAAAAGGTGGAAAACCAGAGAAGAGTGCCTTTAGACATTTACTTCATACCGTGAGTAAACCTCGATATTTGCAAGGCTTTGCGGCGACTGCACTTTTGAGCACGGGAGGATTTATGATCATGCCTTTTAGTAGTGCTTTCAGTGTCCATAATGTGGGAATTTCCATGCAGCAACTTCCTTTGGTTTATATGGTCACTGGCATTTGCTCTATCATTATGGGGCCGATGATCGGAAAGCTAGCTGATTCAGTGGGGAAATTTCCTGTCTTTTGTGTGGGCTCTACTTTAACCGCAGTGATGATTTTTATTTATACTCGTTTAGGCATTACTCCACTACATACGGTGATTTTAATTAACGTTATTCTTTTTGCTGGAATTTCTTCGCGCATGATTTCAGCCTCAGCGCTGACCTCAGCTATTCCAACTAACAAAGATCGGGGAGCCTATATGTCGGTGAGTGGGTCCTTGCAAATGATTTCTGGTGGACTCGCTTCTGCTCTTGCTGGCATCATTGTGGTCCAGAATCCAGATGGAAAGCTTTCTAATTTTCATGTCCTCGGGTATTTTGTATTGGGGTCACTTGCGGCCACCCTGACGATGATGTATTTCATTAATCAGTATGTTCGTAATAAACATGATGCGACTCCAGCAGATATAATGGTTAGTCACGATTAGAGGTTTTGATGAAAGTCTTTTTATTCGCTTTATTTTTAAGTTTAAATGCACAAGCTGAAGATTCAGTTCACTTGCTAGGAATTGGGGATTCACAAACGGGAGCGACGTGGTCAAAAAGTTATTTTGGAAATTTTTTACAAACATGTTTGAAAGAAAAAATGCAAAAACGGTTTGTAACTTACGCTCGTGGAGGAACAGCACCTATTCATTGGATGACCAATAGTGGTTTAGATAAAATCGAAACGATTCAAAGAGATAACGATAACAATCACCTCAATATCGGAAACCTTGATCAGGTACCACTTTCGAAAAAAAGAATTAAGGACATGCTAGAAGCTCACAATCCAGAAAAGATGTTTGTTTTCTTTGGGGACAATCTTCTAAGCGTGGAAGCGCCTTTAATCGTTAAACAATTTAAAAATATGGCCAATGCTATTCAAGCTGCAGGCATTACTCCTGAGAATTGTTTTTTCCTCACTCCCACTTATGAAATGGAAGTTAAGGATAAAAGAAATGTTCCAGGAAAAAATTTGGTGAACACACTAAAAGTGAATAAAGCAATCAAGGAAGGAGTAGGTAGTACTTGTCAGGTGATTGATGGACTGGAGCTGATGACCAACTCAAAATTACTACTCCATGCTGAAACAAATAATCCGCTCTTAAAGCGTGTGCTCGTACCTGAATTAGTTGGGTGTGGTGGTACAGCAGCTAACGATAATATTCATCTTTGTGGAGAAGCTGCGAAAGAACTTGCGAATAAAGTGTGCCAAATTCTTTCGGGAAATCAATAAGTTAGTCCAATTTTCATTGACACTTACGTTTTAAGTATTATCTTTAGGTTATTAGAGAATTATTAAGGAGATAACGAATATGTGGTTTAAAAGGATTTTTCTGTTCATGCTTATGAACGTTTTAGTGATGGTGAGTATTTCCATCATTATGTCGGTGTTGAATGTTCAACCTTATCTAACAGCTTACGGTCTTAATTATGAAAGCTTGGCCATCTTCTGTTTAATCTGGGGTATGGTTGGTTCTTTTATTTCTCTTCTCATGTCAAAGTTTATGGCGAAGATGATGATGGGCGTGGAAATCGTGGATGAGCGTGGCCCTCATCGTGATCTGGTGATGAAAGTGCATAGTCTTGCGCGTGCAGCTGGTATTAAAAAAATGCCAGAGGTTGGAGTTTATCATTCACCTGAAGTAAACGCTTTTGCAACTGGTCCTTCAAAAAATAATTCGCTCGTTGCCGTCTCCACGGGACTTTTAAATAGAATGTCGGATGAGGCAGTGGAAGGTGTGCTTGGACACGAGATCGCTCACGTGGCGAACGGTGACATGGTGACCATGGCACTGGTTCAAGGGGTAGTGAATGCGTTCGTGATGTTCTTTGCTCGCATTGCTGCTTTTGCACTTCAAAATGTTCTTCGTGGGGATTCTGATCGTGAAGAAAGAGGTTCAAGCTTTGGTGGTGGATTCGCTTACCATATCTCAGTCTTTGTGTTTGAAATCTTCTTCTCATTCTTAGGAATGTTTGTGGTGGCGTACTTTTCTCGTATCAGAGAATTCCGCGCTGATGCTGGTGGAGCGAAGTTTGCTGGTCGTGAGAAAATGATCAACGCGCTCAAATCTTTAAAAAATACGATGGAAATGGTGGACGATTCTCAGGCCAATATGCGCTGTATGAAAATCTCTTCTAAGAAAGGATGGATGGCCGCCCTTTCAACTCACCCAAGTCTTGATGATCGTATCGCTGCTTTAGAAAATTATTCAGTTCGATAATAAATATGGCCCCGAGAAAATCGGGGCTTTTTTATTTCATACACTTCGAAATCTTTTTCATAAATAAATCAATGGCACTTTTTAAGCCTGATCTTGCATCACTGACGGCACAAGTTTGTGTATAACAGCGTTTGTGTTCTTTGCCTTTGAACGTTTTGTAATTAACTTCCACGTCAACATAATCAAAATGGCCTTGCACCTTAGTGGCAAAACTGATGTTGATGGGGGAACTGTTGTCAGCTAACGCATAACCTTTTTTTGACATGAGATCATTCACGTAACTATCGAAGTAAATAGAGTAGCCTTGATAATTGACTCCAATCACAGGGAGTGAATAACGGCAATCTTGGGCC
>JBEIOQ010000069.1:0-13162 GCA_040377495.1 Halobacteriovoraceae bacterium
CCTTAAAATCTATTTCCGAGTAAATTCCTCCATGGATCGTTTGATCTATCGCTGTCTGCTCGGAAACGTGACTTTTTTAATCTTGTTTAATTTGATGTCCCTTATTGCACCCCATATGATCAAACACTTTTTTTTGGGGAACGTGGGTGATTTTGGGGCTCTTCTATTCCTGGCCAACGAGGGGGAAAATTATTGAAGAGACTGTTAGTTCAAATCTGGGAGAATTTAATTTCTTGGATTCCTTTGAGCGCACTATTTTAGGTATGAGTTTATTGTTATTTGTGGTTTCTATTCCAGAGCTACCCAGCTTTGAAAATCTGGAAGCGCTTAAACTCTATTTTGACCCTCAGGAAAAAATTCACACCATGTTTTGGAATTATCTAAGCTTAACTTATTTTCCTTTCTATAAATTTCCTAAAATTTATAACTTGGGTTGGTGTTTGCATTTTTATGTCTTTGGTTTGGGTCTCTATCTCATGACATTTTATGCTATTCTTCGCTATTTTCTATCTCGACGATTATGTATTTTGGGATTATTCGCTCTGCTTTCTTCCTATTCTTATTCAAAAATCCTTCAAGCTGATTTCGCAGCTTCCATCACCACAACTTTCTCTGTGTTGTGGGTGTGGGCGATTTTATGGACATCAAAAAGTGCGACTTATAGGATTGGGCTGTTTCTAGGCCTTTTAAGTTTTTGGGGCATGATTATCAACATCAATTTTATCTATCTGCTTCCAATTCAGCTTATCTTTATTCTTTATCTATCTCTTCAAGAAAAGACGTATTGGTTTAAGCGACAATTAGCTAAATACACGCTATTGGGAATTTCACTTTGTGCTTTATTGGTGATTTATTCTTGGGATTATTGGCCAAAAATTTCTCCTTCCGGCATGAGTTCTATTATGCAAGAGATTGGTGTGCTTTTAAGTCGTAAGGCTTTTTTAAATTTATCGACGATAGGATTGATTGCTCTTATTTACTATTTTCTAGTTGAAACTAAAAAACAATGGCTGCAAGTTAGATTGGATTACATGAAGGTCAAAGAAATTTGCCTAGCGTTTCTAATTCTATTTATTAGTGGGTTGTTGCTTGAGGGATCACTATTTCGTTCTTTTGGTCTATTGTGGATCATATGTTTCCTAAGTTTGATTCCCCTAGAATTTATCTTCCAAAGTATTAGTCGATTACGTTCTCGTCGTAACCTCATCTATGGAATTTATATTCTTATCTGTCTCTTGGATTCACACTTCGAAGTGCGTCTGAAGATCTTTAGTAAATTATTCAGCTAAGCCATCAATTTTTATACGCTCGTATAATTTTCTTGCATCAAATCGTGGGACCACATAAAATTATAGATAGGTAAGTTAACGCTCCAAGGAGGGTCGTTTTGTTTAAGACAGGTTTAACCCAGGCGTCTTTTAATCAATTCCGTACAACTTATCAATCGTTCAATTCTTCCTCTGAAAATTCCCCAAAAGCTTATGTGTATGTTGATGCCAGTGGTATTAAATTACTCACAGATGCTGACTTAGAAGCAGGCTTCGAAGAAGGAATTTTTGCTCTAGCGACTACTGGAGAAGGAATTATTGAAGCGTTGTCGATCGCTGAACGTTAGAAGGATCTAACGGAAGCGAAGAGAGAATTCAATTCCCGGCCAAAAGGAATTGTAGGTATCAGAGATCTTTGTCTCTGTTGTATCTACTGTTTTCTCTGAAAGGCTCAGACTGTGGTAATTCATAGATAGCCCCACAAAAAATGTTCTATTCACTTTGAAGTGATATCCCATTCCTACCAGGTAACTTGATCCACGTACTTGTTCTGCTACTCCCCCAATGGTTCTAGTTCCTTTGGCGTAAATGTTGTAAGCAGCACTAATGTAAAAAGTTTTTATTTCGTCAAAGAAGTATTGGATGCGTGGCCCCAACTCCAACATATTCATGTTTGTTACACGTCCTGAGTAATCTTCCTTCGCATTCCGAGTCCAATAAACAATGTTTTGTCCGATTACTCCGTTTCGTTGCTTGAGAAAGGTGGCCCCCAAGAGAGTAACGTTTCTGGTTGTAGCGTAGTTAAGCTTCTGGGCAGAGCTATCGCTGTCAGTGGTATAATTTGTGGAATTTTGAAAATAAAATGAGGCCCAAACCGGTGTATTCAGGACCAAAGTGATAAGAAAAATAGTGAGCTTCCACATCATAAAAGAATGGTACAGGGAATCATAAAGTGACCCAAGTGGAGCAAAAAATACCAGACTATTGTGAAAAACTTAGGGTCATGAGGTAATCAATAAACTATTCTTAACTTTGAATATCACAACAACTTACATTTAATCTTGTAACTCACGAAAATAATTTGATTCGTGATTGTCCCCATTGCGCCGAGTAAAAATATTCTGTAGGTCAAAATTGTGGATAACTGTGAAGAAATAGTGGAAAAAAACTTGCTATACCTAAAATAAAGAAAAAAAATTGGTCTATGCTCAACTATATACAACGAGAACTTATTAAAGCAGAAATAAAAAAGAAGATAAACTCTCTTTCACAAGGAGGTCATTTTCGTCCATTAACAGAGATAAAAAAAGATCTTAGTATTGTGACAGAAGTGGACGTTTTTGTTTCTGATTTAATTAAATCACACATTACTGATAAATCGATTTGTTACTACTCAGAAGAAGACCATGATCGTTTAGATTTTCCAGCTATTATCTTGGATCCCATCGATGGCACTATTGAGTTTGCTCAAGGAATTCCAGAATGTGCTCTTTCTTTTGCCTCTATGCCTACAGAAAATATTAAAGATGGCGAAGCATGGATTTATAATCCTTTCACTGGTTTTGAAATTACCACGGATATTCCTTTTGTTTCAACGACTCAGAAATTTCCGGGTAAAATGTTAGGACTAGTTTCTCGTAGTGAATGGCAAAAGGGTCTTTATGATAACTATGATCAAACTAATTTAATTATAGGTCCACGTGGTAGTGTGGCCAATAAGCTTGGCCTTTTAGCTGCAGGAGCTTGTGATTTTGTCGTTTCCAAAAAACCAAAAAGTATTTGGGATATTGCTGCAGGAACAATTCTTTGTGAAAAACGCGGTTTTAGTTTTTATGAAAATGGCCAGAAAGTTGATAAGTTAACAAAAGAAAGATTCCAGTCCCCAATGATTTGGTGCCAAGAAAAAGATTACATTAAGCTTTCTTCAACTTTAAATCTTTTAGATAAAAATCACAGTATTGATTAACCGGACATATTTCACATTGAGGTCGACGAGCAATACAGATTTTTCTACCTAGAAAAATAAATAGATGACTAACCTGGGTCCAGTATTCACGCGGAAGTAACTTCATTAGATCTTGTTCGATTTTAACGGGATCTTCTTCTTTGGTTAGCCCGATTAGACCAGTGATACGTTTAACATGTGTATCAACCACGACACCATAATTAAGATTAAAAGCATTCCCTAATACGACATTTGCAGTTTTTCTCCCCACTCCAGGCAGGGTCGTAAGTTCTTCAATAGTACGAGGAAGTTCACTGTTATATTGTTCCACTAATTGTTTGGCACAATTTACAATATTAATCGCCTTATTTTTGTAAAATCCCGTAGAGTGAATAATCGTTTCTACTTCAGGTAATTTAGCGAGAGAAAGTTTTTTGGGTGTAGGAAATTGTTTAAATAAAATTGGGGTGACCATATTTACACGTATATCAGTACATTGGGCAGAAAGAATGGTGGCGATTAGAAGCTGGAAAGGATTTTCATGGTTAAGTTCACAATGAGCATCAGGAAAGTACTCATTTAACTTTTGATAAATAATGGGCGCCTTAACTTTTGCCTTCATTGATCTCTAATTCATTTTTGAAATACTTTAAGTTTCAATACAACTCTAACTCGAGGTCCTATTAATTAGATGCTAAAAGTTGCTACCTCGCAAGGGGATTTCTAGTTATATAAGGAGTACCTATGATCCATTTTCAGCAATTAGTTCAGACACGTTCAGCGATTCTTCTTAGTGGTGAAACCGGTACAGGGAAATCAAATTTAGCCAGAAAAATTCACGCTGCTTCCTGTCCACATAGACCTTTTATCGATGTCAATCTAGCTAGTTTACAAGAAAATCTTTTAGAGTCAGAACTGTTTGGCCATAAAAGAGGAGCTTTTACCGGAGCCATTAGTGATAAAGGCGGTTTTTTAGATCAAGTTAAGGAAGGAATTTTATTTTTAGATGAAATAGGAGAGTTAAATTTGGGGCTACAAAAAAAACTGCTCCAATTATTAGAAGATAAAACCTATTCGGCGGTTGGTTGCACTATTAAAAAAAAGTTTCGTGGACGTTTGATTGTAGCCACTCATAAACCATTAAAAAAATTGATAGAACTAGGAGAGTTTAGGGCTGATCTCTATTATCGTTTGCAAGTTTTTCCTTATCACTTAATGAGCTTGAAAGAAGAGCCTAGCCAAATTAATTCACTGGCCAATTCTCTCTTGGCTTACCATTTTCATTCACCACAGGTGAAAATTTCAGAGGAAGTTCGTGCATTTTTCTTGAGTTATTCATGGCCAGGCAATATTCGAGAACTAAAAAATTGCTTAGAATTTGCATTGAACTTTACTCAAGATGAAATTTTATTAAAACATTTGCCACAATGGATGCAAGAAAAACCACTAGAACAGATCAAGGGAGAAAGACCATTAAGTTATTATCAGGCCTTGGAACAATTCGAAGCGAATTATTTTCGCCATTCAATGGAATTCTATGGCGGAAAAATCAATGAAAGCGCAAGGGCTTTAGAAATTTCGAAAGTAACTTTACTCTCTAAACTTAAAAAATATCATATTAATGCTCTTAGCTTTAAAGCTAAATTACGGGAAATTGAACTGGCGTCTTAAGGAGAAATTGTCTAGAATATCCTATGGGTTTTAAAGTCAAAGATCATTTTTATAAGAAAGCAAAGGAAGATAACTTTCTTGCCCGAAGTGTATACAAGCTAGAGGAAATAGATTCCCGTTACCATGTTATCCATAAGGACGATTTAGTTCTGGATTTAGGTTATTTTCCAGGTTCATGGATCCAATATACGGCCAAAAAAGTTGGGGAAAATGGTCAAGTAATTGGAATTGATATTAAGCCCGTCGATAATCGCTTAACAAATCTCAACAATGTTAACGTTTACCAAAAAGACATTAATGATATTAAAGAGTTAAGTGAAGTCGGACTTAATCGTCAAGTGGATGTCTTGCTCTCAGATATGGCCCCAAATACAACTGGCATGCAATCTGTAGATCAGCTCAGAAGCTTGAATTTAGTAGAGATGGTTTTTTTTCATGCCCCTAAGTTTCTTCGTCATGGAGGAAACCTGGTAATCAAAGTTTTTGAATCACAACAGGCTCAAGATTATTTAAAAGAACAAAAATCAAGATTTTTAGAGTATAATTTTTTAAGACCTAAATCCACTAGGTCAGTGAGCAAAGAATACTTTGTGATCGCTAAGGGATTTAAAGGTTAATTTTCCTAACGTTTTTAAATGGATTTAAAAATGAAGAAGTTCGCGATGAAAGGATTTTGTCTGGTTATTGTTCTTGCTGCTTGTTTTGCTCTTAAGAACGTTATCATTTCAGACTCATATTCCAATGGCCAAAATACTTTTCCTAATTTTCCACTGAAGGATTTCAAGACGACCCTAAGTCGTAATGTCCCTTTGTCAGTCGACTTGCCCATAAAAGTTGTAGTCGATAATTCTAATTATAAAGTTAATTATGCTATCAACGAACGTCTTGAGGAATATGTTAAAAAACAAATTGGCCAATATCGTCCTGATTACGCCTCGGTAGTCGTGATTGATAATGATAATGGAAATGTTTTAACTGCCATTGATTACTCACGACGTACTAATACTTTTGGTCGTAATATTACTTTTTCTAGTACCCATCCTGCTGCCAGTATTTTTAAAATCGTGACCGCAGCTGAGTTGATTAAACAGAAAAAAGTTCAAAGGGATTCTGTTTTTAGTTTTAATGGTCGTTCAACCACACTTTACAAATATCAAATTTCTAAAGCTCCACGCCATCGCTGGATCCGTCACCAATCTTTTCAAGAAGCTTTTGCAAAATCAAATAATGTAATCTTTGGACGTGCAGGAGTGAGTTATATTGAGCCAGAATCCTTATTACAAACAGCGAATCGTTTCGGTTTTAATGAAAATCTTTTTGATGAAATTAATCTTGGTTTTTCAACGATGAGAATGCCTTCTTCAGATGACTACAGTATGGCCGAATTAACTTCAGGTTTTAATACAGAAACGATGATGAGTCCGATTCACGGCGCAGTCATTGCATCGATTGTTGCCAATGATGGAATCTTAAAGTCTCCGAACCTGGTAACCCACGTAATGAAAGAAAAATCTGATGATTTAGTTTGGGCACCCAAAACTTCTGCTAAACAAGTATTAGAAAATAGAGTTACGCGCGAATTACAGGAAATGATGGAGTTGACGGTTGCTAAAGGAACTGCACGCAACGCTTTCCGTCGTGCCCGTGGTTTTCCTTTTAAGGATTTGGATATCGGTGGAAAGACCGGAAGCATTACTGGTGGTCTACCTTTTGGTAAACGTGACTGGTTTGTGACCTACGCTAAACCTAAAGACTCGAGTTTAGGTAAGGGTGTATCGATTTGTGTCATGATTGTTAATCAAAAAAAATGGTATGTGAAGTCGACTCAAGTTGCCAAAAATCTCATCGAGCATTATTATAAAAACCTATCTCCTCTTAAGAAATTTGCAAAGATTTCGAGTAACTAAAGGTTTTTATCATGAGCGATCAAAATTCAAACGGCTCAACTCTTGAGTCAGAAGCTACCTCTACTGAAGTGAAGACACCGGTAAAAGTTGAGCTTTCTAAAAAAGAAAAATTTAAAAAAGAAGTAAAGTCGATAACCCTCATTATTATTGGAGTTCTCGCTTTTCGTTCAACTTTTTTTGAGCCATTTAAGATTCCGTCAGGCTCAATGATACCAACTCTTATGATAGGTGATTTTATTCTGGTGAATAAGTTTTCCTATGGCTTTAAAGTTCCCTTTTCCGATTGGTTTAGTGATCCAACTTATATCACAGGGCCTGCTGAACCTAAGCGTGGAGATGTGATTGTTTTCAAATATCCTAAAGATCCAAGTGTGAACTACATTAAGCGAGTAATTGGAATTCCTGGTGACACACTAGAAATTAAAAATAAGATGGTTTACATCAATAATACCTTGATTGAAGGAAAAGAAATTGATGGTAAAGAAATTATGGATGATATGGATGAAAATTTTAAAAAATATAAATTCAAATTCTATCAGACTAAAACAGGTGACCACGACCATATCATTCAGCTGAATGAAGATAATGCTATTAATGAAAACTACTATCCAATCACAATACCTAAGGGACAATTCTTTGTGATGGGTGATAACCGCGACTTTTCTGCAGATTCTCGTTATTGGAAATTTGTTCCTTTTGAGAATATTAAAGGAAAGGCCGTTGCAGTTTGGTTTTCTCTGATAATTCCTTGGCCAGGAACTGAAGACTCATTCAAGATGCGTCCTTGGAGAATTGGAAACCTAATTAATTAGTTACCAGATTAATACGAGTGGCACCATCATGGCTGTGCTCAGGAATTTCATAATTGAGATTTGGGAAGCCTTTTAAGTACTTTCTTAGCCAGTTTTTGAGAATGCCGTCACCATGTCCATGAACGACATGAATGAAAGGAACTTCACCTAAAATTAAAGATGAAATGGCCTTTTCCATCAAATTTTCAAATTCATCTAAACGCATGCCACGACAATCATAGTTATGGGAAATATGGCTGCTTCTTTCGATGTGTACTTTTACTTGATTTCCTAGCACAGGCTTAAAAGATTTATTAGCTTGAGAAATAAAGAGATCATCCAATTTACAGCGAATGGAAATTTTTCCATTAAGCACAACCGCTTCATTTTTTTTGAGATTATGAGTTTTTAGCTCAATGTTGCGATCAAGCATGGGGAGAAAATATTTTTCTCCCTCCTTAAATTCCTTGGGACGCACTAATTTTTGCATATTAGGCTTAGGATCACTACTTTGAAAGGTTCTAAGTTCAGCCTGTAATTCAAAGCTTTTGTTTTCCAATTGTTTTCTTTTGTTAATTTCCCCTAATTGAACTTTATTCAATAACTGTTCAGCCTGCTTTAATGTTACTTGAACTTTTTCTTCGTATTCGGAGAGTTTATCCTGCATTTTAAGCTTCAAAACACCTTCCTGGCTCTTTACTTGGTTTTTCAGCTCTAGATTCATTTCATGGTTCTCATGAATTAAACGATCGAGCTCATTTTGTTTTCTTGCCACGTCTTGAAGGAGAGATTCATAAAGCACTAATTTTTTTTCTAAAATACCAGTGGCCCTTTCCACTATATTGGTTTCAATGGCGCTTTTTTCAGAAAGATTCTTAAAGATACTTAAGGCCATGGAAGACCCTGGCATTCCTATATGTAGTTTATAGTTTGGTTTATGGTGAATAACATCAAAGCCCACATGACCAGAGAGAAACTTCTGGTCTGAGTGCATAAACGTTTTTAGCATTTGATGGTGAGTGGAAATAATAATTTTAGCTCGTGTATGTTTTCTTATTTCTTCAAACAATGCGATGGCCAGAGCTGAAGCTTCCTCAGAAGAAGTAGAATTAAAAATTTCATCAATAACGATTAAGTTATTCTCTTTAAACTCAGTAAAAAGTTGGATGTAACTTTTTACTTCTGAAGAGAAAGAACTCAGCCCCTGATTAAGATCTTGTCCATCGTTACCTAAGTAGAAGATACCATCCATTAAAGGTAGGGTGGCTTCAGTGGCGGGAACATAAAGACCAAAATGCATAAAAAGATGACATAGGGTCAGCGCTTTTAAAGTCGCAGTTTTCCCACCTGTATTGGGACCAGAAATAACGAGGCCTGAATAATTTGCCTCGATTAGCACATCGTTCTTCACTGGATTTTTAATTAAGGGATGAAAAAGTCCATAAACCTGAAGCGAACCATCTGTGCTTAATTTGGGTTCCACTAAATGGTGGTGATTCGAAAACTCAGCTTTGGCTAAATTGAGATCAATATCTATGAGGGCACTAAAGTAAGAAAGAAAAATACGAATATGGGATTCAAGCAATTTTGAGTATTGTAAGCAGAGAAGATTTAGGATCTCAGCTATTTTGCTCAAAATGTTCATTCTCTCTGATACTTGAGCTCTGATCGCATAAGGCTCCACATACAAAGTCATTCCAGTTTCTGAGCGGGAGATAATTGGCCCTAATTCGGCCTTATAAGAATCTGTTCTTACTGCCACAACATAGCGGTCATTGATAATGTCATGACCTGAAAATTGTAAACGTTCAGCAAAAAGTGGATCTTGCGAAAGAGTATTAATGGTATGACGAATTTTAGCCTCTAATTCCAATTGCTTTTCGTAGAGTCTGCCCAGCTCAGGATGGTTTTTATAATTAATTTCACCATCAGGTGAAATAATCTGGCGAATCAAACGAACTACGTGACGCTGGATGTTTTGATGTTCGTCTTTTGAAGTATAAAAATCAGCCAGTTTGGACCAGGTTTTAAGAATTGGAAGCATTTTTTCAAAAGCTTCAAAAACTTTGACGACTTGATTAATTTCAGTCAGTTCCAGCACAGCACTTTTAGTTAGCCTCTCCATGGTGTGTTTAAGTGATTTTTTGGACTGAACTTGAGAAAGGTAGTTTCTTAATTCATGAAAATCTTCTGTCCATGAGAGTTGCACAAAAAATGCCAATGATTGATAATCTAACTGAATCTCAATCCATGGCTTGGCCAGAACTGCTTGTTCTAAAAATTCATGAGAGGATTCAAAATGACAATTCTTTTTAAGCTCGTGAATAAGGGTATCCCATTCCAAGCTTTTTAGTGAATCATATTGAGGATTATCGAGTAAGTTTAATTGCATGATACAAAACTATAATTCATTACTTTATCAAGTAGGTCGCTTTAATGACCATGTTCAAGGTATAGGACAAATACAGAAAATTTATAGCACAAAGACCACTCTTTGCCTATGTATTCGCTTTCCAGGGAAAACTCGTTTTCTTTATCTAGGCAGAGGCGGAGGAGTGGAAGGGGTGTGGGAGGGATCGTCACAACCTGAATCTAAACTTCGCTGTAAAGATAAACTACTTGAATACTGTCGTCGTCATTTAACCAGTTCTCTGAACCAGGGTCTGGAAGTGGATCTCTGGGATCGTATTCTTATTGTTCCGTACATTAAATACGCTAAAACTAGTTATTTTTGTTATTTCTGGTCAGGTCGTAAAGCCTATATGATTAATGCCTTTTATCCTGATGATAAGAAAGCAATGAGAGTTTTTACCAATTGGAGGGGGGGAATCCCTTTAATTGAACCATCGAAGTCGGATCTAATTTCCTTATTTGATGAAGTGGGAAGAAGTGAACAGAAAAAGGATTTCTCCGTGGTTCACAGTAGCATTGAAGATATTCTAGAAAAAGAAAAAGGCCAACATGTGCTAGAGAAAGTTTATTCAAAAAAAGAAAAAATAATGAGGAGAAAAGTAGGACTTATTCAGGGGGATTTAAAAAAAATCCTTGAACACGAAGATTTAAAAAAATATATCTCAAAAGGAGAAGAACAACTTAAAAATCTTACTGAAATTAAATTAGGTAGTTTTAATTTTAAATTTCATGGAATTACAAGTCCGCATCAAAAAGCCAATCTCATCTTTGAAAGGATTAAAAAATTAAAGGGTGCCCAGAGCTTAGTAGAAGAAAGATTAAAAAAAACTGAACATGATTTAGAAAACATACGGTCCAATCCCGTGGATGAATTAGAAGTGAAAAATCTTCCTGGCCCTAAATTTCAAGTTTTAAAAACAGAAAGAGTGACTAGGAAAACAGCTCAAGATTGGGACGAATTTCGTCTCAATTCCTTTCGCTTTGCCATAGGTAAATCGGCGCATGGTAACGACGATTTACGATCAACATTTTCTCACAAGGAAGACTGGTGGATGCATTTGGATCAAAAACAAAGTGCTCATCTTGTTCTTAAAGCTTCCTGGCCAACTTTAAGTCCTGACGAACAAAATATTTTGGCCAGTGCTCTGCTTGAGTATTCAGGTATAGATATATCGAGTCACAATTTAATTCCCATTATCTATACTCAAGTAAAGAACCTGAAAGGGGTCAAAGGGGCTGCGGGTAGTGTCATATTTAAAAAAGAAAAGCGTATAAGCCTTGCTGGGATCAAGGATTGGAGAAGTTTGGTCCAAAAAGTTTAATTCTTCCTCCTTCTTTTTGTTCTATTCTCGTTTAAAATAAAAGCTAGTCGAGGTTTATAATGTTAAAGCTAGTTTTCACTCTATCATGTCTCTTTCTCTCATCTGTTTATGCAGCCTCAGACGCTGCAACACTTTTGAAAAAATTTGATACAGGTTATTACCATCCACAAGAAAAAGGTCTGAAAGATCTGGTGGTAAGAGTGGACGTTTCTAATATTACGAAGCAGTTAAACGAACAACTTATTTTTGGAAAGCTGAAAGAAGTTTATTTTAAACTATATTGGTCGCTACCTAATAATGTCGAAGTGGAAGTGATTGGTTTACCGGAAGGCTTTGCTGAAATTAAATCAGAGTTAAGAGGCATGATTGCTAGTCGATTAGATATGCTGGTTCCTCAAGATTTAGAAAGCAAATTTGCTGGTTATGAAATGAAAACCAAAACGAATGGTTTGCTCGAAGAAATTTTAGCCACTGATACGACACAAACCAAATTGATTCACGAATTTACGGCAGGCTTTGATAAAGATGGAAACATTGTTACTTTAGTGGGAAGAAAACCCATGGCCTTGGAAGAATCAACTATGAAATACCTTAAGCTTCCTTGGAGTCAAGGTAAGTGGTTGGTGACTGAAATTAAGGTCAAAATGAGTGAACCTGGACAGGTCACAACCGCAAATACTGGGATTGAATACACGACAATGGAAGGATTTGGTTTTCCAAAAAAGCTCAAAACTGTGACCAAACAGAGCCTGCAAGGGGCGGATAAAAAGACGATTGAAAGGGTGGTAACAAGCGAGATCACCTTCTCGGATTTTAAAATTAATACCAGTGAGGCTCAAACTTATATCAAAAAGGCGAAAGCAGCCGCTAATCCTTAGTCTAAGTTCCGAGAATAATAGGTCCCTGTCAAAAGATTTTACATACTGTAAGAAGGTAATGTCTAGGCCCTTTCCAAGGTAATTTTTTAAGTCCTTTGTTACCCTGTGCCTATCGATGAAACAGGTAATTTGGCTGCTAATTTTCACACTGATGATTGTGTCTTGCTCTAAGCAGGAAACGCCTAAATTCAACTCTGAAATTAAACTTTCAGATAGCGATCTTCAACAAATGAGGGATTGTTTAGGTTTTCGTCCTTATGATCAGCAATTACTTCATGCTGGAACGAAGAAACTTTTTGAATGTAATAAGTGGAACACCCAATTTCCATCACTATACTCTGCCGTTAGTCGTATAGATGCCAAAACATGGAACTATCTTATGGGCCCACTCGATGCTCATTTTTTTACGGAAGTCGAGGGTCGTAAATTATTTTTATCTCAGTTAAAAAAGTTAGATCAAGAAAAAGGCTTAGACGATTTAGGGAAAGTAGGAAGATTATTTTTTGAAAGCCCTGTGATCAAACTCTTGGCCAAGGAAGAAAATAAAGGTGCTTGGATTGAAATTCTTAAAATTTTAAAACTACAACCGGAAAAGAAAGAAATTATTTTTCAGTTTTTCAAAGCTTTTACAAAAACCATTTCCAAGTCGGAACAATCGCTTAAGAAAAATCTTCATCCCGTATTTAAATTAGAAAAAGCGAAAGAGCATAAAGATTGGATCTTTGATTTTTTGGCTAAACGATATTCAGAAGGGAAATTAAATCAAGACATAAATGTATTGGCTGAATTTTTTAATAAAAATTCCAACGACTTGTGGTTTCCTGGTTTTGTCAAAAATCCCAATATGACGGCGGAAAAATTCAATCAAATCTTCACTTATAGTGCTTTTAAAGGGACGAATGTAAGAAAAGATGTTCGTTTTCTTAAAAAGACTCTTAATACAGGTTTAACTTGTGTGCAAAAAGAGC
>JBEIOQ010000079.1:0-11808 GCA_040377495.1 Halobacteriovoraceae bacterium
ATACGTCCAAAAAGATGATTTAGATCAGGTTATGGTCTTATTTCACTTTCTTCTTTAAGGCCTCTAATTCTTTTTTGAGCTTAAGAGGCAAATGTGTACCTGACGAGCCTGTATAAGAGAAGATTTTTTCCTCCTCATAGGCCTTATAACAAAGCTTCGCGAAAGGGGACTTTGCATGATTATTGATGCATTCAAGTAGATATAAATCTCCCATTGAGTAGAACAGATTTACATTTAAACGCTTATCGAAAATAGCTAGATTGTAGAGAATTTCCGGTACTAATGTATCCTTAGGATGATTATGAAGGTATTCGTATAAGTATCCTGAGATACGTAGATCATTCACCTCTTTATTGGAAAATAAACTGGCCAGAGGACCTTCAGCATTCTCATGGGAGATTTTCTTTAAGTAATCGGCCATGGAATCTTTGACGACGTAAGGGGTTTTTAATTCTTTAATCCAAGCTTCTACTTGTTCCTGGACTACTTTAGGAATTTCACTATTACTTAAATTGGCTTGAAATCCTTTAATCGCTGCCTCATCTTGTTTTTTCTCAATGCGAGTGTAATAACTTAATTTGCGATTGAGAGCAGTTTCTAGTTTTTTACGGTCGCCAGTCTTGGCTGAATAGCTATTGATGGTGCGATCATAATTTTCCAAAGCTAATTTAAAATCACGTGTAATAAAATAAATTTCTGCTTTTTCAAAAGGTTCACTAACCACTTTTTCAATGTCATCTTCTCTAAAGAGTTTGAACGAATTTTCTTTATGCAGCTGGGTGTGACATGTAATACATAAACCAAAAGTTGAATTTAGTTTATGACGAGCATAGGGTTTATGATTAGTTTCGAAAGAGGAAATCACATCTTTCAAGTTATCTACCATCTGTGTTCTAGTTAAACTAAAACCTGGGGTGGTAAGGTTAGGGTGTTTTTTTATTTTTTGAAATTCATTTAAAATACCATTGAGGTCATTCTTAACTTCCTTTTCATTTTCTTTGGCCACAAATTGATCTTCACTAGATAGGTACGGAAGCAGACGATGTAGATTCTGAGAAATATTATGCATATGAAGATTGATCGGAGCTTCTATCTTCTTATTCTGAGCGCTAACTCCTAAGGCAATGAATAGTGGTAAAATTGAGAGTGAACGCTTCAACATAATCTTTCCTGGTTAATGTGTTTACTTAGCTTCTAGTATTATCTCATCCGAAAGTATGACTTAGGTCAGTTAATAGTGAAAATTCTGCGGTTAAGATACACATATTCTATATAACTTTTAAGCAGGAGTCTTTATGCAACCAAAAAAAATTGTTATTGCCGTGAATCTAGACCAAAAAGATCAAAAACCCCTAGATAAACTGAAGAATACACCGTGGCTTAAAAATACAGAGATTCATTTTGTCTACGTATTAGAGTGTGTATACTACGGAATGGGTTCCACTCCATTTTATTATCCTCCAGAAAGTGAGTTCCCTCGCCTGAGAAAAGATGTCAATCAAAGCCTAACAAAGCTTTCACGTAAACTTTTTCCTCATACTGGAGAGCAGAAAATCGTCATTAAGTGCCTTTTTGAAACCGACGCTAAAGAGAGTTTCTGCAAGTATGCTAAAAGTGTTAAGGCCGATATGGTGATCGTTGCGACCAGAGGAAAAAAAGGCATCAAAGGTTTTTTTGATAGCTCTTTTGCCCGTTATCTCTCAAAGTACTCTCCTGCGGACCTTCTTATCCTTCGTCCCTAAATAGGGGAAATCTATGGGCCTTGCCTAGGTTTTTTGGCAGCCATTTTTTTCCTCTAATAGCGCTCTCTCCTGTTTACAATGACGGTATCGAACGAAATGAATCGTAGTAAAGGGATAGAGATTATGAAAAAAATGATGATGACGGCAGCAGTATTATTCTTAAGTTTAGGTGCTAAAGCTGGTTGGCAGGATTACTATGTTATTACTTCTGAAGCTCTTCAGGCCCACCGAATTCCTTCAAATGAAAGAGTGCATAACTATAATTTATGTGATTATCGTTTAAAGTTACCCCGTAATATTTCAATTTCAGCAGATCGCTACATACCAGCAAAGCTATTAGTAAATGCAACTCACTTTCTAGATGAAATGCATTTTGAATTTCCTAAAGGGATTGGTGCTCACGCTGTAAGCTCGGGAGGAAATTTTCAATCTCCCGTACCAGCACAGTCGGCCCAAGACTCCCGTGATCTATTCACTCTTCGAGTCATGCTTGGAAGAGGTGGAGCTCATAGCAAAATTTTAAATGTATTGGTTAATCACCAGAGTATTGCAGCTCCTTTTATGACTTCTGTTTCTCTTTCTGCCCTCCCGAGCTATGAAACGAAGCTGGTGATTCAGCGTAAATGTGAAGCCTCAGCGGTAGAAGCGGAAGCTAATGCAATTAATGACTAAGTTTTTGAAATCTTTATAGAAACTGTTATACTACCTACACATTAAAATTGTAGGTAGTATGCAAAAAGAATTCTCTCGCTGGAAAGACATTTTAAAAGTCGCTTGGCCTCTAATCATTGCCAACAGTTTTTGGAATTTACAACTTACTATTGATCGCATTTTTCTAGGGATGCATTCTACCGAGAGTTTAGGTGCTGCGATGGCCGTAATGGGAGTATTTTGGGTTCCCATGGCCTTGCTACAACAAACCTCAAGTTACATTACCACCTTTGTGGCCCAGTATTCAGGAGCAAAAGAAGAAAATAAAATCGGTAATTGTGTATGGCAAGCTCTCTATGTCAGTGTGATTGGCGGACTTTTATTTTTACTTTTAAACTTTTTATCTTCTGCTTTTTTTTCAATGGTCGGTCATGCTCCTTTAATTCAAAGTTTAGAGGTCGAGTATTTTAACTCCGTCTCTTATTCCGCGTTGCCGACAGCACTGGTCGCCGCTATCAGTGGATTTTTTACCGGTTTAGGGAAAACTAAAACTGTTATTGGAATAAATTTTGTCGGCCTGGTTCTAAATGCCATTTTAGATTACTGCTTAATTTTTGGAAAATTGGGTTTTCCTGCATGGGGAGTGGCAGGAGCAGGTTTTGCTACGGCGATTGCAACTTATGGAGCTGCCATCTATGGGCTTTACTTAATTTTTAAAGAAGAAAACGAACTGACCTATAAAATGCGTAGTGCCTGGCATTTTAATTTATCCTTAGTAAAACAATTTTTAAAATTTGGTTTACCTAGTGGTCTGCAGTGGGCACTGGAAGGTTTAGCTTTTACTTGTTTTCTTATCATTATGGGACGATTACCTAATGGAGAAGCAGCTCTCGCCAGCAGTAGTATTGCTGTCACGGTGATGATGTTGTCCGTTCTTCCTAGCATGGGAGTTGCTCAAGCAGTGATGATGTTAGTGGGACAAAGCCTTGGTGAAAAAAATCCCCAAAAAGCTGAGCAGGCAACATGGGATGGTGTGAAAGTCTCCATGATTTACATGGCCTGCGTAGCCTTAACTTTTTATCTCATTCCTCAATTTTATCTTTCGTGGTTTAAGAACGAAGAAAATTTGCAACTATGGTCTGAAGTCACGGTACTAGTTCCAATGTTACTAAAAATTGTGGCAGTCTTTACACTGTTCGACAGTATGTACTTAAATATTTCTTTTGCATTAAAAGGAGCAGGGGATACACGTTTTGTTTCTTTATTATCCCTTCTCGTGCCATGGCCCTTAATGGTGTTACCTGCTTATCTATTAAAAGATTATGACAATGCAATTTTTTGGTCTTGGAGTTTTGTTGCCCTTTATTCCTTCACAATAACCGTCTGTTTGCTACTGCGTTTTAAGCAAGGTAAATGGCGATCGATGAGTGTAATTTAGCTTCAGTATTATAGCCCCTACATCGGGGCAAATAACCCCGCCAGCCTTATCATCTCTCTTTTAAGCCAATTTAACCTTGGCACCCTAATTGCTTTTTAGACTATCGAAAGTCTGGATGGACTTTAATAAAATTTATGGAGGATGTTATGAGTAAAGTTATTTTAGGAGTACTGATTTTATCAGGCTCATTCGGAGTACTTGCAGCCGAGACGATTTCGGGAATTTTTCCTGAAGTGAAGGAAGTACAAAATACTAATGACTATAAACCTCATATGGGGTTTACAGCTGGGATGAATTCACCTGGAGGTGACAATAATACGACGACTGAAACCGGGGTAAATATAGGATTTCAACCGCTCATTCCTTTCGATTTAGGGGTTGAATTTAGTACATCTCGTTTTAATTCAGATGATGACCAAGATTACAAACGTGTTTCGACATTGGGTAAAGCAACTTACAACTTCGGTGGAGAAATCCCTCTGTTGCGAGATACTTATGTTGGTGGTGCCGCTGGTCCAGTTTTCTTGAGTGGTCGAACAGAATTTGGTGCCGCTCCATTAGCGGGGTTTGATATTCCGCTTACTAAAAACAAAAAGAAAGATTTCGTTTCTTTAGGTCTGAATACACGCTACTTGTATGTAACAGATGCGCCCGATTCTCTTATCACTAACGCAGCCGTAAGCTATTGGTTCTAAGGATTGGATTCATTTCTAAAGGATTAGAAACCAAAAGTTAAAGCTACGTAAAACAGCAGACTCCGGTCTGCTGTTTTATTTTCCCCCTAAAACTCCTTCTGTGATAAAATTATTTTTATCATTTTTATTAAGGAGTTTTCAGTGACAAAAGTTGTCTCAAAAAAGAAAATTTGGAGTGTTATTTCTGCTTCATCCGCTGGAACTATGATCGAGTGGTATGACTTTTATATTTTTGGTGCACTGGCGACGATTATTGCGGGTCACTTTTTTCCTAAAGACAATCCTACCGCTGCTTATCTGGAAACTCTCGCTACCTTCGCCGTAGGTTTCGTGGTTCGTCCCTTTGGTGCTCTCTTTTTTGGACGAGTAGGCGATGTGGTTGGTCGTAAATATACTTTTTTACTCACCCTCATTTTAATGGGAGGGTCCACTTTTGCCATCGGCTTTTTACCAGGCTATGAGCAAATTGGATTATGGGCACCAGCACTTTTAGTTCTTTTACGTGCCCTACAAGGACTGGCGTTAGGAGGAGAATATGGCGGAGCTGCGACTTATGTAGCAGAACATGCACCGGCCAACCAACGCGGATATTATACCAGCTTTATTCAAACCACGGCCACGCTTGGACTTTTTGTTTCTCTCGCAGTTATTCTAATCACGAAATTTTCTATGTCTGATGAACAGTTTGTCAGTTTTGGTTGGCGTATTCCTTTCTTCGTTTCTATCTTGCTGGTTATTCTTTCGATGAAAATGAGAAAAACGCTGGATGAATCTCCAACTTTTGCGCGTCTTAAAGCTGAAGGGAAACTTTCTAAAAATCCTTTAAAAGAAAGTTTTACCAATAAAGAAAATCTTAAAATGGTGTTAATTACTTTATTTGGAGCAACGGCGGGGCAAGGAGTGGTTTGGTATACAGGTCAATTCTATGCTTTAAGTTATCTGCAAAAAGTTTTAAAAGTTGATTTTGTTCAATCCAATATTACGGTGGCGATCTCTTTAATTATTGCGACTCCTCTGTTTGTATATTTTGGTCATCTATCAGATAAAATTGGGCGTAAAAAAATTATGCTTACGGGGATGTTTCTGGCGGCGATACTTTATATTCCTATTTACATGGGAATGAATTTTGTTTCTCAAAACTATAGCTCATCTTTAAATGATGGAACGCTTAGTTTAAGTGCCCAGGGTATGTTTCTCATGTGTGTTCTGATCTTTATTCAAGTGGTCTTTGTGACCATGGCCTATGGTCCGATCGCCGCTTTTTTAGTAGAACTTTTTCCTACTAGAATTCGTTATACTTCCATGTCACTTCCTTATCATGTTGGTAACGGTATTTTCGGTGGCTTAACGCCTTTTATTGCGACTGCAGTGGTGACCGCGACAGGAAATGTTTACGCTGGATTATATTATCCTATTGCGATGGCACTGATAACCGTGATCATCGGGAGTATATTTATCAAAGAAAAATATCAAGCTGATTTGGATGATGCTTAAATATAAAATAAAAAGCCCGCTTTCGCGGGCTTTTATTATGATCGAAATGCTTAATGAAATGCTTCGTTTAATTCTGCAAAGAACTCAGAGCGAAGAGGAATTCTTTGTTTTAGCTTTTTCAGAGATTTTCTACGAGCAGGATTGACTAGTTTTCCGTTACAAAGATTTCCGTTGGCATTGTTCTCAACTAAGAACTGAGACAACTGCTCTTTGGTGATGGGATAGTATTTGTTACGGCGATTATATTTCGTTAGCAGTTTGTCTAAGTATTTTGATCCTTCAAGTTTCCCTAAAGATTCAAGTAATGCTTTTTCCATTTGATTGATATGAATTAAGCGAGTGATCACCACTCCCTGATGAATTCCAAAACCAATGAGAGCGGCTCCACCGACAACACCGCCACCTACGACAGCTCCTGTCATGGCATAAACTAAAGCGCCCCAGCCGGTACTTTGAATCGCCATTCCCATAAGAGCTCCAGTATAAGCTCCAATATAAAAACCACCTACAGTTTGTGCCACACCAATAAACGGAGCGAAAGCAGTACGACTTTTTAATTGATTTAAACGACGATGAAGTTCGCCGACACAAGTTTGATCGGCCAGAAGATCAGCTTCAAGTAAGATATCTTGTTCCTGAGTTTCGATCATATTGATCATTTCGAATTTTGATTCTTCGAATGTCATTCCATCGATGTTTTGTTTGTCATGTTGAAGGTCTGAAGCAAAAGCTCCATTGTTTAGTAATAGTGACAGCAGAAGAATTCCTGTTAATTTCATAGATGGTCCCCTTATCAAAGTGATAAGGGGACTTATAACGACAAATGTGCCTGAATGGCAAATGGGGAAGAGAAATATGTAAGACTTACCTAAGTTAAGGATGCTCTAAATCCCTGATTTAAGTGGCTTAGAGCGTTCTTAAGAAAGTTTATTTTTTCACAGTAGGAGGACTAAATTTTTTAATCATACTCAGGAGTTCATGGCGAAAGCGGTCTATCGACGGAAAGTCGATATTTTTTCTAGAACGAATTTCGTCTTTCACTGTTTTTAATTGTTTTTTAAGACGCTTAAAGGCTTCTTTTTCTCCCACGACATATCCTAATGCATCGGCACGATCTAATTGATGATCGGCCAAGTTGATTTTTTCTTGAGCTTTCTCCAGGTTGATACTTTTTAATGTTTGAGCATCTAGTATTGCCATTTCCGCTTCAATTAAAGGTAGAGGGACGCTCCAATCCTGCACGGTAAAATGTCCGTTGAGAATTCTTAATTTACTTTCTGCCAAGCTTTTGTTCTGGTCTTTCAGCAGTCCTAATGTTTCTTTCAAAACATTACGGTATTCGGTGACAGGAATAGAGAATAATTGCATATGCAGTTCACTTTCCATCGCTGCCATGATGGTACGCACTTCAGGGAAGTTTTCATTATAATAAGCCTTGTTTAAATCTCGTCTTAAGAGTTTGATCGCCTTTAAATCATTAGGAGCATAGTTACTAATTTCGATTCTGTAATCTATGGCAAAATTTTGTTGTGTGCGATCTGTGGCAGAAACTGATTCTGCCATCTTTAGAGCTTCTTCTAATAGGGGAGAGATATCTTTCTCTGGTTCCCTAGATAGTTTATAGAGAGCTTCCTCAGTTTTATTGTAGAGTTCTAAAGCATTCGCATTTATTTTTTGCTTCAGACTCTCATCGATACTTTGGTGATGATCTTTGAGTGATGGTAAATATCCAAAGTTTTTTTCACTTTGTTGCTTAATCGGAGAATTTGAATTCGCAAGGGCCTGAGCCAATGGAAAAGAAAATGTTAACAAGGTAACAAGATGGACGATAAATTTTTGTTTAAACATAAAACCTCCTAAGTTGTCTTACTATTGATTTTGACAGCATAGTGACCTGCCAGACATGATTTAGATCAGGTCTTTTTACCACTTTACTCAGCTGCTAGACGAATGAGTGAGTTTTAGACTATTTGATCGTAAGAAATTTTATTTGGTTCATTTATCGTGATTTTTTACCATTGGCATTGGGGCAAAAATCATAATTTCTTTAAAACAATTCTATTTTTGTCAATTTTGCCTTATCCGTATCGGAAAAAAGAAAATAACGCTCTATGCTTCGGGGAAATGTGTTAGATAATGAGTCGACTTTCACTATTTAAAGAAGGAGCCCTTATGAAGTCATTACTATTTTTTATGTTACTAAGCTCGGCAGCTTTTGCTCAAGAGACAAATACGAATAAAGAACAAAACTTTTCAGAATTGAAGCAGATGGTATCGGCGAATGTGGATGAAAGAATCGCGGCCCTGCAGGCTTTCAAATCATGCGTAAATGGAGCTACCTCGAAAGAGCAACTGAAAGCTTGCCGTGAGTCCCATAAAGATACAAGAAAGGGTAACCGTGATGAAAACAGAGCTGAACGTCAGGCTTTTAAAGAAAAAAGAAAGCAGATGCGAGAAGAAAAACGAAAAACTAAAGCAAGTAACTAGTAATTTAAATAGATTACCATCACATTACCCGAGTGAAACACTTAAAAAGAACCCCTCTCTGTGAGGGGTTCTTCTTTTTAATTTTATGTCTTCCATTGACCGATAGGGTTCTATGGTGAAAAAGTCAGTTTTTTACATCCTTTTCTTTGCTCTTTTTAGTGTGTCCAATATTTGGGCACAAATTGGATCTATTCCTCCAAAGGGACCTAGCATTATTGGAGAAGAAGAAAATTTAACGATAGAAGAAATGGTCGATATTTTCCTAATCGATATTCATAAAAGAAGAGCGATGTGTGACACAACTTATCTTAGCTGGAAAGATGATGTGAAGAGTTTTAAAATGCTTTATTTGCAGCAAGTGGTTATGGATTCAGTTTATTTGGCCAATCATATATCTCCAGTTTCTTGCGAGGAAGCTGGTCCAACTTTTTTCAATCATCATCCTACTCTCGAATGTATGTTTAAGAATTCTAAGGTTCAAGAAAGCTTTAATAAAGTCATCAATCATGAATCTTTTCATACATATTTTAGAAATTCGGTTACAGACGAACAATATAAACAGTTTTTAAATTTCTATCATATGCTTTTTACTGACATCGAGTTAAAGAAATCAATGGGAAAACTTACTAACGATTAAAATTATGAATATTAAAACCAAAGTTTTCTTTGATTTAATTTTCTCTCACACTCGCGATCCAAAACGAGTGAAACGTTTTATTAAAATTGATAAGAGATTAACCATGTCAGAAAAGCAGATTCTGAACGGTTTCCTACTGATGCGCGATAATAAAAATGCAGAAGCGTTGGAGTTAGCAGAAGATATTTCTTCTCAAGCTGATGACTTCGTCGAGTGTTTACGTTTTTTTCTTTTAGCTGCCACCTTGAATAATTTAGGACACTATGAAAAGGCCCTGGTTTATTTCCAAAAGAGTCGTAATAAGTTAGTTTGTGGAGCTTTGCCAAACTTAGAATATGTTCTGCTTAATAACATTAGCAATGTCTACTTGAATTTACATAAAACGGTGAAGGCCCAGGAAGTACTGGAAGAAATGCAAGCACTCAAAGGTATTAGTGACGAAAATCAAAATCGTCTAGATTTACAATGTCTCTATGTTGCTTGTGTTAATGAAGATCGTAAAATGGCTGACAAATATTTTCATCGATTAAAGCAAATAGAAGATAAATTTGAGTGTCAGGCCCAAGTTATTTTGCAAGAGACCTATTGTTACTATGGTGTGGTTTTTTGTGAGCATAAACTATCTTATCAGGCGCTCAAAGTCCTTTCTGGACTAAAAAAATACTTTCAAACACAGCATTATAATTATTATAAATTATTGCTAGAGCATTTAACGGAAGATGCTCCTATATATATTGTTGAAGGCGAATTTAAAACTCATCCTTTACGCCTATGGGAGTTAAAACTGATTCGTGCATTGGAAATAAGCGATAGGTCCATGGCCGAAAGTGCCTGGAACTTTTTGATGCATCAGAATCCTTATGCTTTCCAACCTCATTTTGTTTATCAAGGTCCGAAGTCTCTTTTTTCTCTATGTTTTAGTAAAAATGTCGCCAATATTCAAAAAAATCAATTGGATTATGTACGCGAAAAAAATGTTTCAATGCTCGATGCTATGGCGAACATTTTAAAAGAGAAGAAAGAGTTGACTCGGGATGAGCTTTTCTTTTATCTTTATGGTCGAGAACCAGAGTCGAAAGACGAAATTCATCGTTTGGCGAAGTATGTTAGTAAATTAAAAACCACCAAAGGTATTTCTGTCTCATTGAAAAAAGGTGTATATAAAATTGCTGCCTAAATCCCAAGACGCCTCACTTTTTCAACAATATGAAGCTTTATTAACCGGAAAATGGATCACTGATCTATCCAACACATCAGCTTTTTTGATGGATGTATTTCCTGATATTAATTGGGTCGGTTTTTATTTAATGGAAGAGGGGAAATTATTCCTCGGTCCTTTTCAAGGTAAACCGGCTTGTACTGAAATCACCTTGAATCGAGGGGTGTGTGGTCATGCAGCGACCACACAAAAAACGGTCGTGGTGGAGGATGTTCATGCTTTTCCTGGGCACATTACATGTGATCCACGTTCACGTTCAGAAGTCGTGGTTCCAATGCTGAGCAAAGGGCAATTGATTGGTGTACTAGATGTCGATTCGGCAACTCCGAATCGCTTTACCGAAAGTGATGCTCAATTTTTTGAAAAAATTGTCACGATTCTTTTAACCCAAAAATAATTTCAGGGGGCTTTATGACAAGAACAATTCTCGTGACAGGGGGAAACCGAGGTATTGGTTTGGCCACGGTGAAGGCCTTAGCAGAAGAATTAAAATTACATGTTCTCATGGGAACACGTAATCTTGAAATGGGAAAAGAAGCTGCCAAAACGATTCTAGGTAATGTGGATGTGGTGGCACTTGATCTTTCTCAGCCAGAATTATTAATAGAACAAATTCACTATATTCAAAAAACTTTTCCACAGATTCATGGATTGATTAACAATGGTGCCGTTTTAAATGAAGGAAGTGCCTTAGACCTTTCTGACGAGAAGTGGAATGAAGCTTTACAAGTGAATGTCTTTGCTCCTTATACTTTAATCAAAGCTCTTGCTCCTGAAATGATGAAACAAAGCTATGGACGAATTGTGAATATTTCTTCTGGATGGGGATCGTTCAATGAAGGTCTCACTGGACCTTTTTCTTATTCTTTTACCAAGGCCAGTCTGAACGCCATGACCTTAACTCTTTCTCGAGAATTGCCTGCTTGTGTGAAAATCAATTCGATGTGTCCAGGTTGGGTAAAAACTAGAATGGGTGGAGAAGCAGCACCACGAACACCACGTGAAGGAGCTGAGACAGCTCTATGGCTAGTAACACTTCCGGAGAATGGGCCAAGCGGTGGGTTCTTTCGCGATAAAAAGAAAATTACTTGGTAGCAACTGACTCAATCTCCAGTAATTTCTTTTTCATAGAAAGTCCGCCAGCATAGCCACCCAGACTACCATTGGCGGCAATTACACGGTGACATGGAACGATAATCCACACCGGATTTTTCCCATTAGCTGTTCCTACCGCACGTGAAGCCGTTTCTTGTTTAATTTTCTTCGCATGCAATGCACGCTCAATAAAAAGCATCCCGCCACGCAATTCGTTTTCAACGGCGTGACCAATCAGCATATCCAGCTGATTTTTCCAAGGGTGAAACATCAGATCCAGTCGATAAAACTTTTCATCACTGGTTTCTTCCCAGAGTTCCCACAAAATCTCAAGACGTGTATTGCCGCCA
>JBEIOQ010000011.1:0-30756 GCA_040377495.1 Halobacteriovoraceae bacterium
CCCCTAGCTCTTTATCTTCAGCGGTTAAAACTGAACGAGAAGAAGCTAATGGTTGAAGTACAAGATTATCGACTTTGAGTCCTGCCATTTCCGCACATTTAACTAAATTTTGAATAAGTGAAGTTTGACCAGTAACAATATGAACATGGACTTCTAAGCGAACACCACACATTCCGACTGGATCTTTGATACCTGCTGTTTTATCAACCACGAATTCCTGAGGTATCACATGAAGAACTTCACGATCAGATGGAATCACCACTGCTTTTGCTGCTTCAACTACGCGAGCAACGTCGGCCTCAGTAATTTCTTTTCCCTTAATCGCGACAACACCAGTAGAGTTGAAACAATAAATATGATTTCCAGCAATTCCAACTGTTGCGTGATTAATTTCCACGCCGGCCATAAGCTTTGCTTCTTCAATAGAGGCTTGAATAGATTTTACTGTTTGCTCGATATTAACCACAGCGCCTTTCTTAAGACCTACACTTGGGTGTGATCCTACGCCAATGATCTCTAGTCCCTTTGCATCACTCTTGAGAGCAATCGTGGTGCAGACCTTAGTCGTACCAATATCGAGTGCAACCAAGACTTGTTGGTCATAAGACTTTGAGTTTTTGTTCGAATTGTTTTTGCTCATCATGAGATTCCTTTCTCATTTGGTCAAGTATTTGACCGGAGGCTGCAGACTCATTCTGCAACTTTATTCTTAACGACCAGAGGTGGAATAAACTACTTTTATCCACCATAATAGCTTAAGGGTGGTCCTAAAACTTGACAACAACTTTTTTGTGGTTGGTAAGATTTACTACACTAGGGTACTTATTCTTACTTTCCATATAATTCAATATTTTCTGTACTTTAGAGACCTTCGTGGACCATTCATCTACCCCTAGGAAGATGCTGGTCGGGCGCCCACTGTAAGAAAATATCATAGTTAGATCTCTTTTTTGCCCCACAATCACTTCAGAAAGGTTACGACGTAGATCGGGGTGTAATCTTAGAAACCAAGCCTGCAATCTGTTTTTGCAGATCTTTTTCTAAATCCTCAATTGGAAAAGCCAAGAGTGGAAGGGCCTGAGAAAGTTTTCCTTCCTTACGAAGAAGTTCTTCGTATTGAGAGTCATAAAGTTTTCCATCGTGACCTAAAACAGCAGTATAAGCTTGCTCACTTCCATTCTTATATATTTGTACGCGCATGAGTGGCTCTGGACATTCATATTCAAACTTCAGAGAGCGACTGAGAGGATCGTAATCAATTTTATAAGATGATACGTAATATTTTTCGATGAGTTTTTCTTTCAAAATTTTTTCTTTCACTTCTTTTAACGAGTGATTCTTTTCGAATTCTTTTACCAGCAGCAAACTTAAATCACCGGCCACACGGGGAGCACAATATCCAAAGTCTGTTTGGTAATTAATACTTCTTTTAATGAAAAAAGGCTTTGATGCAAAAACATTTAAACTGAAAAAAGTGAAAATAAATACGAATAACATTTTCATACTTATAGTTTAGTCAATTTTCACTTCCAATTCAAACTCTATTCCTGTTGAGAGCTTCAATTCGTCTAAAATGAACTGACTTAACTGGCGAAAGTCAGAAGCTGTAGCCTCTCCTCTATTTTCCATGAAGTTAGCATGCTTGTGACTGATTTTAAGACCATTGACCTCTAATCCTTTGAGTTTCATTAGATCGATCATTTGGCCTGCTCTATGTGAGGGAGAAACGTTTTTAAAGACACAGCCACAGGTTTTTTCCGCCAATGGTTGTGTGTCTGTTCTCAGTTTTAAATAATCTTTAATTTTGTCGCTAATACTTGAGTCTAACCCTTGGTGAATAAGTTTGGCGGAAACAATAACATCACCTGGTCCGACGAAGTGATTTTCACGATAGCTGAAACTTTTTGGTCCTATAGGAACAATTTTTTCCTTACCTTCACTGGTAATTAGAGTCACTTCTTTCACGACACTACCAATTTCACCTAAATTAGTTCCCGCATTCATAAAGATAGCACCACCTAAGCTCGCAGGAATTCCTGTAAATGTTTCCCAACCCTTGAGCCCAAACTTAATAGCATGAGAGGTTAATTGGTTTAGAGGTGTCGTAGCAGAAAAGTTATATTCATTTTGCACAGAATTTAAAAGTGACTGATCCCAAGGTAATTCCAATTTTAAAAAAATAAAATCTGGTCTTTCCGGAATGATTTGGTTGGCACCCCACCCCAGTAACTTGTATTTTAATTTAAATTGATGGAGGGCCGCAAGAACCAATGTTAAGGCCTTAACTGATTTGATTAAAATCAAATCTCCTTCTGCCTTCAATTTCATGGTTGAATAACGAGTAAGATCGACTTTGAATTTCAACTCAATATCTTCGTGATCTTTTAACTTAGCTTCTAAATTCTGGATTAGTGTCATACTGTTAAGTTTGCAACAAACTCACGAATTTTATTGGAAATTGGGCCCGCTCCAAGAGTAATAAAAACACAGTTTTCATTTTTGTAGCGATTTAAAAGATGATAGATAACATCCAAGCTGTCCAATTCCTCAACTTTAACACTGGAGTTTACTTGGATTTGACTTACTAACTCACTAGTACTTATCCCCATGATTTCACTTTCACCAGCAGGATAAATAGGTGTTATATAAACCTCGTCAGCGGCATCAAAGCAAGTCAAAAACTCACTCCAACATTTTTGTGTGCGGGTATAACGATGAGGTTCAAAAACAGCGACCAGTTTTTTTTCTGTCATTTCACTTAAAGTAGAAAGAGTCGTTTTGATTTCAGTGGGGTGATGAGCATAATCATCAATCACTTCTGCTTTACCAATTTGTCCCAGTTTTTCCATACGGCGCCCAACGCCTTTGAAGCTTTTAAGACCATTAGCAATCTCATCAAAACTCAAACCAAGATTATGGGCAACGACAATGGCTCCAAGACTATTTAATACATTATGTTTTCCCGGAAGATGAAGTTCAACTTTCGTTACAAGTCGATTCTGATAAATTAAATCATAGGTGGTATCATGAAGTGTATAACGAATATTTGCAGCATAATAATCTGCTCTCTCAGAAAAGCCGAAGGTGCTGACTGGTGCTTGAATCTTAGAATACAAATCGCGGAGATGAGCATCTTCAAGATTTAAAGCACAAATCCCATAAAAAGGGATCTTGTTCATAAATTCTTTGAAAGCACATTTAAGTTTTTCAAAATTACCGTAATGATCTAAGTGATCAGTATCAATATTTGTCACCACACATGAAGTAGGTGATAGAAGTAAAAAAGATCCATCGGACTCATCCGCTTCAGAGACAAAAAAATCACCTTTACCCAAACGAGCGTTACCTTCTAGGTTTACAACATTTCCTCCCACTAAAACAGAAGGATCAAAGTTGTTTTCGACCAAGATAGTCGCAAGCATGGAAGTTGTCGTGGTTTTACCGTGTGTACCAGCTATTGCTAAGCCATTTTTTTGCAACATGAGTTGGGCCAAAAGCTGGCCACGTTTTAGAACAGGAATACCATTATCTTCTGCATATTTAATTTCCGGATTAGATGAACCAATAGCTGAGCTGGCAATAATGAGTTGGGCATGAGAGGCAGATTCGGAATGGTGGCCTTGGATAAAAAGAAGCCCCTTCTTTTCTAATTTTTGTACATTATTATTGTAGTTTTTATCTGATCCAGACACGACAAAACCAAGCCCTAATAAAATCTCGGCGAGACCAGACATACCGATTCCAGCGACACCAACAAAATGAACACGACTTATTTTTTTATTATTGAACATCACGAAGAATTTCCTCCATTACCGCCATAGTACTTTTATCATGATACGGTCGGTTTTGAGGAGGATTTTTCGCCCATTCGTATTGTTGAAGCAATAATTGTGTTAATTTCTGAGTTGAATTCTCAGCTAGTTCTTTGGCGGTGTGAATAAAAACAGGAAACTCTACCTCTTCCTTCAACAATTGCGCATTGTAATACTGATGATTATCAGTCGCTAAGGGATAAGGAATTAATACGACTGGCTTGCCCACCACTCTTAATTCAGAAATAGTTGAAGCTCCTGCGCGCGCTAAAATTACATCACACCAAGAGTACTCTTCCGCCATATTATCTATATATTTTTTTTGATCGTAGTTAATATTTTGACCCAGATTTTTATCATCAACCTTATGATCCATACCTGTTTGATGATGGATACTTAATTTAAAGGGGAAATCCTTTTTAATTAATTCACCAATAAGATTATTAATCTCACTAGCTCCTAAGCTTCCACCAAAGACTAAAAGATTTAAATTACCAGAAACAGGTTTAAGTGAAAAAGAATAAGCTGCAATCTTGTTTCTAATGGGGTTTCCTGAAACTACCACTTTATGTTGGTGTTTTTTTGCCAGGCCCTTTGTTTGTTTAAAATGGACAAAAATTTTCTTAGAAATATTACCTAAGATTTTATTCGTTAATCCCATTACTGAATTTTGTTCCACAATATAAATGGGAACGCCTTGTAAATATCCTGCTAACAAGGTTGGACCACATACATAACCACCAGCACCCAAAATAAATTGAGGCTTTATTTTTTTTATTTGAAAAAAAATTTTTATAAAAGTTTGTAGATTTTTTAAAAAACCACTGATGAGCTTAAAGGGATTTTTATAACGGAGTGGAGAAGCTTCTAAGTGATCAACATTTTGACCAGCAAATAGTTTATAGTCGAGAGGGCGTTTACCTGTAAGATAACGTACATGATATCCTTTCTCTTGAAACATTTCACCCACAGCAATAGCGGCATTTATATGTCCACCAGTACCACCGGCCACAAAGAGGGCGTTCTTAGTCTTCATCTTCCTCTTCTTCTACTGGTACGGCCTTAGCTTTTTTGCCGTTCGCTGCCCCTTTATCCACAAACTTCAAGGCAGAAAAGATTAAACCTAATGCCACAAAATTAGATAATAAAGACGAGCCACCATAGCTAATAAAGGGGAGATTGAGTCCCTTGGTTGGAAGTAAACCGAGCACCACTCCCATATTTAAGAAAGCTTGAAAGCCAATAGCAAAAATTACAGCAGAAACAAAAATTGTTACTTTTCTTTCAGTGGCGTTAATCGCCATTTTAAGTCCTAAAAAAATAAACGAAAGGAAAAGCAACACAACGAAACAAACACCGACGAAGCCCAACTCTTCCCCGACTACACTAAAAATAAAATCATTATAAGACTCAGGAAGATAAAAAAGTTTTTCATTACTGTTACCAATACCTTGACCAAATATAGAGCCATTAGCAAAGGCTAAATATGATTGAATAATCTGAAAACCAGAGCCTTTAGGATCTTTCCATGGGTCAAGAAAAGCCAAAATTCTTTTCACACGGTAGGGGGCAGCACCAACAATTCCTACTCCTGCGATCATGGCCGTTACCATGAGAGAGTAAAAATATTTACGAGGAAAACGACTCATAAAGGCGACAAAAGTCATTACCGTTAAACAGATGGCAAAAGTTCCAAAATCGGGTTGTAATAAGAGCACTCCCATTGGAACAAACATCGAAAGTGAGAACAGAATTTTTTGTTCCGTGGTGTATTTTTCAAAGTCTTCAAAATATTTCAAAGAACAAAGTAGCACAGAGTATTTTACCAATTCCCCCGGCTGTAAATTAAAACCACCCAGATTTAACCAGCGGTGAGAACCTTTAATTGAAACTCCAATATGAGGCACAAAAGTTAGAAGCAAAAGCACAATAAAGCCAATATTGATTTGGTAAGCGTACTTATACCAGAAGGTGAATTTACTTTTACTTACAGTAAAAGCAACTGCTAAGCCGGCCATAGCGTAAATAATTTGTTTCGCAAAAAAGTGAGTTGAAGATCCCACCACCTCTTTGGCATAAATGTAACTCGCTGAGTACACCATGATAAAACCAAAGAGCATAAGAATGCCGACATTAAACTTAAAATAATTTGAAACTTTGTCCTGATCCATAGACACCTTTTTTCGGAAATGACCTTAGATTCTATTTTATCAGATGCAGAAATTGGTGCAATGAGTTTTGAGATATTGGCCTAAGCTTACGTACTTAGGCCGTAGGACCAGATTATAGTTGGAAAATGAGCTTCTTGTAGTAGTTTCCGCGCTCTTCATAATCACGGAAAATATCAGTAGCGCTGTTACCTGGTGACAGAAGAATAGTGTCTCCTGTACGTGACTTTTGGTAAGCAATCAAAACAGATTCATCGAATGAACCAACAATGAAAGTCTGGGTTGCGTCCCCTAAAACACGGTTCATATTTTCTTTGGTTTCACCTACTAGAACCAGTGTTCTGACTTTCTCTTTAATGTCTTTGATGTATTTGTCGTACTGCTGTTCTGTTTCTTTACCGCCAGCAATCAGAATCACACCTTCTTTAATGGCGTCGAGAGATTTTCTTAACTCGTCCATACTTTCACATTTTGAGTCGTTGTAGAACTTCACTCCGTTCTTTTCGATCACAAACTCTAAACGATGAGGAATTCCCGGGAATTTCTCTAAACCGGTTTGAATTGCTTCATCAGAAACTTTAAGTGCCTTACATACAGTAATCGCAGCTAAAAGGTTTTCGCGGTTATTTTGACCGACAATTCTCATCTGTGAAACTTTAAACTCAGAATGGCAATGAATGTTTGAATGAATTCTCTTATCATGAAAATGTGTACCTTGAATTTCACTAATCACCCCCATGCTGACAAACGACTTACGGGAATACCAGTAAGTTTGAGCCTGTGCTGATCGTAAAAATGAATTCGTCGCAAGTGTATCGAAATTTACAATTAAGTAGTCTTCTTGATTTAAGTTTTTAATTGGTTTTAATTTCGTTTCTATATAATCACTAACTGATTTAAAACGTCCTGAAGTAAATTTCTCATGAATATTAGTGTAGACCATTACATGGGGATGAAAACTTTCTAGTGACTGTAATTGCAAAGCTGAAACTTCCACAATGACATAATCAATTTCATTTTTATTAGGAAGCGTATGATAATTAATGAAAGGTTCTTCCGAGGTTCCCCCGACAAAAACATTTTTATTATCAAGCTTCAACATATAGCCAACCATCGCTGCCACAGTTGTACGTCCAAATGAACCACAAATAGCAACAATTGGCTTGGTACAAAGCTTGGCACTAATCGCAAATTCCGAATAAACTTCTTTGCCTTTTGAACGGGCCAATTCTAACTGCGGAAGTCTCGGATCAACAGAGGCAGAGTATACAATTACATCTGCTTCTACAAAGTCATCATCCTTATGCTCCCCTAAAGTCATTGAAGGCGTTGGCACAATTTTTTTAAGACGCTTTACTTGTTTGTTTAAGTCAAAAATCGGCTTAATGTCGGTGACTTTAATTTCACACTCAATACTATTAAAAAAGTTGATAAGAGCGAAACCAGTTCTCCCTAGGCCAACGATTAATACTTTTTTTCCTCTATATTTTTCCATATCGACTCCGAATTATCTTAATTTGATTGAAGCTAGTGCAATGATTGAAAGAACTAAACTGGCAATCCAAAAACGCACAATAACTTTAGGTTCAGCCCATCCTAAAAGCTCAAAATGGTGATGGATTGGGGCCATTTTAAAAATTCTTTTCTTTCTTGTTTTATATGAAGCTACTTGTAAAATAACTGAGACTGCTTCCAAGACAAAAATTCCTCCGATAATCACAAAAAGAAATTCGTTCTTGGTTAAAACAGCTGTCGTTCCTAGAATTCCACCTAAAGAAAGTGAACCAACATCGCCCATAAAAATTTGAGCTGGGTATGAGTTGTACCAAAGAAAGCCAATCCCTGCTCCAATGGTTGCAGCTGAAATAACTAATAATTCACCAGTATTAGGAACATGTGGGATAAATAAATAGCTTGCTAGTTCACTGTGGCCGCAAAAGTAAGCAAGTAAGCCTAGAGTGGCTGAAGAAATAATAATCGGTCCAATGGCTAATCCATCTAGGCCATCGGTTAAGTTAACTGCATTACTTGAGCCAACAATCACTAATGAAGAAAAAACAATATATCCCCAACCAAGATCAACCACTGCTCCCTTCATAAAGGGTAGATAAATTTCTCCATTGATCACATTGTAATAAAGCATAAGGAAAGAAACCAGGCCAGCTGTTGCAAACTGCCAAGCGAGTTTTCCTCTAGCAGAAACACCATCTGTATTTTTCTTTAAAACTTTCAAATAATCGTCTAATCCACCCAGGAGAAAGTAGGAAATTCCGACAACAAGCACAAAAAGAAAAGGAAGAGAGCTAAAATTTCCTGTAAAAAGGGCGGTAATAAGAATACTACCTATAATAAACACGCCGCCAAAAGTAGGAGTCCCAGATTTTTTCTTATGACTCTCTGGGCCATCAGATCTTACGACCTGGCCGAATTGTTTTAATTTCATGTAGGCAATAAAGCGCTTTCCCCAAAATATAGAAACCACAACTGAGAGGAGAAAAGCTAGAAATGAACGAACAGTAATATACTTAAAAACGTTAAAAAGAGAGTGTTGCCCAGCAAGCGGGTAGAGGAAGTGATAAAACATGGCAATTCCTTTAAATTCTAATGATCTTTTATACCGAGGATACGCTCTAATTGTAAAGAGCGACTGCCCTTAAAGAAGAAGTAATCATAAGATTTTGACAGGGATTCCCAGGCTTTTTCTTTGAACTCATCAGAAGTGTTAAATAATTGCCCTTTGCCTTCAAAGCCCTTCTGATAATTGGCCTGAAAGCGACCAATGAATACGGCATTTTGAACTGATTTATGCTTTAGAAACTGACCTATTTCTTCATGGTACTCTGGTCCATTGTTCCCAAGTTCATTCATGTCACCCAAAACAAACAAGACACGTGATAAGTTGAAATGATTCTGCTCACAAAATTCAATAAATCCCTCCAGGCTAATACGCATGGAACTAGGGTTAGCATTGTAAGCATCAAGAAAGATTTTTTTATCGTGAAAATCAAGCCACATTGAACGATTATCTTTAGGTTTGAAGGTTTGTGCTAAATTTTTAAAAACCTCTTTTTTACTTGGTAACAATGAACATGCCATTAAAAATGTAGCAGCTAAATTATGAAAGTTATGCTTTCCAATAATGTGAGGATTAGAAAGAATGATTTTTTCTCCTTTGTTTTCGATTGAAACTGAATTAGCAGTAAACGATGTTTTAAATTCACCGTTAACTTCACCAAACGTAATAGTTCCTTTAGTAGGAGATAATTTACTCAGGAAGTGATCATCCATATTCACAAAAAAGAGTCCTTCACCCTTGGTATTCTCTTTTACAGCTTGATATAGATAACCTTCTTCTAAAAACACATTCTCTACAGTTTCGAAAAACTCTAAGTGAGTGGCTCCAATATTGGTAACAATTCCTACATTAGGAATTGCAATATCGCACAGTGCTTTAATTTCACCTGGATGATTGCTTCCTAATTCAATAATGGCAAACTGAGTATCTTCTTTGATTTGAAAAATGGTTAATGGAACTCCCAGATGATTGTTATTATTTTTTTCGGTACAAATAACTTTAGATGCAACAATTCCTTTTAAATAGTGATAGAGCATTTCTTTATGAGTGGTTTTTCCATTTGAACCTGAAATAGCAATGACTTTCCTGTCTGCACTTTGTGAAAGCCAAAACTTAATATAAGCATGGGCCAATTCTTGGGTAAATTTCAAGGTGTCATTACAAGTAACAAAAAAAATATCAGGATATTGTTGAAAAAATGTTTTGGCCAACTCTCGATTAGAATCTTCAACAACTACAATTTTTGCCCCCTTTTTTAATAAGGGCTCAACAAATTGAATTGCATCAAATTTTTCTCCTTTAAGGGCAATAAAAATTGAATCTGCTTCAAATGCCCTGGAGTCAGTGCAAATGTTAAATTCTTTTACGGGATTATTTCCCAATTCAAAAACAACACTAGGACACTGGGAAATAAGATTTGAATTAAGCATATTGTTTCTCTATCTGGTTAAATCTTCAATCACTTTAAAATCTGAATATTCATGTTTGACACCATTAATAATCTGGTAATTTTCATGTCCCTTGCCGGCAATAATCAATACATCACCTGCCTTCATATTATGGAATGCGTTTGCTATGGCCTCTTCTCTTTTTACAACCACAATATGGTTGGTAAGTTTTAAACCTTTCACAATATCTTGGATAATATCTTCTGGCTTTTCAAAACGCGGATTGTCGGAGGTTATATAAACATAATCAGCTCCATTTTCAGCCGCTTCACCCATTAATGGCCTTTTACTCTTATCTCTATTTCCACCGCAACCAAAAACCAAATGAATGTTAGATTTGGGAAATGCTTGAATGGAAGCATTACAAATATTTGTAATGGCATCCGGTGTATGAGCAAAATCAATTATGATCATTTTTTCTTTGTGATTAAAGATAGAAAAACGCCCTTCGGTCATTTCATAGCTAAATAAATCTGGATTTATTTTTTTCTTCCACAAAATTTCAGTTACGTCCCAGGCCACTTCTAAATTACTTTTATTAAAATGACTCATAAAAAATAAAGGTAATTTTTCAATTTTTCTTTCCAGCAAACTAGTCGTTTTAATCACAGAAGAATAATGATTAAGCTTTGAATAAAGTTCTTCCTCATAACTGGGAACAAAACAGTAAGACCCTGGCTTTAAATGTTTTTCAATTAAAAGTGTTTTTGCTTGAAAATACTCATCTAAGTTGGAGTGGAAATCTAAGTGATCCTGAGAAAAAGAAGTCCAAGCTGCAACATCAAATTTAAGTTTATAAATTCTTTCTTGGACTAGAGAATGTGAACTTACTTCCATGACAATTAAATCAACGTCTTGAGCGTGTTCATAAAAAATTTTTCTTAAATCAATATAAGGGGGAGTCGTTAGACCTTCTTCAAGGATTTTTTTCTTATTCTTTTTTACACCTAAGGTTCCAATAGTTAATACATTTTTCTTTGCTTCCATACACATTTGACGTACTAAATCGGTGGTGGTGGTTTTACCATTAGTTCCTGTAATCCCGACCAACTTAACCTCAGAAAATGGGAAAGGATAAAAATGATCCATTAGAATTTTTTGGCATTCTAACCACTCAAGATTTGATGTAATTAGTACATTTTGTAAATTTTTTAATTCTTTAAAGTTCTGATTAACTACTATAATTCCATATTTAACATCTTTCATGCTTTCTAAAAATTTTTCAACATTGGAATCATTGATTTTATAAAAGAGAATAGAATTTTCTGTCGAGTTTTGCGACTTCCACTCTACGGAGCGAACCAATATAGGTGAAAAGTTAAGCGGGGTTACTTTTCCGGCGAGAAGATTGAGAATTAAATCACTACTCATAACTTGGCGGACTATATTTTAGTTTCACCACCATATCATCTTCAATTGGAGTCCCTACATCTATGGACTGCCCGCTGACAACACCAAAGCCAGAATGCTCAACTCTTAGATTTAATTCTTGGGCCAATCTTTTAGAAGTCATTTTGTCTAAACCAAGAAAACTTGGAATGGCCTTACCACTAATTGACTTTGAAGCAGAGTTTACGGTGTTAATTTTATCTATCGCATTAGGAACAAATTTAGCTGAGACAAATTTTGCTGAATTCTTGTTTTCACTCTTAACATCTTTTTCTTCAACTTGTGCCAGATTATTAAATTCTTTGTTTTTATAAAGAATATATTGCGCTATTTTTTTAAAAATTGGAGCTGCTACTGCATTGCCATAGTAAACAGCACCGCGAGGATCATCAACGTAGACAAAAATCACAAATTTCTGAGGAAGATTCACTGGGTAGCCGATAAAGCTAGAGACATAACCACTATAGCCTCCTGACTCGCTTACTCGCTGAGCTGTACCTGTTTTTCCGGCAATTTTAAAATGGGGAATAATGGCATTGGTACCTGTACCTTCCTGAACTGCTTTTACTAACATTTTTTCTAAACTTTTGGCAGTTTTCTCTTCCATGATTCTTTTCTCAGGAACAGTATCACCTTCCTTTCGCTTAAGAATAGTAGGCCTCACTTGAATCCCTTTATTCGCTATGGCCGCATATGAGGATAAAAGCTGCATTCCTGTCACAGCGATGCCATGACCAAAACTTATATTTGATAAACTAATTTTAGCAATATTGTCTTTTTTACTTACTATCCCTTTTGACTCACCTGGAATTTCAATTCCAGTTTTTTCTCCCATACCGAAGCGAAGTAGTTCCTTTCTCATACGTGGATAATTTAGTTCAAAGGCAATTTTCGTTGTTCCTATGTTTGAACTATAACGAAGAATATCTTCAACCGTTAACCACTCGAATTGCTCATGAACTTCAGCTTCCGAAATAGTGTGTTTACCTATTTTAAATTTCCCTTTTTCACAATAAAATTTCGTTTCTGCTGTCGCTACTTTTTCTTCTAGGGCAGCTGCTACCACCAGAGTCTTAAAAACAGATCCCGGCTCAAAGGGGTCACTTAAAAAAGCTAATCGCTTTAAGTGATCATCATATTGCTTGGGAGCATTGGAATCAAAAGAGGGATAATTCGCGACAGCAAGAATTTCACCAGTGCTGGCATCCATAATTCCGACACCCGCTTTACGAGCTTTATTTTCTTCTATGCCATCTTTTAAAATTTTTTCGACTTGTCCCTGCAGATCTTTATCTATTGAAAGTACCAGGTCATGTGATTTTTTTTCAAGCTGAACATCGTTGTCTTCGTATTTTATCGGTCTACCTTTAGCATCACGATAAAATTTAATTTCAACCGGACTCCCAATCAGTTCTTTATTAAATTTTAATTCTAAGCCAGCCAACCCTTGATTTTCACTCCCCATGTAACCCAATGTCTGTGACAGTAATTCATGATTAGGGTAAAATCGAGTGTAGTCTTTTTCAAAATATATTCCCTCTAAGTCTTTTATTTTCTCTACCTGATGTGTAGTTAAGTTTAATTTTTTTCCAAGAACAGTGTAGTTTTTTCGACCTTTAACTTTTGCTAAAATTTTATTATGAGATAACTCAGGAATAATTCTTGAGAGGTCCTTGTAAATCATTTTATCGTGATTAAGTTTAGGAATAGTAAAAAGTGTGTACGTAGGAATGTTAATCGCGAGAGGGTTTCCATTACGATCTAAAATATTTCCACGAGGAGGATACTTTTTAATTTTTCTTACAAATTGTGAATGAGCGTAGGCAATAAGTTTGCCTCTATTCGCCACTTGAACATAAAATGCCTTGCTGATGACTAGACCAAACAAAACAACAAAGACAGAAAGGGTAAAGAGTAATTTCTTTTTACTGGCCATGGTTACGGAATCACAATGATTTGATCTTGTTTGGGTTCATTGAGATTATGCTTTTCTGCCAATGTTCTTAAGTTTTTAGCAGAAAGTAATTTTGCCTTTCTTGCTCTTAACTCTTTATTCTCATGGATCGAATCTTCAATTTGTTTGTTATAACTGTGAAATTTATAATCTTGTTCAACACTCTTCATGCGAAATAAAACAAAAAGAATGGCCATTACTGATAAAGTTAACACAAAAGGAAAGTATGTTGATTTAAATAGAAGATTATTGATCTTCGCGATGACGGTATTTTTGTTTTTCTTTTTTATTCTTGTCATAACCTTCCTTGGTTTTTGACTCGGATCTTTCAATGACCCTGAGTTTAGCACTACGTGAACGTGAATTTTCGGCCAATTCCTGGTCCGATGGCAATATAGGTTTCTTAGTTAATATTGTTGCACAATTTATGTTTTTTTCAACGATCTGTTTGAAAGTATGTTTAACAATTCTATCTTCTAGGGAATGAAAACTTATCACACATAGGCGGCCATCAGGGGCAAGGCAATCAAATAAAGCTTCAAGACTTTTTTCTAAAACTTCCAACTCAGCATTAACAGCAATACGTAGTGCCTGAAAACTGCGAGTCGCTGGATGGGTGCCCCTATGACGTTCTTTTTCTGGATAAGTATGAAAAATAAGATTTTCTAGCTCTCTGGTACGGGTAAAAGGTTTAGTTTTTCTTTCGTGACAGATATTTTTCGCAATTCTTCTTGAATACCTTTCTTCCCCATAAAGAAATAGGATATCAGCGATCTCCTCTTCTTCATAAGTGTTCACAATATCTGCGGCAGTTAAGGTTTTTTCATCATCGTACGCCATACGCATATCCAGAGGTCCATCTTCACGAAAAGAGAATCCTCGGGAAAAAGTATCAAATTGATGGGATGAAACTCCTAGATCCATTAAAATTCCATCCAGTCCTGTAATTTTAAGTTCTTCTTTCAACACTGTTTGAAAGTAAGGGGCAAAGTCGACAAAGTTCATTTTATAAAGTTTTAGGCGATCTTTTAAGTCAAGTTTCTGAATTAGGTCTACGCCATTCTTGATGGCATCGGGATCTTGATCTGTAGCAAGCACCACACTTTGAGAATTAAGCAATGCCAGACCACTTGAGTGTCCACCTGCCCCAAAAGTAAGGTCAGCGAGGAGCGCAGGACGATTCCTATTTTTTTCCGTCAAATACTGCAAACATTCTTGCTTTAAAACTGAATAGTGCCCACCATAATTTTCTTTTGTCATACTTAACTTAAAATCACATCAAGAATTTCTTTATGTTTTTCTTTGATCTTATGAGGATCAGTCACTACGGCCATTTTATTTTCAGGTATATACTGAACTGGGTTTTTATAGAGAGACGGGATCAATTCTACTATCAATTTCTGAGCTGACTTATAGTTTGTCTCCATCACTTTCATGATTTCTTCCAATGTACAATGATCACCCTCTCTCCAACAGTCATAGTCAGTTACCATCGCGATTGAAGCATAGGCTAGACCAGCTTCTTTCGCTAAGTAAGCTTCCGTGACATTTGTCATGCCAATGACAGATGCTCCCAGACCATTTTTATAGAATAAAGACTCTGCCCTTGAAGAGAATTGTGGCCCTTCGATACAAATATAAGAACCATTCATCGCGTGATCAACACCTGATTTCTCGCATGATTCTTTTATTCTTTTTTGCAAAGTTTTTTCAATGGGATAAGCACAAGAAACATGTCCAACCACACCACCACCAAAAAAGGTTCTCTCTCTTTGCCCTTTGGTCCAATCAATAAATTGATCCACTAGAACAAATTTTGTTGGGGGTAATTCTTCCTTTAAAGAGCCAACCGCAGAAATTGAAATGACATATTTTACGCCAAGCTTTTTTAAAGCATAAATATTTGCACGATAATTAACTTCGGAAGGAGTTAGGGTATGCCCAATGCCGTGGCGAGGAATGAAATAAAACCCACTATCACCCACCTTGCATTGTAGAACTTCACCACTGGGGTCACCAAAAGGAGTTAGTACTTTATGCGAGTTCTCTACCTTAATAGCATCTAATTTATAAACACCAGAACCACCGATCACGGCCACATTAATTGGATTTACCATAATTTCCTCGAAAAAGTATTTGAGTATTTTAGTTCGCTATCTTGTCCATTTTTGACAGATTATGTCGACTTTGAAATCATTTTATCTTTAATCACGCTCTTTTTAAAGAGAAGAACTGGTAAAATCTGGTGCCCAAAAGACCGATAAGTCAGTCACAGGGAGAAATAAAATCATGGTGGAAACACTAACTTTGAGTGAAGAATCTAAGCGATTTTTGATTCTTTATACTTCTGAGTATTTTCGCAGCCAAAATTTCTTCAAAGAGGCCCTCACTACCTCACAAAAAGAACTTAAAGCAGATCTTAAACACATCATTAACAGTAATGATCATTCACAGGTAGCTTATAAACGCCTGGTAATGAATTTAATAGAGTCAGGAGCATGGGTTTCGAAATCAGGTTTAGATCATCTATGGTCGATTTTTAGACTTCCGGCAATTAGTCCAACTTTTACTAATGATGACCATGAAAAAATTATTGAAAGCATAGTCAGTGGAAAAAAATCATACTATTCGCATGAACAACTTTTTACTGCCGTTTTTGAAGAACTTAATCACCACCATTTTGATCCTATTTATAAAACTTCATTAAAATTTCCTAAGTTGGATGTGACTATAGCTCTGATTCCTGGTTTTGTGAACGAACTTTACCGTATGGCACCTTTTGAAAGAGGCGTGCAAAATATTTGTGAACTTTATGGAATTAAATTCACCGTGATGAAAGTGCACGGAGCTAAAAACTCCAAACACAATGCAGAACAAATTCGAGATCAGGTGAATAAATATAGATCTGAAAATCCAGACACCAAATTTTGGTTTATCGCCTACTCCAAAGGCGGAATCGATGCCCTCCACTATCTACATGATCATGCGGAAGAAACTAAAAACTACACAGTAGGGCTCTCTACTATTGCGACTCCAATTTTAGGAAATCACCGTACTCATAATAAATTAATCAATATTTTGACGCCAAAAGAAGTTATTGCAGATAGTTTTTTAAACAAGTATCTCAAACTGAAAAAACATGAAGTGGTTCATCCACTAAAAAAATATCTTTCGGATAAATATCAAGCTTCATGGTTTAAAAAAAATCACAAAGACCTTCCTCCCATCTTTTACTCTTCTTTGGCGCTAGAATCACAATGGTACCAAAGTCATTTATGGATGTTACTGGCCAAAACTTTTTTTCAATCGAAAGAAAAAAATGATGGTGTGGTGGATGTGAAAGATGCAAAATTTCCAGACTACTTTAAATCATTTCATTTGGGACAAATTAAGGGACATCATTTGATTGGACTTCGTTATTCGAACTTTAATCAAGAGGCCCTAATAGAGTCACACATTATTGTGCTTCATTACTTGGGCCTCTTAAAAGACGATTTTTAAAGAGCTTTAAGATCAAGTTCTAGTTGGCGATAGATATCGTTAGGGTAAGCGTATTGAAAGTATGTCCATGAATGATTAAGAAGATGAGTTCTCATCTTTTCTTGCTTGGATGGATTCAGTTCGCTCAATTTTAAAAAACTATCAAGATACTCACCTTCTCCGCGACCAAGATCATTTAATAATGCTTTGTGATTAATCATGACAAAATATGCGCGTTTAATTTCAGCTTGTGCCTTTGAAACTTTACGTAAATCAATAAAGTAAGCGCGAGGAGAATACTCAATCATATTTCCCGAAGTCGCATCCGTTAGCCAAGATAACCATGAAGTAAGGTTAAAAATAGCAGCGGTTGCTAGAGTTCTCCCTAACATGAAATTTTTTGATTCATAACCATCTTTTTTAATGACGATTTCACTTTGTTGAAAGGTGGCGCGGTCTACTTCATAAGTTAAAGGTGTTTTGCCAATTTCAACTCCATTTAAATACACTTGAGCATCACTTGGTTCAGAGGTGAAGGTAATCTTATCTGAGCCATTGCTAAATAGCGTAGCACAGCTAACTAGAACCAAAAGTAGAGTAATTAGTGACAGTTTTTTCATATAGGCTCCTCGTAAATATGAACATAAAATAAAAAGCCCCAAGATAAACTTGGGGCTTTTTTATTCATTTTTGTTTGATCTTAAGCAATCGTTTGAATTAAATCAATCGCTTTACCTAAAGACTTAGATTGTCTCTCGATAAAATTGTTCGATTCATCACGTTCAGCTTCTTCCTTGCAGGCAATACAAAGTTCAGCTGTAGGACGAGCGAATAAACGCTGGTAAGAAATGTTACAATCACATTCCTCACATTTGCCGTACTCATTCATTTGAATGCGACGTAAAGCTTCATCTAATTTTTTGCAATAAAAGACTTCGCGGTTTCTAAAACGTAATCGATAAGCATTATCAACGTCCGCATTAGCTTGATCTACTTCATCACTTCTATCTTCGTTTGAAAGATTGAAATCATCTGATTCGTAGACACCTTTGAAGATAAGATTATTTTTCTCATCTAGGATTTTGTTTTTGAGGGTCTCAACTTGGTCTTCGGTCAAACCGTTCATAGCTACTTTAGTGGCCACAGTTTTCGTACTGGCTTTAGCTGCTTTCTTTACTTCAGGAACAGCAACCGTCGCTTCAGTAGTGGTCTTTTTCTTCATCAAGTTCTCCTTGTGTAACAATGGATTAATCGCTTAATCCAGACCGCCTTTAATATTGAGCAAAACTAATTTAGATACCATTTTAAGAGTTTCAAAAACGCCTTGTCCAGTATTCGCTATTCCTTCAAAGTCAGGAACTCTACGCTTATTTAGACGTTCTCTCATTTCTTCAATCGGCATGACGTTCGGTAAATCCCTTTTGTTGTATTGAACCACTAGGGGGAGTTTTTCGAGATCATAACCTTGCTCCGTGAGGTTCTTTTCAAGGCTCGCTAGAGACTCAAAATTGGCGTCCATTCGTTCGACTTGAGAGTCTGCTACGAACACTACGCCATCTACGCCACGAAGTATCAGCTTTCTACTAGCTTCGTAAAAAACCTGTCCAGGCACAGTGTATAAATGGAATCTCGTCTTAAAGCCACGTATTTCACCTAAATCGAGTGGTAAAAAATCAAAGAACAGCGTTCTTTCATTCTCCGTGTTAAGACTAATCATTTTTCCTTTAACTGACCCACTCGTTTTCTGGTAAACGTGCTGAATGTTAGTCGTTTTCCCTCCGAGACCTGGCCCGTAGTAAACAATTTTGCAGTTAATTTCTTTGGTGTGATAATTCACAAACGACATATTTTACTCACCGCCTGCAAAGGAAAATAACGCATCTATTTCTCGATCTTCAAGATTAGAAAAAAGATAACTTTTTCTTACATCTGATTTCTCTATCACGCTATTTTGTTTATTCACAAAAAATTCTAATTTAGTCACAAAATCACGCAACTTATTTTTCAACATCGCTGGATTGATTTCTTCTTTGAATAAGAGGCCTAGATAAAAATCCTGCCCTACCATTTTAAAATTTAAAATATACACACCCTGATTAGAAGTATCAAAACTTAAGCGATATTCTTTCTCTGAAGTTAAGGGTAGTAGGCTCATAAGAGCGTGACTAGCATGCCAAACACCACTGATCAAAGCCCCTGCTATTTGAGCATCAAGCATTGAATGTTCATATAATACGATCCCATCTTGGCGAACAATAAAAAAATCTAAATTATCCAGTTGAGTTTGTGTATTAACAAAATGATGAATTGTTTGTTTTAAATTCATTATAAAATCTTTCTGTTTTCTAGGGCCTTACTAATCGTCATGGCATCCAGATACTCCAGACTTCCACCCATTGGAATACCAAACCCGATACGCTCAACGCGTATCCTTCCTTGCAAAATATTTTTGATATAACTACATGTTGCATCACCTTCGACCGAAGGATTAATCGCCAAAATAATTTCTTCAATACCGAGACGGTGTAATCTTTCTACTAGGTAATCCAATCTTAATTCATCAGGACCAATACCTATTAAAGGATTTAAAACACCACCCAGAACATGAAATAAACCTTTGTAATAACCAGATTTTTCAATCGCCATACAATCAGTAATGTTTTCCACAACACAAACTGTTTTGGACTGATTGCGCTCAGAATGAAAACAGATCTCGCAAAGATTTTCACTTTCGCGAGCAAACATGCCGCACTCTTCACAGAATTGTAATTGGGTTAGATTTCTTAAAGCGTCACTAAAGGCCAGGATTTTTTCTTTATCCCAATGAGTAAGAATCAAAGCCTGACGAGTCGCTGTTTTTTCTCCTACTCCGGGAAGTTTGGAAAAAAATTCAATCGTTTTTTTAAGTTGCTCAGGCAATAAATTCACTAAACGTCCTTAAATTAGAAAAGACCTGGAATAGAAAGGCCACCAGTGACTTTACCCATCGCTTGAGAAACCATATCTTGTGATTCTTTCATCGCTTGATTAATGGCTGTTTTTACCAGATCCCGCAACATTTCTACGTCATTAGGATCAACACACTCTTTGTTGATGGTAATTGCTAATAATTCTTGTTTACCATTTACTTTAACTTTCACCATACCACCACCAGAAGAAGCTTCTACTTCACGAGTAGAAAGTTCATTCTGAAGAGCTGCAAGCTTGGCCTGCATTTGAGAAGCTTGTTTTAAAAGATTATTCATGTTTTTCATAACTTTATCCTTGGTTTATTTTATTTATCTTCGTTTAAAATAATTTTATCAATTTTAGTATTAAACATTTTTTGTGCCTCTTGCACATACGGATTATTACTGAGCCTAGACTTTCGTTCTTCGATCTCACCTTCAATCTTTTCTTTTTCAACTTCAACTTTGGCCTTAAAATTCTCCAAGTTTTTTGACTCTTTGAGAAGCTCTAAATTAAGTTTTAAGCTGCCTGAAGAAATCTCATAGAATTCCTCAATTTCTCTTACAAGCTTTGAATAAACCTCTTTATCCATCAAATATTCATGAAATACATGTGCATTCGCAGGAAAACCCACTCGGATGTGAGGTTGTGTAAGTTCTAAATTGAAATTTTCAAGGATGTTGCCTTGCTCAAGATTGGCTGCCGTTGCTGGAACTTTTTGGAATAGCTGTTTTAGCAATCGATCCCAGGCATCAACACTAGAAACAAAACGCGGGGCCATAGGCTTGGCCAATGTATTGAGTTCAGCTTCAGATACTTTTAATTTCCGCTCATTTTTTTTTTGTTCAAAGAAAGATCTTCGAAGGGCCACTTTTGTCAGTATAACTTCACAAACTTTTACTGGATCTAGAGATTTTAATCCCCATTCAAAATCTTTGGTCAAAGTTTCGAAAATCCAAAAAAGCTCCGATGGAGTAATCTCATCCAACGTTTTAGGTTGAAGCAAGTCTTCTTGATAAACCTTGATCGGATTGTCAGTGGTCTGAATAATATCAAAGAGAGAATTTAATACACTCGTCGCAATGTTTTTAAGCTCAACATTTTCATAAATCAAAGCACGATAAGTTTCACTCAAGCCCTTAGTATTTCCGAGCAACATGTGAGTGAGTAAATCACGAATTGCGGAGGTACGAGCTAAACCTAAAGATACAGTTAAAGATTCATCTGTAATATTGTTATTGATGGAAAAAGAAAGAACTTGATCCAGTAAAGAAAGAGTATCACGAACAGAACCTTTGCCTTGCAAACAAATCTGAGTCAAAATTTTGTTATTCTGAAATTTAATTCCTTCAACTTCACAAATCTTTTTCACGTGTGCTTCTAAATCAGGTAAGTTCACATGGCGAAAATCAAAACGCTGGCAACGAGAAAGTACTGTTCCTAAAAGTTTCTCCACTTCTGTCGTGGCAAAGATAAATACTACATGTTTCGGCGGTTCTTCCAAAGTCTTCAACAGAGCATTGAAAGCTTGAGTCGAAAGCATGTGTACTTCATCGATAACATAAACTTTGTATTCCCCTTGAGTCGGTAAATATTGAACGTTATCCACAAGATTACGAATATTATCCACAGAATTGTTCGAAGCCCCATCAATTTCAATGAAGTCCATTGATGAACCTGTTTCAATATCTGAACAAGAACTACATATTAAACAGGGATTTCCGTCAGCTTTTGGATCGAGACAACGAATAGCTTTCGCAAAAATTCTAGCGACTGTCGTTTTACCTACACCACGAGTTCCAGTCAGCAGATAAGCGTGACCAATTTTTTTATTAACTAAACTATTTGTTAATGAGCGAGTGACATGGCCCTGTCCAATAACTTCAGTGAATTGTTTAGGTCGCCATTTTCTGGCCAACACTTGATACGACATGAGTTTTTATTATCCAAATTAAGCTCATTAAGCGGCAGCCTGCTCACCACAACCAAGGAATTATTACCGTTGCTTCGTTCCCGACCTGGCGGGGTTTATAACCCTACGGTTTGGTAGAGCAGACCACCGAAAGCATGGTAAATGAGGGGGGTGCTTCTGTCAAAAATTAGTTCCTGTTTTTCCTCTGAAATAGACTGAATTTAACTAGCTTTTTTGACCTTATGTATAAGAAAACGTGGAATGTGTACTTTTACTCTATGGGCCATAATGAAAATTATTTTTGTGAGAGAAGAGTTTTGACTTCCTCTTGAGTGGATTCAAGAGTTTTAACTATGTAATCGGGAATTTCACTGCGATTGATACATACAAGCTCAAAGCCACTTGCGCCCTGTTCAAGCTTACCCATTATTCGATAAACCTTGATGAAAGTTTTTTCTTTTTCTGTTCTGACCACAACTCCACGAGCAGAAAAATTTCCTACTTGATAAAATTTAATGTGATCACCTAAGCGAAGCCCATCTTCTAAACCACGATTAACGACGACTAAATCAGGTCTATGCACTTTGGTAATAGTTAAAGGAAATTCTTCATTGGGGTCTAGGGCCCAAAGATTAAGGGGAAGAATAAGGAGGATGACATAAAGCCATTTCATGTTCAACTTATCGGAGGTTGATAAAAAAGACTTAGGGGAGTTTATTACTTAACTACAAATTTTGAAAAGCTTCCCGTCCAAGAAACTAGCCACTCTGTTTCAGGATAGAGAGTAATCGACTTAGCCGGTTTGTTATTATAATAAACGCTCCAAACACCATTGACCTTTTTGAGACTAAAATTGATGTCTTGATATTTATTTGGATCCACATCTTTTCTCATTTGAAAAAGAAAATCTCCACCACTCGTTTTGTTTAATTGTGTTCCAGGTTTAACCTTCACTATCGTTGCGGGTCCAGGGAAATCAGATGCTGTATAACTTAATGTTTCACCCTTGTTGAATTGCTCTACTGTAAGAAAAATTTTCGTGGTGTCTTCTGGCTTATCTCCATTCTTGTAGTAAAACTGTACACCGGTCAAACTGCCATTACCGTCAGTAAGAATAGAGAAATTCCCTGCACCATCGAGGTTTACAGTAACATCTAAAACTGGCTTAAAAAGAGGTGCGGTGACTGTGCTTGATTCTTGTTCCAGCTCAATAAAGGCAGAGAGACCAAAAAGATCAGAAGAATTTTCACAACTTGCTTGTGCAAGAAAAGTAGAAAAAAAAATAGTGAAAATAGTAATTAATTTCATCATTAGCTTATCGATAGCTACTAATGGGATGTTTAGGAAAAAATAGTTGATTAAAACGTTTGCAAAAAAGATGGCGGAGAACAAGAGATTCGAACTCTCGAACGGTTTAACCCGTTACACGCTTTCCAAGCGTGCGCCTTCAACCACTCGGCCAATTCTCCGCTAATACTCGGTAAAAGTAGGGTTTATTTCTAACATAGGGACTTTGGCTTGGGAAGACCTAACTCTTATGGTCGTGATGGTAATCTTTGCGTCTTTGACGAAAAAACTCCGAGAGTAAACGTGAGCAATCCATATGCTTAACCCCACCCATAACCTGAATTTGATGATTTAATCGTGGATCCTGATGAAGTCCATAATTTAGGCTTAGAAATCCACCCTTTGTATCGTATGCGCCAAAAACAACTTGTTTTAAACGAGACTGCCAAAGGGCACCAGCACACATAAGGCAAGGCTCCAGCGTAACATACAGTGTGCAATCATTAAGACGCCAATCCCCTATTTTTTTTGTTGCTTCGTTGATCGCAATTAACTCCGCGTGACCTAATGGATTATGGGATTTTTCTTTTAAATTATGGGCCTTCGAAAGTACTTCGCCTGTCTTGGAAACCAAAACTGCACCAATAGGAACCTCATCCAGTTTGTAGGCCTTATCAGCTTCTTCCAAGGCCAGATTCATAAACCACTCAGCTTCCGCGAGATTAATAAGGGAGTTCATGATTACTATCTTTCTTTTTTTCTTTGTGATGCTCAGTAAGATGCATAAACTTCATTTTGAGTTTGTGTAAAATGAGTTGGCGCCAGGAATGATGAAATTGTTTAAACATTTTTTTCTCAGCAGGAGTTTTCACTAAAAGCTTCACACCATAGGTAAGACCTCTTCCAAAAGAATATTCTCTTTTAGAAATAACCACTGCTTTTAACTCTACTGGATAACCAAAATCAGTAGATTTAATAATAATTTTTTTCTTTTTTGGAATCTCGTGAAATAGCACTACGCAAGCAGCTTGTCTTCTAATGTCTGTCATTCTCCCAGTGAACGATTCAACTTGGGCGCCTGTATGAATTTCCACATCAATTTTCAACTCACTTCTAAAACGAAAATCATATTCCCACCAAGAAGTACGGGGAAAAAAAATAGGTGATGACATCATATAGAGCTCCATCCATAGAGCTACATTAGCGGTCATATACATATAGAATAAAACATAGGAATCCCGGTGAATTAAAGTTCCAACCAGGCAACTTCCCAAATAAAAAAATAAAAAGAGAGAGAACATCCAAAAAGACATTTCTAATCGATATAGAGATTTAAAGAATAAGTTAAAGAAGAGGGCCCATAAAAGCATTTTTATAAAATGAAGCAAATCTAAAGATTCTTTACCCAGCAAAATTTCAAAGTTGAGGGCGACAAAAGTCATAATCATGCTATACATCTGTAGATAGTAAGCTTGTTTATGTTCTCTATTTAGTTGAATTTCTGCTTTGGCCATAGCCTATTTTACCGCCTCTTATGCTAGGATCAAGTAATCTTCATGAATTTTTTACAATACTTTGATTTTGCCTCTTAATTTAGTCAAAAAAGAGCTAAAGTGCGGCAAAAAAATCTCCTAACCTTTTGAGGACTCCATGAGAAATTTACCACTTGTTTTGAGTTTAGTTTTTTACTCTGCTTTATCTCAAGCAGCGAGTCTCAATGTTATGTCCTATAACGTTGAGAACTTTTTTGATACTAACCATGATGAGGGAAAACAAGACTGGACATTTTTGTCGGTCAAAAACCCTGAGAAAGAAGAGCAGTGTAAGCTTAGCAACCCGGCCAACAGCTTCTATCTCCAAGAATGTTTAGATACAAATTGGACTAACCGCCGTTATAAAATGAAACTTTCTAACATTGCTTCGGTTATTACTAGTACAGTAGAGAAACCTGATCTTCTTGGTCTAGTAGAAATTGAGAATGAAAAAGTAGTCGGCGATTTAGCCAAAAAGCTTGGTTACAAAGACTTTGTCACGACTAATTCTCCAGATGAGCGAGGGATTGATGTCGCTCTTATCTATAAACAATCTGATATTTTAAAATTTAAATCTTCTAAAGAACACATTATCTCCGTACCAGAACTTACTAAACCCACCAGAAATTTATTAGAGGTTAATTTTGAAGTGAGGGGTAGTGATCAAACTTACCCATTATTTATCATGGTTAATCATTGGCCTAGCCAATCCGCACCTCATATTGTTCGTCTCAAAGTAGCAGAAATGGTGATGGGAATTATTGCTGAAAAAATGAAAGAAGACCCTAATACACATGTCCTCCTAATGGGCGATTTCAACGTTACCGACAAAGATAACCCACATGCCTTTACCAAGGGTCTTTTCTTAGGGCCTAATGCTTTATGGGATGTACATGGATTATTCATGAAGGACAATGGTATCGCTCCCCAAGTAAAAAATGCCCTTCCTAAAGGAACCTATTTTTATATGTCGAGTATGGGATGGGATCTGTTAGACCATTTCTTTATTTCGAAAAATATGACGGATGGAAAGGGACTTGATTTGAGGATAGATTCATATGATATCCATCGTCCTAAATTCCTTACACAAAAGTATCGTTACAAGGATGCCAATTACTATACCTATGGAACAGTGGTGAATGGTGTGCCTAAGCGCTTTGCTCACAATGCATTTTTCAAAAGCATGATGGGCTTTTCGGACCACTTCGCCATTAAGGCAAAAATTGAAGTAAAATAACGTAAGTCTCTAATAATACAAAGCCTCCGAAAGGAGGCTTTTTTTATTAAGTGGTGCGAATGAGCAGTAGAGAATTTTTCTTTAAGCTTAGTGTTTCTGGGTACGGGCCTTAAGCTCGTTCATTACATTAACACTTTTAAATTTTTTGGAAGCTTTCTTTAATTGATTCGAAATGATTGATTTTGAGACTAATCCTGAAAAGTAAAAACTTGAACTAATAAGTACTGGAAGGTTCCTAGCAAAGGCTTTTTCACTAGATGATTTGCTTAAAGTCGCCATTTTTACCTCTAAATCCTTGCTAAAAATTCTAGAGCAAGTTTATCCAATTAATACCTGAATCTTTGAGTCTGAGTGACATAGTACACTGAGGTAAAATCTAATCCCATCGCCCTTGTAAAAAATTCACATATAATAGACTTGTTAGTAATAAGTCCCTTTATCATTACGGGTTTAGGCAGATGCAAAAGATAGTGATTTTCTATAACTCGCGGGCCAGTAGGGCAGGAAAAAGTCTCTGGGTAGATACCATAAAAAAAATCCTTTTCCGTAGTGAGCTGAACTTTATCCCTATCCAAAGCCCAGAACAGATACAAGAAGAAGTAAAAAAGGCAATCCAGAACCAGGTCGAAGTCATCATTTCTATTGGCGGCGACGGGACAGTCAACTTATTAATTCAGGCCTTAGTTAATACCAATATCAAATATCTGGTCATACCTGGTGGAACCGCCAATGACCTTGCTCGCGAGTTAGGACTAAACCGTAAACTAGACAAAACCATAGAGCTCATTCGTAAAGATCAATGCAAAAAAATTGATCTGATTCGAATTAATGGAAGGGCCATGGCGACGAATGGTGGGATCGGGATTGGAGCGATACTTACCAATGAGATCAATTCGCTTCGAAAAAAGTATCCACGCTTTAAACATATAATGCGTCTACTTAAACATAAAACATACGATCTTTTTCTGGCTATTAATTTACTAAAGCCTAATCTTAAATTTTATAACGTAAAATTAAGTTACAATGATCAAACCAAATCCCTTAAAACGGCCATGATTGTAGTACTCAATCAAGAAAAAATAGCAGGTAAAATTAAAGTAATTGATGGAAGTAGTAATGATGATGGAATTTTTGATGTCGTTGTTTTTGGGCACTCAAATAATTTAAATCTTTCCCGCTGCATCGCTGGATTACTCATGGGAAATATTCCAACTAATGATAAAAACTTTATTAGCTTTCAAACGAAATCACTTAAAATAGAATCTGAAAATGGTGATAAGCTTCCATTCTGGGGAGATGGTGAAGTTTTTGAATCTAGTAACGTTTACCAAATTGATATTCTTCCTCAGGTGCTCAACGTTTATACCATGAGAAAAAATCATGAATAACCTTGTCATGACTGGAGTAACTGGTTTTCTTGGTGCACATTTAGTGGAAAAAATTTGTAAGAATTATGATCATGTCTACGCTTTAGTAAGACCAAAAACTTATCATCGTATTAAAGAGTCTTTTTCGCAATATTCAAATCTTCAACTAATCCCTGGTGATTTAGAAGACTTAAAAATATTTTCTAATTATGAAGATCAACTTAAAATACAAAACCTAGAAGCAGACGTACTTCATGTCGCTGCTCATTACGACATATCCAGTTCGAAATCAGCAAACTATATTAGCAATATTCTAGGAACACAAAATTTACTACACATGTTAAGTGGAATGAAAAAGGTTAAAAGACTTCACTATATTTCCAGCGTTGGTGTTAGCGGAAATTATGAAGGTGTTTTCCAAGAAAGCTTTCTCGATAAAAATCAAAGTTTCGATGACTTTTATGCAGAGTCAAAATTTAATGCTGAATGTATTGTGGTGAACTGGAAACCTGAAGTACCTAAAGTTATCTACCGGCCCGGAATAATTATTGGCCATTCTGAAACGGGCTTTATAAATAAAATTGATGGTCCATATTATATTTTTCAGATTCTACATCGTTTTAAAGATTTTGATCGATTTAAAGAACTTTTAGGAATGAGTAAATATCTTCCTGTACCATACGGTAAAACCGTCCACATTCCTTTTGTTCCAGTAGATGAAGTCGCAGCCTTTGTAGTCATGAGTATGTCTGATAAAAGGGAATGGCAAAATACTCAAACATACCATGTGACAGGAGTGGATGGAGGTATTCACTTTGAAACTTTTCTGAATGAAGCCTTAGAGTTTTTTAACTATGATATTAAGGCCATGCCACTCCCACTTTCCAAGGCCAATGACTTTTTAGGTATGGGACTAGGATTTCCTAAAGAAATTTTAAGCTACATGTATAAAAACTGCCTTTATTCTCAAGAAAATCTAAAAAAGAATTTTCCCAATTTCAAATTCAAGGAATTTAAAGACTATCGTAATAATATCTATCGATACGCTTTAAATGATTTAAAGTACTAATGAAACATATCATGGCTCTAAATTTTCAACCTGCAAAAAATAACCAAGAAAAGGTCATTTCTTTTAGTGGGGAACAAATTCGTATTACCACACTTGGTTGTAACTTTGATACGGATCTAATGGCTGATATTATCAAGAAATATGATGGAGAGGTGGACGTCTTTGCTCTTTCAGGAGTCCCCCCAAGAATTAAATTTGATAAACGTCTTATTGCGCACCCGGAAACACAGAGATTATTGGATCTTCCTAAAGAATCCATGGTGGTTGATGGTACAATATTCAAAGAAGCTTATTGGCCTTGGGCCTTGCGAGAATTTTTTAAAACTTCTCCACATACTTTCAAACAAAAGCAAATTGGATTTATTTCCGGTGTGATTGAACTCCCTTTAGTACAGGCCTTAGAAGATATTAATCACCGTTTACTTTTTGCTGACCCTTTTATTCATCTCAACATTCCACAAACATTAAAGGGAATGAAAGAACTTAACGAATACACTAAAAAACTTATTCCTTTTTTAAAACGTGTAAAAATTGACAAAACCTTATCCTATTCACAGAGAAAAAAAGTTGAAGACATACCCAACCTGGATGAGTTTAGAAAATCTCAAATCTTCATCGGTAATGCCACTCTATTTGAAACGATCAATGTGGACTTTATGAAAGGAAAAACCGTGGTAGTCGACTACATGCCTGCCAACCTAGAAAAACGCTTAAGAAAAGCAGAGGTTGGAGAAGTCGTCAGTTTTATTCCACGAGATTTTGATAACAATCTTATTAATTTTTCGGTAGGAGAAGCCATCCTTCAATGTTTAAAAAACGAAAGAGTACCTTTAAATATCGAAGATATCATTATTTGGTTTGAGAGGCTAAACCTTAAACCAGATGTAATAAACATTTCGCCTCATCAATCAGATTCTCCTCAGAAATTTGCATTTATTATTCACCCGCTCTCAACTCGAGATATTTTCCGCGTGCCCATCATGAGGCAATTAAAGCCCTTAAAAAAATATCTAGAAAAACCTCTTGAGAGTTTAATGACAAAACTTCCTGGATCTTATTATGGAAAAATAACTGGAATAAAAAGTGTAAGTAATCAAAAAGAAATTGAAGGTCTTATTTACGTCGTAATGGACACACCTAAAAAGCTACTTGAACAGGATCCCGAAATTATCTATTCGAAGTTAGTAAAAATCTGTGAAGATGCTGCTGCCTCAGAAGCGGCGATGATTGGCCTTGGAGCATATACTAAAATTGTAGGAGATGCAGGTGTCACGGTAAATAATCTAAGCCCTATTCCTGTTACCACGGGAAATTCCCTTTCAGCTTCTGCTACACTTTGGGCAGCGAAAGAGGCGTGTAAAAAAATGGGTTTCATTCAATGGAGTGGTATCAAGGGGGATCCGATCAACAACCGCGCCATGATTGTTGGAGCCACTGGTAGTATTGGAAGTGTATCAGCGAAACTTTTAGCACAAACTTATAAAGAAATTGTGATTATGGCACCGAGAACTCATAAATTATTGGAGCTCAAAGAAGAGATCAAAAAAATTGCTCCACAATGTGAAGTAATTATCACTACGGATCCTAACCCTCATAGTCCATTCTGCGATTTAATTATCACCACTACTAGCAATCAAGGTGAAAGAGTGCTCGATATCATGCAGGTTCGTCCAGGTTGTGTTATTTGTGATGTAAGTCGGCCCTTTGATATTTCTGAAGAAGATTCGATGAAGCGTCCGGATGTTTTAGTTATTGCCAGTGGTGAAGTAGAACTTCCGGGAGAACCTTATCTCAATGTTGATATTGGCCTAGAGGGAAATGTGGTTTATGCCTGTTTGGCAGAAACGGCCCTGCTGTTATTAGAGGGACGAATTGAAGCTTTTACTTTATCCCGTGAGATAAGTTATCAAAATGTTAAAGATATCTATAAAATGGCAATCAAGCATGGTGTGAGGCTAGCACAAATTATGGGGCCACAAGGTGAAATCACTGACAAAGAAATTGAACTGTGCCGCGAGCACGCTTTAAAACGAAGAAAAGAACTAAAAATTAATTAAAATTATTCTGCGTCTTTAGTTAACACAGCTGCAATATTGAGTTTTGTTATCTCATTTGCATAGTTGTAGTTAAGTGTTTCCGGCTTATCGCACTCTTTGTGATAACATGGAGTTTTTGTGCTCCAGTCCTCAATAGTTAAGAGTGTGGGAACAGCTTTTTCTAGGAAAGGAACATGGTCAGATCCCCAAGCTCCTAAAGTGATTTTTGATTTTAATTTGGTGTATTCAGCCGCAAGTTTGGCAAACCAATTTGCCAGACCTTCGTATTCTTTATTGGTCTCTAGTTCAACAATCCCATTGGAATTATAGCCAACCATATCCATGTTAATAACTAGTTTAAGATTTTTAATCGTTCCTTCATTCGCTAATAACGTTGCGTAATGTTTAGCTCCATAAAGACCAAGTTCTTCACCATTGGTGGCCAAAAAGCGGATAGTTTTTTTAGTGGGTGCAGTGGAAAGAACACGAGCAATTTCTAAAAGAGAGGCTGCCCCACTGGCATTATCGTCAGCACCAGCAA
>JBEIOQ010000147.1:0-2736 GCA_040377495.1 Halobacteriovoraceae bacterium
ATTTGTGGGGAAAGGAAATCGTGGACATTCAACCTAAGGCCCAAGTGAAAGTTGCTTCTTATCCTGAGCTGATGAAAACCAAAGATTCACATTTAGCGATGGAGTTGATGTTGCAGCATCTAATAGTGCAACTAAAAGAATTTCAACAAAAGTGTTCTGCTCCCATAACACTGGTGGGTCATTCGTTAGGTGGTCATTTCGCCCTTAAATTATTAGAAGAAATGAACGAAGTTGTAGGAAAAGTAATTTTACTCCATCCTTTTTTACGTCGACCATCTCGTCAAGGCAGGCTGATTCTCAGAACAGTCTCGGCTCTTTATCACCGTGAATTAGTCAAACAAGCGATTATTAAAAAGCGTCACTGGTTAGAACTAATCTCAGATGAATTAGAGCCGGTTACTGATGAAGAACTAAAGAAAACGTTTCATATCGCTCGTCATGAAGCGAGAACGATCGCGGTGGATAATACTAGCGTACGAATTCCTCAATCGAAACGTGAGAAGATTATAACCTTCTACCACCCTCAGGATCATTGGTGTACACCGAATGTGATTAGCGATCTTAAAGAGCAGGTGCATGCGATAGAATGTCATGAACCTCATGGTTTTATTACCGTCAAAGAGCATCGTGATAGTTTATTTGGCAAAATAAAGGATAGTGTTTCATGAATAGGTTCGTTCTTCCTCTTTTATTTATTGGAGCATTTTTTCTTTGGCCAAAAATAAAATCAAATTTTTTACCTTCAGGAAAACTTCCTCCGAGCTTTACAAAAATGGACAGTCCTTGTTTGGGTAAAAAAATGTGCTCTGTCATTTACGTTGCTCCTTGGTGCCCAGCTTGTAAGGATGTTGCACCAATTCTGACTGATCTTTTAAAAAATGCTCAAGAGTTCAATCGAGATGTCGGCATCATGGTGGTCGTCGGCGAGGGACAAGCTCACGAAAACCAACAATTAGCTGACAGTTTCGGCAGAGGGTCTTTAATCGATCATGATCGTTCTATTTTAAAATCACTGGACGTTAGTTACTATCCTACCTTTGTGGTGGTGGATGCATCTTTTAAAATAGTTAAAAAAGATCAAGAAGCATTTCAGTGGGCCATTGATCAATTTGGAAAATAGTTTGAAAAAGTAAATTGTCTGTTCTGCTTTACCCTTTTTCTTTTCCTTTCGTTTTTAATTCGTTACACTTTTTAAGTAACTTTCAATATGTATTTTTATAAAAAGGATTTTATGGGAATCAAATGTTGTTTTCAGGTGCCTGAGCATTCAAAGGCAACTTCCACTGCTTTTTTAATTCTAAGATTAGTTGCGGGTACTGCGATGATCATGCATGGTTGGGGAAAGATTCAAACTCCATTTTCTTGGATGCCAGCAGGCTCTCCAGTTCCAGGTTTCTTTCAATTCTTAGCTGCTCTTTCTGAGTTTGGTGGAGGGATTGCTTGGATTCTTGGTGCACTTACATCCATTGCATCGTTTGGAATGGCCTGCACTATGTTGGTAGCCGTTTATTTTCACGCTGTTGTTTTAGGTGATCCATTTGTCTCAAAAGGAGGAGGCTCATATGAACTTGCTTTACTTTATTTTGTTATTTCTGTGATCTTTCTGATCGTTGGACCAGGAAAATTTTCTGTCGATACTCATATTTTTGGTAACAGACAGTGCTAATGTTTAATTAACAGACCGCGTCGCCTATTTTCAGTGGCCCTCTGATTTTTAAGCTTTTGAGAGACAAATTTTTTAAGTAGAATGTCTTAAAATTGCTTAAAATTTGAGAGGGCCCTATGAAAGTACCTTTTATTGATATTCTTCGTTTCGAAAAAAACTTCTACGAAACAGTTACGGAAAAAACTTCTGCTTTGATTAAAAATGGGCACTTCGTTGGTGGACCCATCGTCGGCGAGTTTGAAAACAATCTCAAAAAATATGCTCAAACAGAATTCGCTTTAGGTTGTGCTAATGGTACTGATGCCATTCAAGTTGCGCTAAGAGCGGCTGGTGTTGGTAAAGATGATAAAGTCATCCTTCCAGATATGACTTTTTGGGCCACTTTTGAAACCGTAGTGAACGTGGGAGCTGTTCCTTATACTGTCGACGTTTCAAAAGAGACTCTTCATTTAACGGCAGCAGCAGTGAAAGAGGCCATCGAAAAATTTAATCCCAAAGCTGCATTGCTTGTTCATTTGTATGGTTGGGCCTGTCCTGAAACTTTAGAAATCAGAAAACTTTGCCAGGAGAAAGGTGTCATTCTCATTGAAGACTGCGCCCAAGCAATTGGCGTGAAAATCAATAACCAAAGTCTACTAACAGGATGTTATGTGGCGACAACTAGTTTTTATCCAGCCAAAGTTTTAGGGGCAAGTGGAGATGCTGGCGGGATTTTTGCTCAAAATGGAAAAATTGCAGAAGTGGCTCAGAAGTTAATCAACCACGGACGTATTAGCCATTACGAACATGGTTATATTGGATGGAACTCACGTTTAGGAGCTTATGAAGCGAACTTCTTAAATGAATCTTTAAAACATATCGATGCTCGTCTGGAAAGCCGTCGTCATGCATGCGCGGAATACAGAAAGAAAATCAAAAATTCTGCTTTAAAGTTTATCGCACCAGCGGCAAATGTTTGGGAAAATGGATATCTTTCTGTAGCAGTGATGACTCCAGAGTCACGCCCTGCTTTCATTGAATATTTAAAGAAACACGATATTGGTTATGGTACCGTTTATCCGGGAGCGATG
>JBEIOQ010000042.1:0-17683 GCA_040377495.1 Halobacteriovoraceae bacterium
AACCAATTTCTAAAGTAAACCACTTAAATTGACTTGCAAAAAACTTTGATTTACCAACTTCTCCAGGATTTTTAAATCCTATAAGTTTTTTAAATTTCACTTCAAATTTATTTGTTGCTAAATAAGTACTAAGTTGATTCGAAATCAATTGGAATGTTCCCGAAAGAGTTCCGGTCAAACTACCTAAAATAATCGCAGAAGATAGAGGCACATGGGCAGCTAAGAAACCTGTAGTTGCCACAGTCCCATTAACTAATGTTCTGGCAGCAATAAGACTAATTTTTCTAATTTTGTAATTACTTTTATAGTATCTCTTGAATTCTTCCTCATAATCTAGGCCATTTTCTTGGTTAGGCTTTCGGTTACCAAATATTTCCAACCATTCGTTGGGGATCTCCACCTTTTCTTTTACTGAAAAATTAATGGAACTTAATTCTTTCTCAATAATCCCAGAATCAATGGCCTGGCCGATCTCAGTATTATTTCCAGAAAAATTTGCATAAAGAAAAAATGGCAGAATGGGTGAATTTAGACTTTCTGATAAAAATGTTTGTAATAATTTGACATCGGCCCCGAGAGATTCCTCTGTCGATTCACTCACCATGACTTGCGTAACAACAATTTCCCCATCTTCATTTTTAAAAGCGGGAGTTTCAAACTGTACTGATGATGACCAGACAAGGTTTGAGAAAATCAGTGAAAATAAAAGTAATATGATTTTTGGTGACAAGATATATCCTCAGAACCTTATCGGTGAGGAGAAAGAAAAGATAAGATACTTGAGTTATTTTACTTCAAAATGATGAGAAAACTCTGGTTTGACCTGACCAGATTGATCAGTTAACCAGGGTAACAAGAGTGATTTGGGGACTTTAACCTTATCTACCTTTAAATAAGTTCCACACAGATGGTCTAATAAATTTGTCGTTACTCCGTGATTGAATTTAGCATTATGAAAATGATGAGCAAAATGATGTCTACGAAGATTTAAGCCTAATTTAGTTTTTGGGGCATGCATATGAAATGAATAGTGAGTCCATTCGTAAAATGCATACATCACGATAAAACCGAGAGTTAAACTTAGAGCTTGAAACCAAGTTTTAAATAACAAGAAACCTAAAAGATAAACAAGTATAGATGCTGGTATTGCTGCCAAAATTTTATAAAAATTTGGAGCAAAGTAATTTGTTTCTATATGATGTCGAGTATGTTGGACTTTGAACAAGGTATTAAGCTTGAAAACATGACCTAAAAATCGATGGAGAGAATACTCCAAAATAGGCCAGGTAATGATTCCAATAAAAAAAGGGACAATTAATGACATGGTTACACCTTAAAATAACGACTGGATAGTTCCTCTAATTTTAGCTCTTCTAATAATTTCTTTAACCTTTCTTCAGGATAACGTCGTGGTAAATCCTTATAAGTAGCAACAATCAACTCGTTCTTCATGGAATGTTCCCATCCCACTAACTCTGTGACAGTAACTTGATAACCATTGGCTTCTAACCAAAGACACCTAAGGACATTGGTGATATGACTGCCAAATTCCCTTGTGTGAATAGGATGGCGATAAATTTCAGTCAGAACTGTTTTGGCCAAATTAGGTCCTTTATTCTTACGCAGTATGCTGGCAATTTCAGCCTGACAGCAAGGAACTAAGACAATATGCTGAGCCTTTTTTTTCAGGGCAAATTCAATCGCATCATCAGTAGCAGTATCGCAAGCATGAAGTGCCGTAACCACTCCCACTGTTTCAGGAAGCGATTGACTTTGGATCGAGTCTTCGACTGATAAATGCAGAAACTTCATGCGAGAAAATTGCAATTTGTTCGCAAGATCCATCGATTTTTTAACTAATTCATCTCTGGTTTCAATACCGTAAATCATTCCGTGAGGAAGATTTTTAAAAAAAAGATCATAGAGGATAAAACCTAAGTATGATTTTCCTGCTCCATGATCAACTAGACTTAAATCATTTTTTTTATTCTGCATATCTTTAAGTAAGGGTTCAATAAAATTATAAAGATGATAAACTTGCTTAAGCTTACGCCGAGTATCCTGATTTAACTTTCCATCACGAGTAAGGATATGCAGCTCTTTTAAAAGCTCCAGCGATTGGCCTTCCCGAATTTCATGCAGATCTGACATGATTACTTTATCGGTAATTAAAAGAAAAAATTAAACTGTTCAGGTAATCATTTGCCTGAAGATTATCAGGTATTTACCCTAGTGACTTGGCTGTCTTCATTAGAAGATAAAGATAATAAGTCGCGACTGCAGATAATATGTGCCATAGAGCATGGCCCTGCCATATTGAAAATTGTGAACATAGTAGTAATTTATTATCCGCCACTTGAAATCCTAAACCGACGACAAAGAGACTTATCGCCAGTGCAAGATACTTTCTTTCGTAAATAAAATACTTATTATCTTTTCCTCGAAAAAGAATAATGAAAAAAGTTAAACCGACAAAAGTTCCAAAGAGAGGAAGACGAAATTGCATAAATTGGTAGGAAAAGAATCCAGCCACTAAATTAAGCAGAACAAAAACCAACGTAAATTTTAACTTGGATAATTTCCAACTTAAATTAAGAAAATATAGTCCTACGAATGTGATTACAGTATAAAGCCCCATACCATCACCCCATTGACCGATATTAGTCAATGAAGCGTGAAAAAGGGCAGTACCAAACCATAATAGAATTAACGCCCCAAAATAGATCGTTTTAAAAAAAGAATTCCAAACGACCTCGTTATTAAAACTTCTTCTGTCCGTTAAGACCATGGCCACAGCACTGACTAAAAAACCCAGTGCCGTCAATGTATTCATGGGTTGTAATATTGAATTTCCCCAATAGGGCCCCTCACAGAAACAGTGTGATGATAAACAAGCGGCGGCTTGCCAACCCTGCCAGAACATTATTTATTTCCTTGTAGATGACGGTCAACAAACATTTTCGCCATGGTATAAATTGTTTGCATTGGATTCGCCCCTACTGACTCAGGGAAAACTGAGGCGTCAACTACATACAATTTTTTAACTTCCCACGATTCATGATTGCTATTGACTACACTTTTCTTCGGATCAGTCCCTAATTTATTAGCCCCTAGCATATGTGCCCCCATCATTAGCGCTTGATTGGGAATCGCTGCGAAGTTTTTTTCTACTAAATCTGCTTGTGAGATATCAGTAAAATATTGGTACTCCATCCCTTGTTGGTCAGAAAAGAAATTTTGATAGTTATTCATACTAACTTTCTTGGCACCCGCTTTAAATAAAATTCTCATCGCTGTGGCCATACCTTTACCGAATCTTCTTTTATCTTTATCGCTCAGAGCATACTTAATGAAAGGTTCACCATTTTTACCCAACATAATTCTATTATCTAGATTTGTATCTTCCACTAAAATCACACCCATTCCAGCAGCTTTTTTAGAACGTTTAACATTATCATAAACTTGCATTGGACTTCCTGGAACCATAACACCTACTAAGGCAGGATTCCCGCCAGCGCCTTCAATTAGAAATCCTTCTTTTTTATCTTTTGCATCTGTTGTTAAGAAATGATCTACATAAACAGCTGAAGCTGTACCTAAGTGGGCATTTACCTCATGATCAAAGTGACCAAGAATTGGGGCAAAGGGGTGAGAAACAACTCCACGACCGATATAATCATTTTTGATTTCAGATTGTAATAACACCATCGTGGTCCCCAGTGTTCCTGCCGAAAGGATTACATGATCTGCATAAACTTCCACTTTGGATCCTGCTGGCATCTTTAAATTCATAGGGTCATCCATCATCCCTTTGGCGCCCCAACCTTGCTGGACTTCAAATTGAACTCCGTAAGCTGAATCTATATCTTTTACTTTTTGATGAAGAACTTTTAAGACCTTTGAATTAGGAAGAAAAGCCACTGGATTTTGATTTGCTTCAAAACCTTCCTCCAAAAGTACCTCTACAACTGATTTTTTATCTGAAATATAACCAGGTCTGTCTTCTTTGTTTTTAAGGGTTAAGAGCTCAAACCATTCCCAATGCAGCCCTAATTGATCAGCTCCATTCATTAAAATGCGATTATTTTCATTTAATTCATCTGGTCCAACGATTCTTGGCTCAAACATATCTCGAACCCAAGTATAAGCTTCGCTAATTTGTTTTGGTGACCAAATTTCATTAGGTACTTTTCCTTCGCTTCTCCAACGCTCAAAATTAATCGCAATATAAGGAAGTGTTGGTGGATAAGACATGTCAATGTTGACACTTGAACCGCCACCAGATACAGCTCCATTCAAGAAGTACATGCCCCCATCAAAGCTGCCTCTTAATCCTCCGTGTTCCATAAATTTAAAATTATCACGGGCATTCACTCCACCAGGAATAATGAAAGGCCCTTTTTCAAGTAAAAGAACTTTTTTTCCAGCTTTCTGTAATTGGTTCACTACCACTGATCCTGCCACTCCACTTCCAACAACAATATAATCAAACTTTTCTTTGATAATTTTTTTCTTAGCATCAAAACTAATCTTGGCCTTAAATTTAGGCGCTGGAGGGATAACTTCATTCGTGTCTTCTCTGTGCACTAATCCAGACATCTCTTCTGCTAATTTTCCACGATAGATTTTTGTGATATAAAGTGTTTTAGCAATATAGGCCATTCGTCGGTGAAAATTTACTTTTGATTGCAGCATTATGCTGAGTAATTCACGTCTTTTCATAACAGGCAATTCATAAAGAGCAAGACCAAATTGAGGGCGACTATTATCTTGGATGAATTTTTTTATCTCGCTAAAGTCTTCTGACTTTATTGATTTTGGATTTTCCCCAGTAAACATTTGGTAGATGACTTTGATAAAAAGTGGATTTTCAAATTGTTTGAGGTTGGCAAAAGCTTTTAAAACTTGAATCGCTTCTTTACTCTCAATAATTTCTTTGAAAATAACTGGGCTTTCTTTATTTAATTCATCTTTATATCGCTGAGGAACGCTGCCTTCATCATAGGGAAATACAGTTTCCATTAAAGCGTTATGCACTTTTAATAATTCTTTTTTTGATGCAATTATTAAATTCCCTGCAAAGGCAGTGGAACTGATTAGCATAAAGAATAGAAAAAATGAGCTAACTTTGAACGACGTTTTCATACCTGTCCCCCTTAAAATTTGCTGCATACTACGGCGAGTAAAAAGCTTCGTCGTCAACCTAGGTTTTCCCTGTAAAAACTCCTGGTTAACCTAGGTACTGACCCTTATTGGTCGGACATATAAGTTACTTAAATCTATAAAGTGAAGATCAAAAAGAGCCGAATCGTACTCTATGATTACACTTATATTTAGTTTAGTTTCATTTGTTTTTGCCCAATATTCACCTGAGCCTTTTAAAACAGACAGCGAAGGAAGAGTAGTTCTCTTTGAAGTGAAATACCAAGGATTACCTAGCCGGTCGATTGAAAGCTTTCGTGAAAGGCCTTATTTCTCTTCTAACTATCAATCAGAATTTCAAGATTTAGAATCCTCTAAAACGAATGAAGAGATGATGGAAAAAATTAAAGGTTATGCTAATGCGATGAGCGACGAAGAATACCAGAATTTTTTATCTGATTTAGCAAATTATCTTCCTTATAATGGTGATCGTGCTTTATTTAAACAGACGGAGTTTGGAGGTAAAGGGACTCGCTCTCCTTTTGAATTAATGACTATGCAAGATACCAAACAAGGAATCTGTGGTGATCATCACTTTCTTGTTTCTACTTTTGCTGAAGCTAAAGGTTGGGAAGCTATTACAATAGGCTATGTTGTGGATCAATCTCAACATGTCATATCAGGAATTATTGACCCTAAGGACCCTAACAAGATTGTGTTGATTAACTACAACACAGTTCAAGAAAATTCGATTGATAATCAAACTGAACTTAGTCTTTCTAACAACAATCCTGGATATGAAGATTTAGGTACCATGTATCGCATTTTCAAAGGAAAAGATGGTAAACAAGTTCAAATTGGCAATTTAGACAATTCTCTTCGTGGGTTTCTTCAAGCGCTGACGAGAAAAGATTATGAACTTAACAAAGCCTATATGGGAAATCAAAATTTCAATCAAGTCACACTCACCTTTGAAAATAAAAAAACTGTGAATGGAAAACAAATCACCAACGATATTATTGTTTATGAAGGCAATACTAACGATCAGCAAATTTTTGGAGTGGCTGTTTCACGTAGTAAATATCAAGAATTAAAAAATGAACAAGGTAAAGTCAAAACAGAACGTTACCACTCGATGTCCATGGCCAATAGTTTTCTCCATTATGGGCAACTTGAATCTAAACTCGATGTCTTAAATGTGTATTTAAACTTTCATGGTGGAATCATTCATTCTCTTTATGAATCAGAGTTCTTTAAGTTCGGAGGAATTCTTGGTTACCAAGCTGATGGTGTTCTCGCAGTGGGAGAAGCTCTAGCTGGAGACGGAAACTTAGAAACGTTTATCCAAGCTTTTGGGGAATACTCGAAGAAGGGAACCAAAATTCGTTTAGCTGGAAAACTAGATCAAACGATCGCTCTACGCGACCAAGGTTACATGACTGATCTAAAAAAGGATTTTACCGGTAATATTAATCCAGCGTTGACTAATGCTGTAGGTGCTGAATTAAATATTACTCAGAAAATTAATGATAAGACCTCTGTTATTTCTAATACACAATTAATGGTTTCACGCTTAGGTAACCGTGTGGTGATGTCGTCGGGAATTCTCCACAATAACAGTAGTATCCTGGTGGGTTATCAAGGTGGCGTGGGACAAATGCGCTTAGGCGCCAATGCTGTGAGATCCATTAATATGTATCAAAACTCTACTGGGCTGGATGGTTTCAGTGTGACTTTCGCACAAAACTTTAAATACAAAAATATTTCGGGAACAGCTTCCGCCTGGGTGAATGGTATTCAACCGAGCACTTATCGCTCTAACACGCCTACTATTCCGACGGTTGGTGGTACCCTGAAAATTAATATTGGAACGAAAAAGAAAGCCAAGAAGCCTATAGATTTCTAAAAAAAGATGGTCGGGGTGAGAGGATTCGAACCTCCGGCCTCCTGCTCCCAAAGCAGATACGCTACCAGACTGCGCTACACCCCGATTCTTATTTTGACGCACGTAAAAATGCTATCTTAGAGTTAAAATTTATAAGCCCTTTTAGGGCCTTTGTCCAACTCTTTCTTGGAAGAATTTTTGTGCTAATTGAGTGGCAATTGCCCTGTGAGAATGTTGGTCTTTCCACTCTGGGATCTCAGCTAAACTCTTGTCTCCTTTATAATCACGCGGCACAAAAACCGGATCATAACCAAATCCTTGAGACCCTCTCATTTCATAGCCTATAGAGCCGTGAACACGGCCTTCAAAAAAGAACACTTGATTGGGGTCTAAATAGAAACAGAGATAGCATACAAAATAGGCTTGGCGCTTAGCTGCCTCCACATTTTCCATCTTTTTTATAAGTAACTCACATCTCTCACTGGCCTTTAAACCTTCCCCACCGAAGCGCGCAGTATGCACACCCAAATCGTTTGGCAAAGCCTCCACACACAATCCTGAGTCATCTGCGACTACAGGTAGTTTAAAAGCATCATAATAAGCTTTCGCTTTAAGAAAACTATTTTGCATAAAAGTCGTGCCATTCTCTTCCACTTCTAGAGCTTTAGGAGCTGCAATGACTTTCAAAACTTCTGGTTTAAAGAGGACATTAAACTCTTCCGCCTTATGAGGATTAGAGGTAGCAAGAATAAAGTTCATCATACATTTAAAACTTTGTTCTGCTCGGAAAAGACAGATTGAAGAGCATGTTTCGCACATTCAAGTAAAGCCTCTAACTGCTCTTTGGAAAAAGGTTCTCCTTCTGCTGTTCCTTGAATTTCGACGAATTTTCCTTGAGAGGTCATCACAATATTCATATCTGTTTCACAACTCGAATCTTCTACATAGTTTAGATCAGCAATAATTTGTCCTTGTTTATCAATTCCTACACTCAAAGCTCCCAGCTGAGCAGTGATCGGATTAATTTTTAGTAAGCCTTCCTTCATCATTCGTTGTACCGCTAAACTTAAGGCCACATAGGCACCAGAAACAGAAGTCGTTCTGGTTCCTCCATCAGCTACTAAAACATCACAATCGATTGTGATCGTCCTTTCTCCTAATTTATCAGTATCAATAATCGCTCTTAAACTTCGGCCAATGAGTCGTTGAATTTCCTGTGTTCGTCCACCAGCACCTTTTCGTTCACGTTCAATTCTTTGTTGTGATGAAGCAGGCAACATTGAGTATTCAGCCGTCACCCAACCAACACCTTTTCCTTTTAAAAAAGGAGGCACTCTTTCTTCCACCATGGCAGTGACGTGAACTTTGGTATTTCCAAACTCAGCAATAACACTTCCATAAGCATATGGGTTGATGTTTGTCGTAAATTTGATAGCACGTGGATTATTTCTTTTGATTAAGCTCATGGAATCTCCTATGATTTTTAAGAGTATGAAAACGATTCATTTAAACCAGTGCAATTCTACACAAGAATACCTAAAAATCCATCTGGATAATCTTTTAGCAGAATCAAAAAACGTTCTTGTTTCTACTGACTTACAACTTTCAGGAAAAGGTCGTAGTGGAAATATGTGGCATTTTTATGAAAATGCCTTAGCTTTTTCTTTTACTTTGGCACCTTGCGAGAGTTTTACTCTTTCTTCTTTAGAAATTGGCATCATTCTGTCTCGATTTTTTGAAGAGAAATACAAAAAACATATTCGTCTTAAATGGCCCAATGATCTTTATCTTGGAGAAGGAAAATGTGGTGGAATTTTAATTCAAAGTCAAAATAACACTCTGGTCGTTGGTATTGGCTTGAATCTCTCCAAATCCGAAGGAGAAGAAACAAGAACCGATGAATACGCTCATAACTTTCTTTTCGAACATAATATTTTCAGTGAAAATTTTAAAAAGATTATTCCTGAAAAGATTTATGATTACATTTTAGAAAATAGACTTCGCCCTCAAGATATTATTCAAAGTTTCAATGAACTTTGTATTTTACGTAACCAACTGGTTAGCTTTGAAGATGGTGAAAACACCTCACATGGAATTTTTATGGGGATTGGAAGCTTAGGTGAAGCTCTTATCGATGTTAATGGAACCAGTCGCTCTATTTATAGTGGAAGCATTAGATTAATTTCAATGCCAACTTAATTATTCACCGATAACTGAATCTGAAATTCGCTGTAACTCTTTCCTGATCAAATTTTCTGCCAAATCCGGAATCACTTCCCACGCCACTTTCTCTAGCGTCTGCTTACAGTAATCCTTCACTAGTCTTTCGACGATCGGAGTAATTGCTTCTTTAATCTTTTCTTCAAGATCAGAATCCAGATTAAAATCTACAATATTCTTTTTCACTTCTTTAATCATGTCTGGGTGACTGGAAAGCTTTTCACTCGAAATCATAGGCTCAAGCTCAATATGAGAATGCTTTAGTGAAGCTTTCTCCATATTTTGATTCATTGTAGGATTAAGACCTTCTATCTCATCTGCAGCCCAAAGATCAGCGAAATTCTTTAAGGCTTCTGTATTTGTATTCTTTGCTACCGTATGAGAAATTTCATCGCTAATCTGTTCTTCTAATTTTCTTATGTCTTCATCTGAAGTTGTACCATCTTCCAGTGAAATTTCAAAAGAACCAGTGGACTCTTCAAAAGATAGCTCTTTACTTGAAGCTGGTGCTAGTTCAGTCAGAGGAATAAGTTTTGATTTCGGCGCAGATACTTCTACTTCTATTTTTACTGGCGCGGAATTGATCTTGGATTGAATTTCCCCCATATCCGGGTATTCCAAATCAGAAGACATAGGAAGAGCTGATGCTTCTTCAATCTTATCCATTTTAATTGGAGTTGACTCAATTTTAGGGGGAATATTGACCGAGAAAGAACTCGATTGTCCAATTTTTCCAGGAATGTTCATTCCCCATTCCTGCATATTTGACTCAAGAGGATTAAGTAAACTTTCCAATTCTTGCTTAGAAGTTTGTTCCGGTTCGAAAGCTTGAGCAGTCTTGGGCGTCGGGGCGTCTACCTTCCAAGAAACTTCTTCTGACTGACGTGGACTGAAAACTTCATCAATCTTCGCCCCCATGGTACTTTCCTGAGTGGTTCCCTCAACTTCTTCAAGTAAGCTACGGCACAAATTAATAAATTTAGTGCTATCAAAAGGCTTAATAATTTTGCCTTTAGCACCACAATTCTTTAGAGCATTCTCATCGACGCTATCAAAAGTTCCATACATCATGAGAACTGCTGTTTGAGGTTTTTTTGAACGGATTATTTTACATAATTCATAGCCAGAATGTGTCTCAGAAAGACTAAAATCAAGCAGAACTAATTGAGGTGACTCTCTATCGATAAAGCCCATTAGATCAGCTTCTGAACGACAATCAAGTAATGTATACGGCTCGTTCGCAAGCGTAATTTTAATTACTTTTTGTATGGTTAAACTGTCGTCGGCCAGCAGGACCTTATGAGTCATATTTCATCCTTAAAAATATTACCTTCAAAGTATATCTTAAAGATTCTGCGAGATAAAGGGCAAGCCGTTAAAATTCGAGAATCATCATGGTCTGGTTGTCAGTATTTCCACGATCATTGGCCAATTTAAACAATTTTTGAATCTTCTTATGCCCGTCCTCTCGTTCCTGAGACAAAAGATAGCCGATTTCTTGCTCATTTAAGCGAGCATAGACCCCATCAGTTATCATTACAAGTTGATCACCTTCTTGTAGTCTTATTTCCCTAATTTGATAGTGAAAGTCTTGAAAAAGGCCAAAAGCACTCAGAGGCATTGTGCGAAAGTGAGCATTAAAATCACTATCATCCATATAACGGTAAGAATCTTCAAAAAAAATTTTTTCTAACTTTCCTTTACGATTAATATAACACTGACAATTTCCGACAGAAACAATGGTTGCTAAACTGTCGCTTAAAGCAACAAAAGCCCCAGAAGATCCAGCTCGTCTCATCATATCCTTTTCAGCATTTTCTTTTAAAACTAATTTATGAGAATAGAAAAGTGCATTAATTAAAGCATTTCCTTCAATCAAATATTTGTGACTATAATAAAACGGCATGGTTGAATCAGGATCAATATAAATACGTGAATAGAATGTTTTAACCGCCTCTTTTAGCTTAAGTACACATTGATCCCCCATTCCTGAGCCACCAAAGCCATCAAAGACCATATAGAGTTGGTTCGTTAAATCAAAATCGTAACCATCTTCATTTAATTGAAGATAAGGTCCTTGGTGTGTTTGAGCAGAATAACTTTTCAGTTTAATCACATTTACTCCACATAGTTCTTCAACTTTTCAGTCGCTTTTTTATAATAGTCACTGTCAGTTGGAGTGTTTTGTTGTACTTCCTGGAATTTTTCTTTTGCTTCATCAAACAAGCTTAAAGATTCTGAAATAATCGCTTCACGATAAATCTTCTTTGCCTTTTCATCTAATGAACTACGAATGTCGCCCATCTCAGTAATCGCTTCAGTGTTAGATGGCTCTTTCTTTAAAACTTCTGCATAAATCTGATACGCGCCTTTCAAATCTTGCCCTTCTTTAAGGGATCGAGCTTGTCCTAAAAGTGGTGCCACTAAATCGTTTAAATTATTTTTAGATTCGGTTAACATGGTTGAAGCTTCTTTAATTAGATCTTCATCCATATCTTTTTGTTTTAGAAATTCTTCTAATTTAACAATGGCAGAATTCCAATCCTTTTTCAAATAAGCGGTTTTTCCTGGTTGAATTAGATTAAGCTGACGCTTTCTTTCTGCTTCTTTTTGCGCTTTTTCTAAAGCTATTTTTTCTTGGTCCTTTTTCCAGGCTTCTAACTCAAGCTTAAGTTGAGGCACGTCCAAATTTTCAGGATCTTTTTCTAGAATTTGTCCAAAAAGGGCTTCAGCCACTAAGGCTTGACGCTCTTTCACAGCTTCTTTGGCTTTTTCGAGTAAAGCTTCCACTTCTTTTTTTCGTTTTTTTCTTTCTTCTTCTTCTCTTACCTTACGATCGATTTCCGCAAGCTTTGCCATCCCTTGCTTCGCATTCGCCATAATTTGCTGGGTATTTTTGTAATCTGGGTAGGAATCGATATAACGTTTTAATTCAATAATGGCTAAATCATATTCCCCGCGCTCAGCATGGGCCTTCGCTTTTTCATAGAAAAAACTAATTTGTTTTTCCATTTCAGGATCAAGTTTTTTAGCTGCTTTAGGTGCTAGTGGATCAACTGTTGCTTTTGCCTCAGGATTTAACAAATTAGATTTACTATCTTTAGTCGTCGCTGTTTTAGCAGTTTTGGCTTTTTCTTCAGGCGTTGGTTCTTCTTCACCAAGAAACATGTAAGCACCTACCAGAATAACCAATCCATAGATTAGTTTCTTTCTTTTGGCAGGATCTTTTAGATCAAATAATGACTTATTAGCTGGAGCTGCGGGTGCTCCTCCATCGGTGAAATCTAATCCTTCTGAGCCTTCGGTGCCATCGAACTCTACTTCTTCTTCAATCACTTCTTCTTTGGTAATTTCCTGGCCTTCTTCTACCGGCATTAAGCGGCCATATTCTTCTTGAAGCAAATCGGATTTTACTTGAACAGTAAACGTGGTTCCACCAATAACAAATTCATCACCATTCATCAGATCAATTTTGTTAATTCGCTGGCCATTGACTAAGGTACCATTGGAAGAATTTAAATCTTCTAGTGTACAAGACATGTTCGTTTTACGTATAACTGCATGAACTCCAGACACTTCTTGATCATCAAGAAAGATTTTACACTTATCCTTATTACGACCAATGAATGTTTCTTTATCTTCTAAGATGAAACGATCGTAAGGAGCTGGGTCACCAAAAAGATGAAGTTCATAGGTGGCAAAGCCACTAAAAACTACCGTGCCTTCACTACTTCCAGAATCCTCAGACTCTGTTTCCATTGGATAATTTGATTCTGTCGAAGCAGAATTAAAATCAGCACTCTCCTCATTATTCTGTGTCATCGCTTCTGTTTTTTCATTACTCATATTATTATCTTCGGTAGAAGGATGTTCTGCAGATTGGTCATTAAAATCGAGGTTTTCTTCTTCATTCGCTTCCTCATTAACTGCTTCACTCAAAAAATCATCGTGTTGCTGTTCTTCTGAAGCTGGTGCTGCCAAAGTTTCTGTTACGTTCTCTTCAATAAAATTATCTTCTGTCACTGGTGCTGGATGCCCTTTCGTTTGTGTAGGTGCTGGCATTGACTTCGTTGAATTAAAATCATCTTCAACTTGGGGAGTTAGGCCCTTAACGTTCGAAAAATCATCTAGATCCTGCATCGAAGAGGTTGTTATTGGAACATTGTTTTTAACAACAGGTGATGTTTGTGCTGTTTGCGTCGTAGAAAGATCGTCCTGCATTTTTGGTACGAAAACGTTAACGACATAACCACTAAATTGAAGAACATCACCATTTTTTAATTTGGATTTTGAACTGACTGTGCCGTTAACGAGAATTTGCCCCATCTCGCTGACTTTCTCAAATTCCCACTCAGTTTGTTTTTTTACAATTTTAAGATGCTGACGTGAGATTTGCTTATCATCAATGACAATATGACACTCCTCAGAGCGTCCTATATAGATAACATTATCAAACTGTGATGATCTGGTTGATTGATCATCGACAGAATAATCTGCTACTAATTCATCATTGTGATAAACAGTTAATTTCACCGTCGTTCAATCCTAGTGTTTTTTCAATTTCAGTAACATTGGCCTTTGCATCTTTATAACGTTGATCCTCGGGCGTATTTTGTAATAAGCGAATAATTTGGCAGTAAGAAGTCGCAGCACCACGGAACTTGAGAGCATCAGCTTGTCTTCGGGCATTTATAAAATTAGTTTCAATCGTTTCATCTAGTCTTTGAATAGTTTTACTACGATAGAATGAAGCTCTTGAATTGTTCGGACTTAATATGAGTGCTAAATTAAACTCATTAATGGCACGATAATAATTTCCTTCTCTTTCTTCTCTTAATCCTCGGTGAAAGATGGCATCCAGCTTCTCTTGTAAATCTTTATCCTCTGCTAATTGTTTCTTTTTAATAGTGGCAGAGAAATCTTCACCTAGATCATTCAATCTCAGATTTACTTTCTCAGAACGTGCTTTCGTTTTTTCATAATCACCATCATCCATCAAAAGATAACCTACCACTAATGCACCAACTATCAGCATTAGGGGGGCTTTACTTTTCTTCTTTGGTGCGTCTTCAGTAGCTGAGTGAAAGCTATCTTCAATACTACTTCCGCCACTTGCTTTAACTTTACTTGGAGCTTCTGTATCGGCGACTTCTACTTTTCCAAAACGGAAAACAGTTTGGCCAACAATCAATTTATCTCCATCCTTAAGCTTGGTTTGTGTTACTTTCAGATCGTTGACCATGATTCCATTTTGAGATTTTAAATCAGTAACAACAAAATCATTACCTACTTTTGTTACCTCTGCGTGCTCTCTTGAAGATTTTGTATCAAAAACCTGAATATCTACTTTATCTGAACGTCCAATGACAATGCGATTACCAGTGATAAAATAGGATTCACCCTTATTTTTTCCGGTCATACACAATAAACGGAAGTGCTGCCCCACTTTTTTGGGAGCTTCGAAGTGTTTCAAAACTAAAACATTCTTAGCACTGCTCATTCTTTAAACCTAATTAACTTTTAACAAAAGTAATATAAAAACCTTTAGCAAAACTATCTTTTCCTATTAATGAAACAACGTTCACCTCATGATCAGCCCCAGCGAGTTCATAATTTTCTTTTTGGTTCACGCCACTATTACTCGCCGATTTATCGCAAAGATCTATCACTGTAGCTGCAAAACCCTGATCGCGGGCAGTATCCAATAATCCAGTACCAGTGGATGCATTGGCACGAATACCTAATAAATCTTCACACTCAGGATTCAGATCTTGAATGATCTTTTCTGAATTTAAAACTAATACTGGACCTTGGGCCCCTCGCATGAATTCTCTCAACTGATTAATATAAGGAGCATCATCTTCTGCACGGTTCATATCACTAGGACCATCATTTTGGAGCTCACGAATACGTTGAATAATGGTGTTGATAGAGCTTTTGAGAGGGCTAAGTTCTGACATCTTTTTCTTCAGCTCAACTTCTTTTACTTTTCCTCGTAGCGCCATTTCAATTTGAATTCTAAATTCTTCAATTGGTCTCAAGGTTAAATAATAGATAATAGCAAAGAAGATGATCCCAACTAATCCGGAAGTCGTCACCGATTCCATATAAGCTTTTAAATTATTGGCTGCTTCCATCACCAAAGATTTAGGAGCAAATCGAATAGCAATAATGCCTACTGGTTCTTCGACACCAGTTCTTACATTGTAGGCCTTAATAGCTCGAGCGATCCCAACTTCTCCATCTTCCAGAAAGCGCTTAATCGTATCTTCACCACTTCCCTTGCCACCTTGCAGGCCTTTAACAATATCATTGCGGGCCTGAACCGAAAAAGTATCACTAATATATTGATTCAATTTTCCAATCGGTCGAACAATTCGTCCTTCCATGTCGTATAATTCATAAGATGTCACACCATCTTCATTGTCCAGAAAGGCAGTATCAAGTTTATCGATGTCTTTTCTCTCAAGAGCACGAGCATTAAGCCGGGCTATATCTTCAGTATAATGTACACCGCGTTTTGCTAACTCAAATAAAAGAATCTGTCTTGAGTCTCTAAGTATTGGGAAAATAGTTAAGGAAATATTAACGACAATAAAAATCCCAATGACGACTGCCACCATTCCGCGCCATTCATACTCTTCGTTAAAACTATACATGAAGCTCATAACCTTATGTTTGAACTTGTGTTTTAACTTCCCAATAGCATCAGCCGGGACAGGCTCATTATCTAGAACATCTTGAGAATTATCTTCTTCTGACTCTTTTGCTTTTGTGACCTTCTTCTTTACGATAACTTTTTTCTCTACCACATAAACCACTTGGTAGATTACATTGGGTAGTGCAATTTTATCACCGGAATTAATGGTCATTCGTTTAATTAATTTACCGTTAACAAATGTACCATTAGATGAGCCAAGATCTTCCACATAGGCGGTTTCACCTTGTACCGTCACTCTCATATGTTTTTTTGAAACACCTTCAACGCTTAATTGGTGATCACATTCCGCTGCACGGCCAACTGTGTTCTCACCTTCGTTAAGAATAATTTCTTGTCCTCTAACTTTTCCGCCTACTGCGACTAACTTATACATTCAATCACTACCTCATCGCCCGCTTGCAACAAATTTTTTAATTTACCTGCGGGTAATTCCAACGCCTTCGTAGCTTTTAGATAAAATTTAGTAAACCGCCAAGGCTTCATTTTTTCAACAACACTAACGACCTTGTTCTCCTTGTTAAGAAAGACAACATCAATGTCATACCTCATAAAACAAGTATGAATTGATTTTCCAGGTATGAAGATCAGGCCATCAAAGCCATTCATTTTTTCAGAGAACATGAGACCTATCAAACGATCCCATGGGTTATCTGCAATCTTGGCAGAGGCAGCAATCAAGGTAGATGACTTTTTATGCATGACCTTCCAACGTTTCATTAAAACCCTCCCTGTAACATATCCATAACAAAGGGAGCAAAAACAATGAGAATAACTGCGGGAAGAATAAAAAACATTAAAGGGAAAAGAATTTTTGTAGCCGCGGTAGCACCAGCCTTTTCAATTTCCGCTGATCTTTTTTGACGAATTTCATTGGAAAGTGTTTTAAGGATTGGGCCAATTGAAGCTCCTACTGAATCTGCCGCAATAAGAGTCGCACAGAAAGATGAAATGGGAAGGACATCGGCCCTCCAACTTAAATTTCGTAAAGCCTCAGCTCTAGATGAGCCGATCTTAATTTCTTTTACTAAAATTTCAAACTCCTGAGAAAGAGAACTCTTAGGTGCTTTTTCAATTACTTTTACCATTGCCGCTAAAAAATCCAGACCTGCTTCCACTGAAAGAGCGAGCATATCAACAATAAAAGGCATGTTTAGGAGAATGTCTTTTTTACGATCTTCAATACGCCCGTTAAGCCATATTTCTGGATAATAGTAACCCACTAAACTTACCACCGGCACAACAGTGAGTGGCCAAGTTTCTTCAAGAAACCAACGGACTCCCAAAAAAACTATAGGGAAACCTATAATTAAAAATAATTTGTAAGCGTAAAATTCATCAGGGGTCATCTCTTGAGTCAAACCAGCATTGGCCAATTTTCTTTTATAAGCTGTACGGATTTTTTGCTTGTTCTTCATTCCTGCGACTGCAGTGGCAAAGTAGCGTTTTACAAAAGGTTTTGAATATTTAAAAATAACATTGAGGCTAGAATCTTTATTTGAATTATCAGCTTCTTCTAAAGTTTCAGAAGCTTTGAATTTTTCTTCATCAGCAAATACGACACGAGCAATTAAAAAAACTGCTAATCCGATTAAAGAAATTGAAGTCCAAAACAAAAGTGGGCTGACATTAGAATATTTGTTCTCATCTAAAGTCAAACCGACCTGTAAAAGACCTAAACTAAAAACCATAAAGTATCTCCCAATAAGGGGTCGATT
>JBEIOQ010000060.1:0-14483 GCA_040377495.1 Halobacteriovoraceae bacterium
AAGTTTCTTTCCTTCTGTTTGAAAAATTAGGCATGCCAGTGATTAGAAAAACGAAAACCGGAGCCTCAACTGATTCTGATGTTTTAATTGAACTAGAAGCATTGGACATTAATCCCATTCCCACTTTAATTTTACAATATAGAGAACTAGATAAGTTATTGTCGACTTATGTAAAGGCTTTGCCGAAAATGATTTCTGCGACGACGAGCCGAATTCACACTCATTTTCAGCAGTTCAATGCCGCAACGGGAAGGCTTTCCAGCGATTCTCCTAATTTGCAAAATATTCCGATTCGTACTGAGAATGGAAGACGTTTACGTAAAGGTTTTGTGGCCAAAGATAAGCATTTATTACTATCAGCAGATTACTCTCAAGTGGAGTTACGAATTCTAGCTCACTTCTCAGAAGATCCGGCGATGATCAATGCTTTTCATAATAATATTGATATCCATACACAAACAGCCTCAGAAATGTTTGAGAAGCCATTAAATGAAGTCACTAAGGATGATCGATCTAAAGCAAAAGCGATCAACTTTGGTTTAATGTATGGTCAATCCTCTTATGGATTATCACAAAATCTCCACATCGACCGTGGAACTGCCAAAGACTTTATTACGGATTATTTTTTACGTTTTAATAGAGTAAAAGCTTTCCTGGATAATTTGAAAGAATTTGCAGAGAAGCATGGTTATGCTCAAACCTTAATGGGCAGAAAACGCTTTCTGAATGATATCAAGTCAACTAATCGTACCATTAAATCAATGGCGGAAAGAGTGGCGATCAATAGTCCAATCCAAGGTACAGCTGCAGACATTATTAAATTAGCTATGATAAAAATTGATCATGAAATGCTAGCGAAAAAGCTGCAATCCAAACTTTTACTACAGGTGCACGATGAACTTATTTTTGAAGTTCCACCAAGTGAAGTTGAGATTATGAAGGAATTAGTTAAACGAAACATGGAAAATGCAGTGGTTTTAAAAGTTCCTTTACTCGTTGAAGTGGGAGTGGGAGCTAACTGGTACGACTTAAAGTAGTTTAATCGACTTTTTCGAATTCGCAGTTGAGAGAAATTTCTTTAATCACTGGAAAGATTTTGAAGCGCTTAACTTCTTTGAACATTTTTAGAGTTAAGCCACCGGACCCATTCATATCAATATTCCATTGAATTTTATTAGTGAATTTAGCGCATTTCCCATTCTTAAAGTAGCTTGGACAATCGTGATATTTGGGATTTTTTTCGCGTATAATGTGCCCGTAGTTACTAAAAAACACGCTACGATTATCTACTTTGGCCAGGGTTAAAATATTCGATTGGTTGTTCATGGAAATTTTTATTTCGCTGCAACCTTTCTGCTCAAGTGTCAAAGTTCCAGGCTTGCCAATAGAAATGATTCCACCATCAACAGGATAAGCTAACTCACTATCTAGGCTTGGTTCACAGCTCGTGTTTTTGATTTCATATTTCCCAGAAATTTGTGGGCAATTAGTGGTCTGGGCCCAAAGATTGAGACTAATAAAGAGGTTTAAAAAGAGGAGCCTAAATACCATAGAATTTCCTAATAACATCTTACGCACAGTGTAGCACAAGCTACTTTTCAGAGGAGAAATCCCTAGTCTAAAAGAATAATTTACTAGGGCGACTAAAAAATAGACACTTAGCCTCTTTCAAAAGCTATTTTTAAGAGGTCACCCTTGACACTTAAGGGACTGATATTAGATTGTGGGGGGCAATTTAAGCACTCATTTTTACGACTACTTTTTTATAGGAGGAACTATGGAAGTTAGACCATTACAAGACCGCGTTTTAGTTAAACGCCTTGAGGAAGAAACTAAGACAGCTGGTGGAATCATTATCCCAGATAACCACAAAGAAAAACCTGCTCGCGGTGAAGTTGTTGCCGTTGGTACGGGCTATAGAAATACTAATGACGGATCTGTTCGTCCATTAGACGTGAAGAAAGGTGATAAGGTTCTTTTTGGTAAATATGCTGGAACTGAAGTTAAAATGAACGGCACTGATTACCTCATCATGAAAGAAGACGATATTTTAGGAATCCTTCAATAATTAATATTACAAGACTAAGGAGAAAACCATGTCAGCTAAAGAATTAAAGTATAGCGAAAATGCACGCACACTTATCCTAAGTGGTGTAAACGCTCTTGCGAACGCAGTGAAAGTAACTCTTGGACCAAAAGGTCGTAACGTAGTTATTCAAAAATCTTTCGGAGCTCCAATCATCACTAAAGATGGTGTGACTGTGGCAAAAGAAATCGAACTAGAAAACGCTTTCGAAAATATGGGCGCTCAACTTGTAAAAGAAGTGGCTCAAAAAACAAATGAAGACGCTGGTGACGGTACAACAACAGCAACTGTTCTTGCTCAAGCTATCTACCGTGAAGGTGTGAAGCTAGTTTCTGCAGGTCACAACCCAATGGATCTTAAACGTGGAATTGATTTCGCAGTTGAGAAAGTTGTTTCTGAGCTTAAGAAGATGTCTAAGCCTATTAAGTCGAATGAAGAAATTGCTCAAGTTGGAACAATCTCAGGAAATAACGATCTTGAAATTGGTAAAATGATTGCAGATGCAATGGCGAAAGTGGGTAAAGAAGGCGTAATCACAATTGAAGAATCTAAAACTTCTGAAACTGAACTTTCAGTTGTAGAAGGAATGCAATTCGACCGTGGTTACTTATCTCCATATTTCGTGAATAACCCAGAAAAGATGGAAGCGACTTTTGATAACGCTAACATTCTTATCACAGACAAAAAAATTGGTTCAATGAAAGAACTTCTTCCTATCCTTGAGAAGACAGTTCAAACTTCTAAGCCACTTCTTATTATCGCTGAAGATATCGAAGGTGAAGCGCTTACAACTCTAGTTGTAAACAAACTTCGTGGTACTTTAAACGTATGTGCGGTTAAAGCTCCAGGTTTCGGTGATAGAAGAAAAGAAATGCTAAAAGATCTAGCAGTTCTTACTGGTGGAACAATGATCTCTGAAGAACTAGGCCGTTCACTTGAAACAGCTGACTTCTCTGATCTTGGATCAGCTAAGAAAATCACAATCGACAAAGACAACACGACAATTGTTGACGGAAACGGAAACAAAAAAGCGGTAGAAGCACGTGTTAAAGAAATTAAAGCGCAAATCGAAGAAACAACTTCTGATTACGACAAAGAAAAACTTCAGGAACGTCTAGCTAAGTTAGCTGGCGGTGTTGCTGTAATTAAAGTTGGAGCTCCAACTGAAGCAGAAATGAAAGAGAAAAAAGACCGCGTAGAAGACGCTCTTCATGCTACACGTGCAGCAGTTGAAGAAGGTATCATCGTTGGCGGTGGAGCTGCTCTTGTCCACGCTTCTGCTATCCTTGACGCTGTTAAAGGAGCTACTGAAGAGCAAGCTTTTGGTATCAAAATTGTTCGTCGTGCAATTGAAGAACCTCTTCGCCAAATTTCAGCTAACGCTGGAATGGAAGGTTCAGTTGTGGTTAACAATGTTAAAGAATCTAAGAATACAACTTGGGGTTATAACGCTAAAGACGATAAATACGAAGACCTAGTAAAAGCTGGTATCGTCGATCCAACTAAAGTAACTCGTTCAGCTCTACAAAACGCTGCATCTGTTGCTGGGTTAATGCTGACTACTGAAACTATGATCGCTGATCTTCCTAAGAAGGAAGAAGCTGCACCAATGGGCGGCGGAATGGGCGGCATGGGTGGAATGGGAGGCATGGGCGGCATGATGTAATCTTCGATTACAAAGTGACGAACTAACTTTTGAACTCTACAATGTTCATAAATACCGGAAGGGGAGCTTAGGCTCCCCTTTCTTTTTAAAGCGGTGTAGGAGTAACCATGAAGCAGATTTTTGGTTTAATAGTTTTCTTAGTAGCTGGGATCTTAGGTTTTTCTCCTTGGATTAATCCTAAGCTTGTTGAGTATGATTTCCTCATCGTGCCTAAAAATATCCTCCTGAAAAAAAGTCCTCTGGTGCGTTCCATTTCTGATATTCAAGTTCATTTTGTTCGAGGGGATGTGGTCGTTCTTAGAAATGAAACGACCAATACGGAAGAACTGAAGGTAGATGATGTCGTAAAGTCTGGTGACATCATTTATGTTCGTGCTCACTCATGGTTAGTCTTGCGTTTTGGTTTTGGTTCAAGAGTGAAGATTAACGCGAACTCAGTGATAAAAGTAGATGATCTGAAAAAGAATTTGAATGAATTTGATAAAGACAGAATTAATACTTTTAGTCTTGAAGCTGGAAGTTTGTATGTAGATCACCCAAGTATTTCAGCTAAAGTTTCACTAAGAGTTAAGAGTCGTCGTTCGGCTTTAGGGATTCGAGGTACTGAATTCATTGTTGCCCTTGATGCAGAAGCTCAAGGACTACGAGTAGCGGTAAATCATGGTTTGGTTGAATTAGAGAGCGGATTAAAAAATCATTCTGTAGAAGTGGGTAGTCAAAAAGGGGCTTCAGTTACGGCCAAAGGAGTCTTCGAAGAGCCCAAAGAACATAAATGGGTGAAGAAAATACATTGGGATTTAGAGGAAGCTGCTTTTGAAACACCAGATCAGTATGAAGCTCTTTTGAAAAGTAAGGCCGTGGAGATTAGGAAACAACTTAAAACGGATTTAGAAAAAATTAAAACTTTTGTTCCCCAAGGTGCTGCTGTGACGAATGATAATCTCGATAAAAAACTTGATGAAGAAGCGGCCGAGGAAGTGACCGCCGCTATGGCAGAAGCGAAAAAACAGACTAGTAATCCCGATGAAATATCAGAAGAAGATTTAGATGAATTGGATTTGAATTTCACTCGTTATGGCAAAAATATTCCTAAAATTAATCAAGGTGTCTTAGAAGCGTTTGCGAAGAAAGGGATGGTTCCTGATAAATTGAAAGTGGCCCAAGAGACGATCAAGGGTGTGGAACAATACAATACAGAACGTTTAAAAGTTTTAGATGAGATTGATGATTAAAAAAGGGGCACTTTAAGTGCCCCATCTTTTGATTAAGCTTTAAATCAAATTAAAGGTTAATCTTCTTCACTTTAAATTCTCTTTCAACGAGGTCATTGTTATCAATCACAAAACGCATTTCTCTAAATGTTTTCTTAATTGTCGTTGTGTTGAGTCCATCATCTTTAATAAATGTTTTTACTTCGTACTTAACATCAAATGAGCATAGTCCTGTTGGCTTAAAACCCCAAAACTTGTTTTTTGCACAAACGTAAGTATTTACACCATTATCAAAAATAACTTCTTTGGTGTCAGCTTTGTAGCTTAATCCTTCAATAACAAAATTTGCCATATCAGTATAAGACATTTCTGGATCTGCACTACCATAACGATATTGAGCGCGTACTACTGCTCTGCCGTTTTTAGCATTGATCTGGTAGTCCAGCTCAACACTATCATTCATTAGTGGAACTTCGCCCTTTTCTAAAAGGATTGATTGAGCGTAAGAGTTACTAGAGATCAGGGCCAATAAAAGAAAAAATGTTTTCATAAAATATCTCCTTATAGGTTTTAGTATTTTCTTCATTTCGATGTCCGACTTATACATAGAATAACCATCTTTGTTTGTTAGGCTTTTGTTAAGAATAGACGGCAATCCAATTCCTAAGTACTTAGCGACTCTAAACAAGAGGCAGGGTCATAACTTCACTTGTCCAAAAGGATCCCAACTGACAAGGGCCATTTTTCCCCCTTTGACACAAGTCCCAAGCGCCCCTAATAATAGGAAAAGAATAGGATTTAGGTGTCTTAACGCTTCTTAATCAATTTCCCTCTCTGGCATGACTTGTGCACTTAAAGAAAATGCCAGCGGGACCCAAGGATGGGTAAGGTCTCCAAGGATGGAGGAAGTTGGCCAAAACATATGTAACAAAAGGATTTGTTATGATTCTATTAGCTCTCCACATGATGTGGTTTACCTCTAGTGCCCAGGCCATGATGTCTACAGCTGATGCTTGCCCTAAGAAGTTCATTGCGAAAGTAGAAGAAGTGGTTGAAGCCCAAGCTCCTCTTAGTCCTCGCTCTACTGACAAAGTAGTACTAAGGCCAGAAGAGATTCTCAAAGGTGAAGTGGCAGAGAAAGAAGTGATACAAGTCCTCACTTTCTCTACTTTAAAAATGAGTAAAGGTGAAACCTACATTGTCGAATTGAATGAAGATAAAATTTGTTCTGTGACTGCTGTTTCTGAGGAACACTCGCACTTATAAAAGTTCCTAAGCGAAAAGGAGTTTCGCGTGAAGAAGATCTTTTTATTATTCTCTGTATTAACTTTTAGTGTTACTTCACACGCCTTTAATTACACTCAAGATTTTTCTAAAGGATTCTACTGGCAAGCTTTTCCAGTAAGAATGCAAGTTGTAGGGACTGATTTCACAGGCTATCTTCCACAGGTTGCTGATATGGCGATCAAGACATGGGAGGATAATTCAGTCGTAGGTAAAAATATCTGGGATATTTCTTCCGTAACTCAAGTCAATAACATTCAATGGTCAGATAATGCTGCTGATTTTCAAGGATTATCGATGGCCTCAACTTTGGCTGTAGCGATTCGTTATAACCAAGTTCCCTATATCGTTAAGGCACAAATTTTTTTAAATAAAACTCACACTGCTTTTAACTATGGTGATGTGAAGTTGAACTTGTATAAGGTATTAGTCCATGAGCTTGGCCATACATTAGGCCTAGATCATAACAGCACCGTTACTGACTCCATCATGGCGCCCTACTTAAATTATAATAATCATTATTGTAATATGAATGGTTATACTTCTTGTTTGGTGAACTATTTAGAGCAAGACGATGTGGATGGAAGTAACAGCGCTTTCAATGAACACACTCGTCGCCAAAGTATTGGTTATACCTTTTCTTTAGAAACCCAGGGGTCAACTACAGTCGAAAAGAATGCCTTGGGAGCTTGTGGAACAGTGGCGCTGGTTGATTCCGACAACGATGAGGGGGGGAATGGGCCAATGAACTTCATAGTGTCTGTCTTTTTAGGTCTGGTATTAATGGGTTTTGTAGGTCGAAAACGCTTCGCTATTTAAAGCTTCCCACCTAGCTTTCCGAGAAGGAAAGCATGAAAACACAAGTCCAAAAATGGATCTATTATTTAAGTTATACCGAAGAACTCCCTGAAAATTTTTTCAAACTTAGTCGTGAGCTATCAAAGCTAGGTTATATGCTCCTCCCGATTAAACCAGATCAGGTTTATCTTTTTGTTTTAGATCATATGATTCCGCATATTGTAACGATTACTGGGAGTATGCAAGAGCATCAGCTTTGGTCCAAGGCCATGCACCGAAAGCTTAATTACTTTGTGATGAATAAAAAAATTCATCTTTATCATCTTTCTTCATTTAAAAAAGCTGCTTATATTAATCAAAGAAATGAGCATTATCATTTTATGCATCTTCCCTGTAAGACCAACTTACTAGCGCTCAAATTGGTTGAGTTTCATGAGAAAAACAAACCTGAGTCTAAAGTGTGGCCAGGAGGAAGAAGGGCCAAGCTGCCTGCTTAGTGGTACACTAGTGGATACAAGGAGTTTTGCGTGAAAGCTAACGAACAAGAATTGGCGCAAAGAGTATTAGTTCTCTTAAAGCTTGATTCTAAAAATCTTTATAAAAGACTAAGTGAAAGACGAGAAGAATATGTTGAAATTTATTCAGTCAAAAGAACTCGTAATCATTTTCCGGAAATTTTTCATAGTCGTTATCCAGAGGCAAGCATTAAAGAGTTACTTCACTGTAGCCTTGATACTATTCAGGCCTTAGATCAGTTTTATACAGAGGTAGAAGAGATGTATTGGTATGTCATGCATACAGAAGATATGCCTGTGACGGTGGAAGACAATGCAGCTCGCTATTTAAAACGTATAGAGAACTTTTATCAAACCCTTCACTTGTATTTAGATGCCGAACTTGGTATCAATCAAGAAGAACATAATATAGATTCTCCTTCTGAGGAAAGTGCTCCAGTGGAAACTGGTGCTATCGAGAATCTCTTTTTTGACGATAACCCAAGTGAGACCACACCTAGTACTAGCAATGAAGAGTCTAATTAGTTTTTTCCTACTCCTTTTATCTTTGCATGCCTATGCTGATCGACAGGCTTTACCTGCTAGTCGTTTAGAACAACTTTCTGGAGTTCGCTCGGATGATTCCAAGCAGAAATGGGATAAGAAATTTTCGAGTCGGTCTTATATTTATGGTAAAAGTCCTGCCAAGTTTTTAGCTGAAAATTATCATTACATCCCTTTTGGAGCTAGTGTGTTGGACATGGGAATGGGAGAAGGTCGTAACGCTGTTTTCTTGGCGCAAAAGGGTTACAAAGTGACAGGAATTGATATTAGTTCGGTCGCGGTTAAAAAATCTCTCGCTCTTTCCAAAGAGTTTGGGGTTCAGATTAATACAGTTGTCGCTAGTTTAAATAAATATAAAATTCCTGATGGCACTTTTGATGCCATTATTTGTTTTTATTATGTCGATCGTAGTTTAATTGATAAGATGCGTGCTTGGCTTAAACCTGGTGGGGTGATTGTTTTTGAAGCTTATACCATCGATCAGCGTAATGCTGATCCTGCCCTTAAAGACGATGATCCAAATTATTATTTAAAGAAACAAGAGCTCCTAAGAATGTTCCCAGACATGAGAATTTTGAAGTTCGAAGAGCCGATTCACGAAAAAGAGTACCGCAGCAGTCTTATTGTGAAGAAGAAAAGTTGATCTAAACACTTTTTTTGTTAAAAAAATTGTCTTTTTTCCCCCAAAATTCCTAGTAGATTTATAATCTTAGATAATGAGATTACTGCAATTTTTACTGTTGATGACTATTAGTTCTAACTTGTTTGCGGTGGAAGACCGTGAGTCGACTTTTGGTGGGCGTGTATCCAGCTTAAATCAAGTGGCAGGTCTCATGCGCATTAAAGTTGATTTCAAAAATATGAAGTTTTTGAATAAGCGGGACAAAGTTGAATTCTGGAATGAAGCTAATACTCAAAATCGTTGTAATTCTTATATCGTGGCCAAAAGTAGTGACTATCTACTTTTAAAAGTTCCTAACTTTGACCTCTGTGTTGGTCGCGTTCATTTAACGACTGGCTCATATCTATACTTTGAATCACTCGATTTATCTAAGAATTTGCAAATTGCCGGAGAGTTAGTCGATATTCTTTTAAAGAAACAAATTGCTCTTGCTGCTCGTTTAAAAAATAACGAACGAGATTTAAAAACTTATCCGGATAAAGTTGAAGCAATTAATGATCGTTATAAAGTTCTTCGAGCTAAATTAGAATTAGAGTGGAGAAAAGAACTTTCTGACCTAGAAACAGATAAAAATTTAACTCTTAAAGTTTTCCAAGATACTCAATCCCGCTTAGATGATGTAAATCATAAGTTAGAACAGTATCGCGTGCATGATTCTAATCTAGAAGTTGATCGTTGGGCCTTGGATAATAAACTATATTATAAAAAATAATCTTAATAGGAGTTCTGATGAAAAAGTTTAGTTTGCTAAGCATACTATTGTTTACGTTGATTGCTCACGCTGGGAATGGCTCAAAAGAGGCTAAAATAGGTGGGACCTTCTATGAAAATATTGGACAAGAGCCAACCACCCTGAACCCCATTACATCTACTGATGCTTATGCTGCTGTTGTTCAGGGTTATATTTTAGAAACGCTACTTACACGAGATGAAGAAACTTACGATTTCGTTCCGAATCTAGCGAAAGCATATACTGTTTCTAAAGATAATAAATTTTTTGATTTCGAACTCCGTGATGGAATCACGTGGCATGATGGAACTCCACTAACAGTGGAAGATGTAAAATTCAGTTTTGATGTCATTAACAGCGGAAAATATAGTAATGCTCATATGCGCCCTTATTTTGAGGGAATTGAAAAAGCAGAGATTACAGGTCCAAATAAGATTCGCTTCACTACCCGTAACACCTACTTTATGAACTTTTCTCAAGTTGCAACCAACATGGCGATCCTTCAACGTTCTCTTTATGAAAATCCAAAAGACATGAAGAAGATTAATAAGGTTTTAGTGGGCACGGGTCCTTATGTTTTAGAAAAGTATGAAACAGGTAAAAAGATTACACTTAAACGAAACCCAAACTGGTGGGGTTTTAAAGATGGCTTCCATGTTGGCGAACACAATTTTGAAAAATTGGTTTTACGTTTTGTTAGCGAAGAAAATATTAACCTGGAAATGTTAAAAAAAGGTGAGCTCGATTTTAATGCGATGACCGCAGAAGCTTTTATGAAGAAGACTGTGGGGAAAGAATGGGAATCGAAAGTGGTTAAAGTTAAAGCCGAAAATAAAGTTCCGAAGAATACAGGCTTTGTGGCCTGGAATCTTAAAAACCCTTTATTTGAACAAAGAGAAGTGCGTGTAGCACTTGCCCATCTTATGAACCGTGAACTTATGATTCAAAAGTTTGCTTACAACATGAGTGTGTCAGCGACAGGACCTTGGTATCAACAAAGTGACTATGCTTCTCCTAACGTGAAGCCTTTTGAATACTCAATTGCTAAGGCCAGTGAGCTTTTCAAACAAGCGGGGTGGACTGACTCAGATGGAGATCAGATTTTAGATAAAACCATCAATGGTAAAAAAGTGAAGATGAGTTTTACGCTATTAAATCCTAATCCTGACTTCATGAAATATTTAACCATTTACAAAGAAGATGCTAAAAAAGCTGGCGTTGATATGGAACTAAAAGTGGTGGAGTGGAACTCATTCATCAAACTACTAGACGAAAGAAAATTTGATGCTCTCTGTTTAGCTTGGGGAGGTGTGATTGACTATGATCCAAAACAAATCTGGCATAGTAGCTCAGCAGCTAATGGTGGTTCTAACTTTATCAGTTATAACAATCCTAAAGTCGATAAAATGATTGATGAGGCCCGCAATGTTTTCGAAAGAGAAAAACGACTACCGCTGATGAGAAAGATTTATGAAGAGATTGCCGCTGATGCCCCTTATGCTTTCTTTTTCAATGCAAAATATATGTTCTATGGGCATACCAAGAGAATTAAAAAATTAAAAGATACTTATACTTATGATATCGGACGTGTTTATTGGTGGGTTCCTTAATCTATGTGGCAGTACTTATTTAAAAGACTATTGATTCTTATTCCGACCCTGTTTGGAGTAACTCTCATCGTCTTTTTTATAATTAATTTTGCTCCTGGAAGTCCCATCGAGCAAAAGATACAGGCACTACGTTTTGGATCTGCTGGTGGAGGAGCTGAAGCAAGTTCGTCGAACTCAGGGAATTCTGGAGCCGTTTCCAATGAAGTGATCGAAGCACTTAAAAAACAATATGGCTTCGACAAACCAGTCCATGTTCGTTACTGGATTTGGCTTAAAAATCTATCAAAGATGGACTTTGGTGAAAGTTTTACTTATGAAGAGAAAGTGACTGATGTTATTTTTTCCAAGTTCCCGGTTTCGCTCCAGTTTGGTCTAGTCTCTTTTTTACTAACTTATCTAGTTTGTATCCCACTGGGAATTATGAAAGCTATTAAACATGGTTCAGCTTTTGATTTGGGAACCAGTTTTGTCCTCTTTGTGATGTATTCTATCCCATCTTTTATGTTGGGAATTTTACTGATTGTTTTTTTCTCTGGAGGATCTTTCTTTGATTGGTTCCCAATTGGTGGGGCCGTTTCAGATAATTTTGATGACCTAACTAAAGTCGAACAACTTTGGGATCGTGCTCATCACTTCGTTCTTCCCTTGATTTGTTATATGATGGGATCTTTTACTACCCTCACTTTGTTAATGAAAAACTCTATCCTCGATGAAATCCGTAAAGACTATATTCGTACAGCTAGAGCGAAAGGACTCCCTGAAAGAACAGTTTATTTAAAGCACGCTCTCCGAAATGCGCTCATTCCAATTGCGACTGGAATTGGAAGCTTTCTTATGGTTTTCTTTGCGGGGTCACTTTTACTTGAAACGATCTTTCAATTGGACGGTATTGGCTTGCTTGGTTACAAGTCAGTTCTTTCTCGTGATTATAATGTGATTATGGGACTCGTGTTTCTTCAAAGCGTACTTTTTCTTTTAGGTAATATTATCAGTGATATTTCTTATGTCTTGGTAGATCCAAGAATTGATTTTGAATAATGAACTTTAGTCCAATTACTGAAAAACGTCTGCATCGATTTAAGAAGAGAAAATTAGCTGTTCTTTCTCTCTTCCTTCTTTTGTTTATGACCTTTTTAAGTTTTACCGCTGAGTTCTGGGCCAACTCCAAACCCATTTTACTTTCCTACAAAGGAACGACATATTTTCCTGCTTTTAAAGATTATCATCCCAAATCTTTTGGTGTGTATGATGTAATGGTGATGGATTACCGCAAACTAAAACTAGCAGATAAAGATTGGGCACTCTGGCCCGTCATTCAATGGGATCCCTTTGAGTCTAATGAAAAATTAGCAGAGTATCCGGGGGCTCCTTCTAAAGAAAACTGGATGGGGACAGATGATAGAGGGCGAGATATCCTCACTCGTCTTCTCTATGGCCATCGTTATGGAATGATCTATGCCTTTTTTGTCTGGGCAATTACCACTATCATAGGGACTATTTTAGGGGCCCTGATGGGATTCTATGGTGGTAAGATCGATTTTTTTGGTCAACGAATCGTTGAAGTCTTAAGTACTGTTCCACAATTTTTTCTATTAATTATTATTATCGCGGTATTTAAACCAACCGTACCACTTTTGATTTTCATCTCCTCTTTATTTGGTTGGATTAGTATTAGTTACTATATTCGTGCTGAATTTTTAAAAAATAGAAAGAAAGATTTTGTGGAAGCAGCTCTTGCTCAAGGTGCTTCCAAGTTCCGTCTCATTTTTGTGCATATCCTCCCTAATTCTTTGTCTCCGCTTATTACTTTTGCTCCATTTATTATTTCAGCCAACATTGTTGGGCTTGCCAGTTTAGACTATCTTGGCTTTGGACTTAATCCTCCGACTCCATCCTGGGGAGAGTTACTCTCTCAGGCGCAAAAGAACTTTACCATCGGGTGGTGGATCGCCGTTTATCCTTCCGGTGCGCTTTTTATGGTACTTACCCTTCTTTCATTGGTGGGAGAAGGAGTCAGAGATGCTATGGACCCGCACATTTCCTAACTATACAAAACCCGTACTCTAGGCTAAAAATAAGACAATTTTTCGGAGCATAACTATGAAGTCTACGGCCACTAGGATTGAAACATTTAAAGAATCTATTTTTGCGACGATGTCGAAACTCGCTTTAGAAAATAAAGCGATCAATTTGTCTCAAGGCTTCCCTGACTTTGAAGGACCTGAGTGGATAAGAAAAATTGCTGCAGAAAAAATTATGCATGGAAGTAATCAATATGCTCCTTATCCAGGATCAGTGAACCTACGCCAAAACTTACAAACGCTTTATAAAAAAAATTATCATCTGGATTATGACTGGAACTCGGAAATTTCCATTTCTGTTGGCGCTACTGAAGCCATATATTCAATTATCACTGCAGTCGTCAATCCTGGAGATGAAGTGGTGGTGTTTGAGCCATTTTATGATTCATACCAAGCGTCGATTATCATGGCCGGGGGAACAATTAAACCTGTGACCTTGAAAGCTCCTGACTTTCATTTTGATGAAAATGAACTTAAAAAAGCGATTTCGTCTAAAACCAAAATGATTATTGTGAATACCCCTCATAATCCGACAGGGAAGATGTTTTCTAAAAAAGAATTAGAGATTGTTGCTCAATTGGCGATTGAAAATGATCTTTACGTTTTAAGTGATGAAGTTTACGAATACTTAACTTTTGATGATCATAAACATATTCCAATTGCAACTTTACCGCAGATGAAAGAAAGAACCTTTACCGTTTCCTCTGCAGGGAAAACTCTTGGTTTGACAGGATGGAAAATCGGTTGGGTTTGTACTTCGGCCACATTATCTACAAAATTTCGTATGGTAAGGCAGTTTACCAGTTTTTCTGTCGCAACTCCTTTTCAAGAAGCGGTGGCAGAGGCGATGAATAGTTTTGATACTTACATTCCCGAGTTTCAAAAGCAGTATAAAGAAAAACGTGACTATTTTTATGCTGGTTTAATTGAGCTTGGTTTTAAACCCAATAAACCAGAAGGAACATATTTTATTATGTGTCCGATTGAGAATAAGACATCAAAAAATGATGTTGATTATGCCATGGAACTCATCGTTGATAAAAAAGTAGCAGCGATCCCGCCTTCAGTTTTTTATGCTGTCTCAGATGAAGGAAAAAAATACTTACGTTTTTGTTTTGCTAAAAAACATAGCACATTATCCGATGCTCTTACTAACTTGAAGTCACTTTAATGGATCATTTTTTACTTATTCTTTCGACTTTCATTTGGGGGATGGGTTTTATTGCGGTCAAGTGGACTCTGGTGGATTATTCAGCGATAGAAAGTAACCTTCTTCG
>JBEIOQ010000045.1:0-16692 GCA_040377495.1 Halobacteriovoraceae bacterium
ACCCCAGTTATAAATTTTAGGAAATTTATAGAAAGGAAAATAAGTTAAGCTTAGATAATTCCAAAACATGGTGTGAATTTTTTCTTGAGGATCAAAATAGAGCTTAAGCGCTTCTAGATTTTCAAAGCTGGGAAGCTCTGGAATAGAAACGACAAATAAGAGTAAACTCATTCCCAAAATAGTGCGCTCAAAGGAATCCAAGAAATTAAATTCTCCCAGATTTGAGCTAACAGTCTCTTCAATAATTTTTCCGCGTGTAGGCCAGGAATAAAAAAGTCCAAGAATCACCCATGTACCCCAAAAAAAGTGTTTAATTAAATGGGGAGCAATGAGGGACATCAAATTAAACAAGATTAAAAAAGTCACGTTTCCGAGCAGACAGCGATAGATCAAACGATCCATGGAGGAATTTACTCGGAAATAGATTTTAAGGCGGTGATCGATCTCTTTTCCCAGGAGATACCACTGGCTGGCCATAAACAGGATATAAAGCACCATTAAAAGCGCCTGAGTTCCCAGTTTTAGCTCTACCGTTTTTTGTAACCAGACAGGAATTAAGAGGAAGGAAAAGTAGCTAACTACTCGAAATAAGAAGAACTTAGTCTTTTGTTTGAGAATTCTTGAGTTTTTCACTAAAGCTTTTTCCAAAATACCCGATAAAGTTAGTACAAAATGAAATGATCAAGTAATAAAATATTGATCCCCGTGCAAAACCCCTTGCACACTCTTAGAGAGGCAGGAATACCCACCTGCCTTTCTTTTTTTCCATTCTCCCATTCTAGAGCAAGTTATTCCCATTTGCAGCAAATACTTAAAGACTTTAAAATTGGAGATAGGACCAGTTTCAGAATGATGGCCTTGGTCCTCAATTGGATCTCAAAAATTCAGGAGGAATTTTGAGTATTTCCTTCGGTTCCATTAACACCGGTCTTCCCAAAGACATCGTGAAGCAGCTCATAGAAGCTGAGAAAGCTCCTATTCAGCAAATGGAAGTACGCAAGGGAAAAATTGAAGACAAAAAAAAGCTTCTGGGTGAACTGATTGGATTAGTGGAAGCTGTACGTGGTGAACTTTCCAAAAATGGTTCTTCCATTTCACTTAAAGAACTTAAAGTAGAAACCAACAATGATATTGTAGGTGTCAGTGCCGATAAAACCAAAGCACATCCAGGCAACTATCAACTTGAAGTTATGGAACTTGCAAACAAATCATCCGCCATGAGTAACGGATTTGCTGACAAGGATGAATCATATATCGGTGTTGGTTATATTTCATATGAATTACCATCAGGAGAGACCAAAGAAATTTACGTGGATCCTGAGAACTCCTCTCTTTCAAAAATTGCTGATCTAATTAATAAAGATTCGAAAGTAGGAATGAAGGCCAATGTTATTAATGATGGCTCTGGCTCAGATACTCCATGGCACTTAGTACTATCAGTCGATGGCACGGGTGACGAATCCATGGCCATGTTCCCCCATTTCTATTTTGTGGATGGTGAAGATGACTTTTATTTAGAGTCAGAGCGCGAAGGAAAAGATGCCAAAGTAAAAATTGATGGCTTTGAAGTTGAACTTCCAAGTAATAAAACTTCGGAATTAGTAAAAGGTTTAACCATAGATTTGAAAAAGGCTAAACCTGGTGAAGAATTTACTGTTTCGGTCAAAGAAGATAAGGAAGCAGTGACTGGAAAAGTGAATGAACTGATCAGCAAAATTAACGCTGTTTTTGGATTTATTCATAAACAAAATAAACTCGATGAAAAGTCTGACACTTCAAGAACTCTCGGAGGGGACTTAACCCTTCAAACACTTGAATCAAGAATGAGAACAGCGCTTTTAACTCCGGTGATGACAGAAGCAGGAGGAAAACGTTTAAGTGATATCGGTGTGACTTTCAGCCGCGAAGGTATGCTTTCTTTTGATCAGAAGAAATTCGATGCAGCGATTGCAGAAAATTATAATGTAACAGCACAAATTTTGACCGGATATTATCCTGAAACTGGTGAAAAACATGATGGGGTAATGATGAACCTCAATACTGTAATTTCTCAGGTATTACGCCGTCCTGATGGTGTTTTACAATCGAGAAAAGCAGGTCTACAAAGCAATCAAGATCAAATTGATCGCCAAATTGCAAATCGTCAAAGAATTATTGAACAAAAAGAGAAAAATTTAAAAGATAAGTTTTCTAGACTAGAAGGAACAATATCAAAAATTAGAAACCAAGGAAGTGGTCTCGCAGGTATGGCGCAAGCTAACCCAGTCCAACAGTTGGGATAATCAGGGAGGATAAGGTATGAGTTACGGATTAGGTGCTTACAAGAAGACGTCAGTAGGTACTGCTAGCAAAGAACAAATTCTTTTAATGTTGTACCAAGCTGCCATTAAAAATTGTAAAAAATCTATTGAAGCAATTGAGCAAAAACAAATTGCAAAGAAGGGTGAATATATTGGGAAGCTGCAAGACATTGTGATCGAACTTAACAATAGTTTGGATCATGAAGTAGGCGGAGATGTGGCCAAGGAGTTAACAGCTCTATATGACTATATTCTTCACTCAACGACACAAGCAAACTTAAAAATTGATAAAGCTCCACTTGAGTCTGTACTTAAAATTCTCAATACTCTTTATGATGGCTGGACAGAAGCGATTAAGAGCTTGAAGAAAGAAGCTGGGCCTACTCCAAACGTAACAACTGGCAATGAGAAAGTAGGCTAATTATGAACATTTTAAAAAGAACCCAAGAACACATTACTCTCTTGAATAAGGCCTTGGCCCTAACCCAAGAAATTGCGGTAAAAACCAAAGAGAGTGATTTAGAGAATGTGGTTGACCTTTCTGAAAACCGTGAGCGTTTAGTTCAACTAATCTTTCATTTGTTCAATCAAATTGACCGCGAGCTAAATCTTTTAACAGCAGAAGAAATTACTCCCGCTCTGGTAAATAGTTTAAAGGTATGGCAAGAACAGATGAACATTCTGGTGGATACCATCAATCAACTCGACCAAGAGGTCATAGAGGCCTTAGAAACAAACAAAGAGCAAACAACCGGTGAAATTGCTCAGATATTCCAAGCTAAAGAAAACTTAAAGGGCTACAACCTAAATAATGTAAAAAGGTAGTTGCCCCGATAGGAATACTCTCCCTTCCTTGACAAGAATCCAGTAGCATGAGGAAATATTCAGAGGGACATTATGTCCCTCTCTTATACTTCAGGATGAGGTAACCTTCATGGCGCTTTCCCCAACACTAGAAATAAAAAAATCCAAACATGGAGAATACATCCCAGTTCTAAATGGCGTGTTTCTACATTCAGCCTTTAACCCCATAAAAGAAGCTGAATCTTTTGTTGAAAATCATCTTACAACATTAAATCAAAAAAATAATATTCTAGTATTGGGTCTAGGGTTTGCTTATCACCTGGATCAAATTCTTCATCATATGAATAATTTTCACCAGCAATATCAAGTCGTAGTGGTTGAACCTAACCATAAAATCCTTAAAGCATGTGAAGAGTTTAATCCTAAGAATTTAAAACGCTTGGTGATCCTTTCTGGGCTTGAAGTTAAAACGCTTTATCAAGATGCAAACTTCATTCGCTTTTTAATGAATCGACCAGGGGTGATTGCTCACCCTGCGAGTTTTAATTTTCATAGTGAGTATTTTAAGTCATTACTCAGTTTCGAAGCAGATCAAAGTCTCTCAAGCTTTCAGCATCGACTACCTAATGAACTGAAAGCTTATTTTCAACAATTCAACCCAAACATGACACTTAATCAGATTTTTACACAACTTGAAACGAAGACTAAGCTTACAACCACTGCAGACTTTATGTTAGGTGCACTAAGCACATGGACTAATAATAATACAACGAAAGTAGATACAAATGACAAACACGCTCATTGTTAATTTAGAAAAAAATCTAGACTTAAATATGCTGGCAGCTACTGCACAAACTTATGCTATTGCCAAAAAAACCCAAGTCAGTCTTTTGGTTCTAGATGAAGTTAAAACGGCCCAAAATGCCACAGATATGGTGGAGAAAATCTTCACTATTAATTTACAGGAAATGGTAAAATGTTCTAAGCACAGAATTTTCTCTAACTTTGAAATGGTTAATGAATTACAGAAAGACCTCAACGTCATTAATCAAAATAATTGGGATGAAGTCATCAACTTAGGCGAGGATGAGGCTTCACTTTATCTCGTTCGATGTTTGCAAACCAAATTACTTAAAGGAAAATTCTATAACGATAACCGCATTATCTATTCTTCCAACCTTATGGCCCAGTGGAGAAAGCAACACTCATTCCTACATCAGCAAATCTGTATGAATGATGGATTAGAGATAGCATCGATTATTGAAGAAGCAAATGCTGAAGCGGAAGTAATCAACACAAAGAGATACGCCCTAGAGCTGGCTTCTGGTCAACATGTAACCCCTCTATCCTACGAATGTTTAGTTGAATTGGTCCAGGGCCTTACATATATTAAAAATGATAAAATTGATCTCATTGTTAGAGAAGAAGAAAGACAAACAAAACTAATAATGGATTTACAAGAAAGATTTCCACAAAATCTATCCATCGTTGAAGCTAGTATTTCACAATTAAAAAATGTATTAAAGGGATACGATCTGGTTATATGTCAATCACATTATTTTAAGACTTTATGTGATCAAAATGGTGTAACTAGCTTTACTATCTACCATGATTACCAAAGTCTTTATCAAAACTGTAGCTTGAATCCGAACAGTTTAAGTTTATATCTCAACAAAGCTGATGTGCCTTTTATTAAGGGAGCTGAGCTCATTCAGTGTATCAATTTTGCTTTCATTAAAGGCAAAGTAACTGCTAATCTCGATTTGGAAACACTAGAGCTTTATCGCTTAAACAATAAGCAGATATTGGTACCAATTAGCAAAAATTATAATGTCGGTCTATATCTCAAAATGATTTTAGAAAAAGGTCTATACCGTGAAGTCCAGTACCAAACTTGGCTTGAATATAAAACAGAATTGACCATTATATCTGACAGAGAACTTGCAACCTTTATTCAAGATGAAAAGGAAAGTCTATCATTGGTAGTAAAGAATACCTTAAATGCTATACGATTACTAAAAAACTTTGAACATACGCAAGGAAACGTTAAGGAACTTGTAACTTATATTGATCGTTTAATGAATGAAAGAAGCAAAGATTCTGCCACCAACTATTTATTGGATCTTTTTAAACATCAAATGGAACATTTAGATGCAAGTAGCAGAGAAGACAATTTAATCAAAACAGAAAAGGCCCTTATTAATCTCAAAAATCATCTACAGACCCTTACGCGAATTTTGGGAGACATGGCCGAAACAATTAATGAAAGAAGAAAGGCGCAGTTCTCGGGCATAAACATTTAGCCAATTGCTTCAGGAATCAGGAGGATGAATGAACGATCTAGCAACCCAAGTCTTTGTCGCTTTAGAAGAAATAAAAAAGATTTCTAAAGAGCAGGAACTCAGTATTAAAGATCTCGAAGTACTATTTTTAGCCAGTTTACTAGAAGAGGAAGTGTAATATGAATGCTGTAAAAAACCCAGCACCTCAACACACTTTTGCCCTTATACAGCTCACCCGCATTGGCGATGTCCTCCAAACCTTGCAAGCAGCTTCCGCTTTTAAATATCAATATCCACACGTTAAATTGATTTTGATTGCCAGAAGGCAATTCTCTGAAGGCCTAAACTTTTTATTAAGACAAGTCTTCGATGAAATACACACTTTTAATCTTAAAGATTTTTATGGAACTGATAATACTCAAGACTTAAATACAATTATTAAGAATATTGATGCATTTGTGACCGATGTAACTAAAAATAATAACATCGATGTACTTATCAATCTTTCCTTTTCTAAGTCGTCTTCATATCTTGCTGGATTAATTCCAGCACGTCACAAAATGGGTCTTGTTAGAGATCGTACTGGTGAATTTGCCATTAAAGATCAGTGGAGCCAATACGTTTATTCAACCGTTATGGCCGGTCCCAATAATCCATTTAATTTAGTCGATATTTTCCGAAAGATGATGGGAACAACACAAATTCCTTTAATTTTTGGCGATGAAAATAAACCTTCAAAAGCAACAAAGAAAATTATCATTCATCCATTTGCTTCCTCAAAAAAGAAACGCTGGGGAATTACCAAATGGAGTGAAGTAATTTACCAACTACTTAAAACCATTCCTCAAAGTGATGTTCATATTATGGGTGGGCCAGGAGATCAGGATGAAGCAAAAAGCTTAGAAAGCTCACCTATCTTAGGCCAATTTAAAAATCGCCTGCATTTTCGAGTAGGCACTTATACTCTAGAAGAAAGCTTCTATCATTTCTCAGATGCAGATCTATTCTTAGGCCATGATTCGATGGGTGGACATATGGCGGCGATTCACGCTGTTCCCTCTATCACACTTTCACTTGGAACAGTAAGACCTCATGAAACGACCCCTTACGGTCAAAATAACTATAATATAGCTCCACGGATTAAGTGTTATCCATGTTTTCCTGACGAAAAATGTGATCTCTTGCCTTGTCACACGAATATCTCTTATCAGGCAGTAGTTGGCCTCGCACAAAATATTTTAGAAGGTGAAACAGTCGATCACAAAAGTCTTACACAAAAAATTTCATCTTTTCATTTAGATAGTATTCATGTGTACCAAAGTCAGATTGATCCAGTGAATGGTCTTAGTCTTTATGACTTGACTAAAAATCCTATGGGTATCAATGAACTTTTCAAAAACTTCTATCAAGTTCTGTGGTCCTTTATTATAGCTGAACAGGAAGTAAAACTACCTCGTCCTGAACTTAATAAAGAATTACTAAGCCATTTAGTTAGTTACCAGAATGGTCTCGCACAGCTTTATGAATTAAATAATTTTGGGATGAAATACTCTCAGTATATTATGGATGAAACTAAGGCCAACTCACCTCGAATTAATCTTATTCGAGAGTATTCGACCAAATTGACAGAAATCGATCAATTAACGAAAGTTCTTAAAAATCAAAGCCCCCTACTTGCTCCCCTCATCGATTTTTATTTTGTTGCAAAAGCCAATTTAAAAGGAAACAATATTGTTGAACTAGCAGAGAGTTCTTATGTTAAGTTTTTTGAATTTAACAATGCTACTCAAGTTATGGCTGAATTAGTGCAAGGATGTCTGAATTCCAGCCAAGCAAAACTGCTCAAAAACAATACTGGGAAAACGACAGTCGTGGATAACTAAGGAAAGTAACATGGCCCTAATTAGTTTAAATGAAGTTACCCTGCCTCATTTTGAAGGAAATAAAAATCTTCAAGAGGTCATTCGTTTTGTCACAAGTAATCACTTGGAAGCAGACAAGATGATTGTTAGTATTCGTTATAACCATCAAGAAATCAATCAAGCTGATACGGCCCTTGAATCGACCTTAATTAAAAATAATGATTTAATCCAAATTTATAGTCAAAATCGTCTGGATATTGTCTTTAGTTTACTGGAAAAAAGTTCTTTATGTTTAGATCAACTAATCGATAAAACAAGTAAAGTTTCTAATCTCTATGCTGAAGGTGAAATAGAAAAAGCTGATATCTATTTTATCGACCTTATAAATACTTTAGATCTTTTTATTGAACTAATGACTAACATTCATCGCTCTGTGCGCATTGAGCTATCTATGAAAATGTCTTCGGGAAAGACATTTCATGAATTAGAAATCCACCTTTTATCAGTATTGAAAGCAGTTTTAAAAGCAAAAGAAAAGCAGGATCTCATCATGCTTTATGACTTGATAGAGTACGAACTACTAGATAATCTAAAGCAGTGGAAAATCATCGCCATTCCAGAACTGAGAAATCTCAAGCAAGTCTAAAATCTCTCACAATTAGAGAAGAGCAAGATTTGTATTCTCTTGATATAGAAGACGTTGGAAGCTTTAAAATTCCACATAATAAAACAGTTTTAAATAATTGGTCACATATTCTCAAAGTCAAAGTTGATGATGAATTTCCAGGTAAAAAGCTACAAAACTTTTTTCATAATAATCCAAATAAAAATAATATAGAAGAAGACCGCTTAAAAAAAGAACTTTTAAAAACCTTTGGTCAAATTAATCACATTCAAGATTTTCCTACTGCTTTTCTTACCTTACAGGTATTTAGACAATATCAAACCTGTCATTTTTTCGTTCAGGAAAGGGGGAAAATGCTGGTGGATCATCTCTATAATCTAAAAAACACCGAACATATTAATACTAATGTTGAAGCAACTAATTTTAACAAGATGTTCAATCTTATTAAAAAAAGTAAAAATAAAATTTTTAACCAAAATTTAGTACCACAAGTAGATTTAAAATTTGTTGGCTCATTTCTAGCCAATGTGTTTAATTTAAAAAATCATAACGTCATTTTAATTATTTCTCGCCATGACTTTTTAGCTCCTACAACTGAGGAAATTGCAACCTTCGACCGCTATTGCCTAAGTTTAGATATCTTCTTAGAAAAGGTTATTGGAAAAGAAACAGAGAAGGAGAAGAAGAAAAATCTTCTCAATTGTCTAATTCATTATCCCGAATCTCTTGCGCTCTTTGATCATACTGGAAATCTTATCTTTAAAAACTTTGAATTAGCTAAAAGTTCTCATATCAAAAAAATTGTACCCTTAGGTCAATATAAACTTATTCTTTATGATACTGAAACATCTGACACTTCTTCTGAGCTTTTCCACCATCAACGAGTTTCTCTTTTAGGCGAACTCTTAAATACTTTGCGCCACGAGCTAAATAATCCACTCTTTGGTCTTAAGCTCACTAGCGATTTGCTTGCGCATGAAACGCAAGATGATGAGCAAAAAAGTATTCTACGTGAAATTGCCTTAAATGTAACACGTTCACAAAATATTATAGAAAACTTCACTAATCTCTATACCAATGCTGAGACTTATCAGGTTTGCACGATTAAAAGAGTATTAGATGAAGCTCTAACTATTGCTAAAAGTGAAATACGCCAAGTCAGAATTGGTCAATATTATGCAGGAGATTTAAGTCCTGAGTTTAGGATTTACACTAACCCAACTTCACTTGTTCAAATTATTTTTAACCTTATTATTAATAGTGCTCAGGCCATGCGGGTGGCGCAAATTCAAGGGGCGCAAATTGTCTTTAATTTTAAAAAGGATAGTCAGTTTTTCATTATAGAAATGACTGATAATGGACCCGGCGTGCCCGCTGAAATTCAAGAAAGACTATTTGAACCTTTTTTTACGACGAAACCAAATGGTACGGGTTTAGGTTTGGCGATTACGACTAATCTCATTAAGCATCTAAAGGGGACTATTGCTTATCAACAAAAAGAAGAATGCGGTGCAAGTTTCCTGATCCAATTTCCTCTTCTTACAATTATTCCTAAAACATGAAAATTCTTATTATTGAAGATGAAATTCTTATCCAACAATCGCTAAAAAAGCTTCTGGCCAGGCGGGGATGTGAAGTCATGGTGGCTTCCTCAGGTCAAGAGGCATTAAAAATCATTCAAAATCATGATTTTGACCGAATCGTCTGTGATTTAATGCTGCAAGATATAACTGGTTTTGATATTATCGAAGAGTCAAAGAAAAGATATGATGAAGAAAAATTAAAAAAGGTTTTTGTTATCATGACCGCCTACAGCTCAGAACAAGTACTTAGTAAGGCCAGAGAATATGGGTGTGTCGTGTTGAATAAACCTTTTGAACTTGATCAAGCTCTAATGGTGATCACAAATAAGGTGTAGCGATGGTTAAAGCATCAAGATCATATCACAAAATTACTGTAATCATTAAACCCGTTGTAATTAACGAGTTCTATAATCTTTTACCTAATCTTAAGGTTTGGCTGGAAAGAAGGAAAAAACAAATTCAATTTCTGGATTCTGAACTGGCGCGATTACAAAAAATATTCAAAGCGAAAGATATTGATAATATTCAACTGATAAAAGAAGAAGATCTTTTCTCCCATTCTGACCTAATTATATCTCTAGGTGGTGACGGGACACTACTAGGTATTTGTCGCAAAGGTCGTTCTTCTCACACACCTATCTTTGGAGTTAATCTTGGACACTTAGGTTTTCTTACAGAATTTCAGAAAGGTGAATTTTTCGAAAATTTAAATGACCTTTTTGATGGAAAATTTTCGATTAAGAAACAAGCACTTTACCGGGTTAAAGTTCATAGCCACAACAATAAAATCCGTTTCCAACAGGTTTTCCTCAATGATGCTGTTATTAATAAAAAAGACATCGCCCGTATGTTCACTCTTAAAGTCGATGCCGATGGTGAATTGATTTATAATATTAGTGGTGATGGACTCATTATTAGCTCCACACTAGGATCTACTGCCTACTCACTCGCAGCCGGTGGACCAATTGTTCACCCTGAAGTGAAAGCGTTACTTTTAACTCCTATTTGCGCTCACGGCTTAACCCATAGACCACTGGTTATTCCAGACGAACTCAAAATTCAGGTCAAAACTCTGAATCAGGAAGACAATGTTCTTCTTACCCTGGATGGCCAAGTAGCAATTGATGTTAATTCTCGTGATCAGATCACCATTGAGAAAGAAGCCAAAAAATATGTTTATTTAGTAAAAAATCCTCAGCGCACATTCTTTCAAACTCTAAAAGAGAAGTTTGATTATGGTAGACGAGACGCCTAGATTTGATCCAAAATGATAGTCAAATCATTCTTCGGCGGAGGAGCTATGATGAATAAAACACTCGTCCTGAAATCACTCAATCTTTTAAATTTTGCGACCTTTAATAATGGTCTTATCCATTTTGATTCTGGTTTCAATGCAATTATCGGTGAAACAGGATCCGGTAAAAGCCTCATTCTGGAAGCTCTCCAAATGATTTTAGGTGCTCGCGCTGATAAAAAACTAGTTCGTCGTGAAGCTGAATTTGCCACCATAGAAGCGAGTTTCAGTTTTGAACACAAAGATATTGCTGACTATTTTGAAAGCATTGGTTACCCTTCAGATGGGAACGAAATACTTATTAAAAGAATCATCTATAAGGATGGTCTAAGTAAAAGTTATCTAAACTTTCAGTCATGTAGCTTAACTACCCTTACACAGGTTGCTAAACGTTTTATTGACCTTGTAGGACAATTTGAAAACCAAAAGCTATTGACAGAAACTTATCAACTTAGCCTCCTTGATTCATATGCACAAATCGGAGAAGATCTAAAAGATTATCATGAACATCATAAAAATCTTTCTGATGTTAAAAAAAGAATTACCGACCTACATCAACAAAGTGCTTTACGTGAACAACGTATTGATTTTTTGAAATTTCAAAAAGATGAGTTTGATAAACTAAATCCCTCTGAAGAAGACGAACGGATTTTATTAGAACAGAAATTCACCTACCAAAATAGAGAACAAAAACAACAAGTATTAAGTAGCCTTATCGCTGTTCTTTCTGACAATAATGATGGGACAGATGCTCTTCGCTTGTTAAAAATGGCGAAAAATATTGTTGATAAAAATCAGAAGATTCTTAAACCTCATTATGCTGAAGACTTACAAGAAGCTATTTTGAAAATTGAAGAGATTGCTTTTCTATGCAGTAAAGATCTAGATCAGGACAAAGAGGAGCTTGACGTAGATTCAATCATTGAAAAACTAGATCTTTATAACAAAATAAAAAAGAAATTTGGCCCTACCATTGAAGATATTATTAAAAATCGTAACCAAATAGAAACGGAACTCGTTAACCTTGTTTCCCTAGAGTCCAATCTAGAGAGTCTTAATTTAAAACTGGATCAACTACATAAACATTGCCTAAAGCTGGCCAAGGAAATTCATACCAAAAGAGTACTGGCTGCGAAAAAATTGAGCCAAGAATTAAGTCAATTGGTTCGTTCATTAAAAATGAATGGTGCCACTATTTCTATAGAAGCAGAGATGCTAAACGAGTTGAACTTTAGTGGAATTACTAGCCTAAAATTCACTGCGGAAACTAACCCTGGAGAGGGATATTATAAAATTAAAGATATCGCCTCAGGTGGAGAACTTTCTCGCATTCTACTTGCTATTCGTCAGGTTCTTTCCAGTAAGGATTCTATCTCTGTTTTTCTATTTGATGAGATAGATACAGGTATGGGAGGGGAAACAGCTCTTTGTATTGGAAAATCTTTAAAAGAAGTTTCTGCACACTCGCAGGTAATTGCCATTACTCACCTACCTCAAATTGCTGTGAATGCAGATAAGCTTATCATTGTGAGCAAAGACCAAAGCTTGCATAATGAACAAAAAAGAACCATTTCTTTAATTAAAGAAGTCACTGGAATGGAACGTAAAAATGAAATCAGTGCGATGGTTCCTTTAAACTAAGGAAATGAATTTTACTTCGTGGTGATCTATACTAATAAAGCTTCTCGACTGAGGTAAAAATCCATTATTCACATAACGGAAACTTTTTTCTCTTCCCTTCAATTCTATATTTTCTTGGATATGAGAGTGACCAGCAATAATAAACTCGTATTGGCCATGGGCTTTTTCAATGGCACCTTGTCGAAATTTCTGGCGATTTTTCTCTTCGTTATAGGTTCTTTTTCCCTTACTGCGAGAAAGTTTTGAAGCATTAGTTCCGATGTAGTCGACAAGCTTGAAAGGAGCCACTTCACTAATAACTAGCTCCATGGGTTTCGACATAAGAATTTTTTTATAGATTTTGTAACTATAATTACCTGGTTCTAATTCATCTCCATGGGAAAAATAGTAATTTTTTCCATGAATTGCGTAGGTCCATGGGCCACTGTGAAATTGAAGTAGTTTATCACTCATATTTTCTTTCTTCAGCAGGTTCAAAAAAAGTTTCTTAATATGTAGATCATGATTCCCTTCAAAATAATGAACAATTTTATTCTTTCTGACTAAATTAGTTAAACTTGTAAAAAACTCGGGATAAATATCAAAATATTCGGGGTGAGGGCCAACCATTAAATCAAAAATATCACCTAATAGGAAAATTTGATCCGCTTTTTGTGTCACTTCATGATTTAAAAACTTTAAGAGTAGCTGGTAACGCTCATCTTGAGGGGACTTTACATGAATATCAGAAATGGATACGAGTGGCATAAATCTATCATACTAAAGGCCATAGCTTTGGTCACTAATTTGTTTAGCCTGCCAGTGGTTGAACCTTAAAGTACTTAAAGATAAACATATCCAAGGTTTCTTTATAGATCGGGTTCACTTTGTCGAATTTCAGACAAATTTTCACGCCTTTATAGAGAAGTTTATTATAGTCGTCGGGTTCTACTGGAAGAATATTGACAATAGTAGCATCAACCTCAATTTTACGATCACCTAAGTTGAGAATAATTCCGACGATTCTGTCGCCTTCATTAAAATATTTTAGTTCCATTTTTGAAACAATGAAGGATAAGCCTCCAGTTCCAATATCAAAACTGTTCTTTTTAAATAATTGTGTATTAACTCTTTGTGAAAAAAAACTTTTATAAAATGTTGCTTCAGCTTTTATGGATGGCGTAGCAAAAATTCTTAAATGACGACGACGATCTACATGAGCAATCATACTAGGAATAGAAATCGTTAGTTCGCCTTCTACTGTCAAATGTTTTACTTTCGATTGAAAAAAAACAAGATCTCCTGGAAAGAAAATATTCACAGTGTCTCGGCTTCCTACTACTGTATGAACCATGTTAAGACTCTGTGGTTGGGCCCTTAAAACAATTTCTTGTTTTGCTTTTCGAATAATTGTAATCCACATCTCTACTGTGACTTTCTCATCACCGTGCATGATCCAGACCAGGACTGGCCCTAATTTTTCTTTAGCAGTAGTAATAAGCTCATAAATCACCTTCGGATTTTTATTCTCTTTCAGTTTTTGATTACTACCTATCATACATTGCCTTTGAAAAAATCACTTCCTTGTAAAGTTACCCTTACAAGGAAGTGTGGGCTTAAGTAGAGTGACTTCGCTCTCGCCACTCTATGGGTTCGATATCTTCACATTTAATTACGTAATTAACTGTTAACTATTCACTAATTTTTTGTCTTGGTACTTGGGTAAGAGTGGGGAGGGAATAATCCCTCCCACAGTCTTATTTTAAATTATCCAACAAGTCTCATCGCACTCATTGGAATAGCATTCGCTTGAGATAATGATGCCATACCTGCCTGCTTCATTACATTTATTGAAGCAATTTTTGCACTTGACTCTGCTACATCTGCATCCATGATGCTTGATTTAGCAGCATCTTGGTTCAGGGCCTGAGTCTCTAGATTGTTAACCGTTGATTGCAATCTAGATTGAATTGAACCAAGATTTGCTCTAAAGCCCGATACTTTTTCAATCGCAGCATCAATTTGTTCGATTGAAGAATTTGCATCATCCTTAGATTGTACATTTGATCCACCTACTCCAACCGAAGATGTTGTAGAGTTTGTAGAGTCAGAGTCGAACGAGATTTTATTTTGTTCTCCTCCGAACGCCCCTACATGGAAATCCAAGGTACCTTTACCAGATTCACCATTAAGTAACTTTGTTCCGTTGAAAGTGGTCGAATTCGCGATTCGATCGACTTCCGAAATCAATTGCTGATACTCTTTATCTAAATAAGTTCTTTCTACATCACCGACAGTATCTGAAGCTGCCTGGACTGAAAGTTCACGTAGACGAATAAGAATGTTAGTCGTCTCCTGTAATCCACCTTCAGCTGTTTGTACTAGAGATACACCGTCATTTGCGTTTCTTGTCGCTTGTCTTAACCCGCGAGTTTGAGCGTCTAAGTTCGTAGCGATCGCAAGTCCGGCTGCATCGTCAGCTGCTTTTGTGATACGTTTTCCCGATGAAAGTTTTGCCATTTCATCTTGTTGTTCCTGTCCATTAATCCTGAGGTTCTTTTGCACTTCTTGTGAAGCGACATTGGTAGCGATTCTTAAGCCCATAGTAATCTCCTTGTTGTGGCCTTGACGTCCCATCCGTCAGAGGGCCGTTCGTTAAATGCCGATTAATTGATTAAATCAATCGGTCAAAAAACCTATCGGAGTTGTCGGAGATTACTTTAACTATTTTTGTCGGGTATTCGTTTTTTTTTACAATTACTAATAAAATCTATTACTTATAGCGAAATAAAAGTTGATAAAATCAGTCATTTAAAGGACTTTGGAAATTTGACGTGTATAAAATTGAGCAAAAGAGATTATTGTAGCCTGGATTTTATCAGCTCTAAATCTTTCTCTCGAGAGTAAAGTGCGACAAAGGATTCAATATGATCATGATCCACATCAATTTTATATTGAGTCTCCATGTATGTAGGAATTTGTTCCTTCATCCATAGATCATGTTTTAGTTGATATAGAATGACACCCGCTTTTGTCTCTTCTGGATTGGTTTTTACAGATGCAACCTGAGCCCATTTATTAGAAACAAAAACTTGTAAATGCTCATTACAGAAATATAAGTTTTTGTTCGACTTTAAACAGTGAGAACAGAAAGCCTTCTCACAGATAATACAAGTACCAGAACTCATTTCATTGGGGTGGTGGGTGCAAAAAAATTGTTCCGTAATAGGAACACTAGGATGATCATGTTCTGTCGTTTTATGAGATTTAACCGCTTTTTGGTGCTGTTCTAATTCTTGTAAACGCTGGATGACGCCTTCATGCAACTCATATTGAGGACCAGTAGGTTTCTTTTCCTCTGTGGCCATTTTCTGTCTCAACAGACTATAACCCAAATAGAGCACAAGCCCCATAAGAATGATGACCATGGATAAGGCAATGATCGTAATTATAAATAAAGACTGATCCATATTAAATAATATGAACTACCGTGACAGGTTTGTAACCTAAAAAGTGATTAAAGAAACGGCGGATCTCTACCTTTAGTACCTCTTCTTGATTATCAATAGGCTTATTTTTTAATTCCTGAGTTAGCTTATCGATCACAAGCTCCTTTAAAGCTAAGTCCTTTGTTCCCAGGTCTGGCAATCCTACAAAGTCAAAACGAACGCGAACCTGATTTTTCTCCTGACGAATTGAAGCAAGCACAGTGCCTTGAGTGGCCATCTTTCTACGTTCTGAAATCTTTTTCTTTTCGATCGGCATATCATTACCATGAATGAAAACTAATTCTCGCGGCTCTTCATGAGTTACCTTAATCGTTCCATCTGCATGCAAATGTAAGGTGGAAAAATTATAAATTAGATTGGTTTTAATTTGTGGAAACTTTGCATTTAAAAAATCGATATGTTTTTGCAAAAAATAAGATTCGCCATGTATGGGTGAAAAATGAGTTAGATTTAGATTTTTATAAACTTCTTCTAGATCTTTCTGGCCAGGATGGCCGGAAGCATGGATCACACGATCACGGGCCGTGATCACTTTCGCCCCCGCCTCGTATATTTTATTATAGATCTTATTGATCTTTTTTTCATTTCCTGGAATAGTTTTTGAACTAAAAACGACCAAATCACCCTTACGTAATTTAATCAGAGATTCTTGATCCGCCAAGCGGCGAAGAGCGCTGTGAAAATCCCCTTGGCATCCTGATACCAGAATAATTACTTTTTTGTTTTCGATACCATCTTTTTCTAAATCTATAAGATCCTTTTCATCGAAATCCAAGATATTGAGTTCCCTTGCAGTCTCAGTATAATTTTTAA
>JBEIOQ010000007.1:0-36067 GCA_040377495.1 Halobacteriovoraceae bacterium
CTTGCGATAGCCATTTTTAAACCGTTTGGATTTTGTTCTTCGATCTTACGATCTAAAACCATTCATCATGACGGTGACTTTCTCATCTTTGGTCATTACCTGTTTCCAGGCAATGCTTTACTACTATTCAATTGTCAAAGAACTATAAGATACAAATATGATTTAGATTTAAATTTCTAAAAGTGTTTGGTGGAGATGACAGGAGTTGAACCTGCGACCCTCTGAATGCAAATCAGATGCTCTCCCAACTGAGCTACACCCCCAAACGGTCAAATCATTTGCGAGTGCCTAAAATATTTGATTAGGTTTTTACTGTCAACTTCTTTTTAGAATTATTTTTTAATTTTTTTTAGGTATTTTTTGAATAATAACAAGGCTTTAAAGTGATCGGAATTTATTTAGAGAAGAATGTCGAAGTAGTTGAAAAGTATGGGGAGAAGCACTCCCCCCACCTTATATAATTATTTTCCGTGGCGCTTTTCATCCTTAATATAGATAAAAAATTTCAAAATAAAAAAACAAACAATCAAAGTTCCAATTAAACCCATTGTCGGCATTTTGAATTGATTATCTTTCACTGGTTGTGTTGGTGTAGGAAGAATTGATGATTCAGTCATCATTTTTGTATTTTCTAAACTATTCGCTACTGGCGCTTTATTTGTTGGTTTCACGTGTTCCATAAAAATTCCTTATAAAATTAACGATACAATGATTCTAACACAACCACGACTGCATAGATGAATGCAGAGATGGGAATAAGAGCAATAAACTTCAACCATTTTGTTTCTTCTTTCAAATGCATGTAAAAATATCCAACTAAGAAAGCTTTTCCGAGAGCTAATCCAGTTAGAGAGGAAGCTTTCGCAAAGTAGCTTACTTTCATATTAGGAATAACAAGTTCAATCACGGTTAACAAAGTCAGAGCAATGAAAATAATAAAGTATTCTTTCTTGTGACTTTTATGAGCTACATCACCCATGGTTATCTCCTTATCTAATTTTTTGTTCTATTAATTAATAAACCAACATCAATCATCATGTGGTCAATTCCATCTTGATCAATATTGTAATATCCACGCACATTTCCATTTCCATCAACCAGCACATATTTTCCAGAGTGAGCAACATCCATGATGTTTTCTGCCACCACTTCTTTCTCTCCCATTGGAACTTTAAAACCATCAACTAACAATTTCTGAATTTCTTTTCTCTCACCAGTTAAAAAATGCCAAACAAAAGGTTTAGCCTTTAACTCTGTTGCTTTCGCTTGTAACACTGCCGGTGTATCAGTTTCTGGATCCACTGAAAAAGAGACAATCGCTGCACGATCCATAACTCCACGCAATCGATGCTGCACCTTCTGTGTTTTCGCCAAAATGTTAGGACAGACTGTCTTACAAGAAGTGAAGATAAAGTTCGCAATATAGACTTTTCCTTTCAGTTCATTAGTACCGAAAGGTTGGCCTGCTTCATTCGTAAACTGATAATTGGGCAATTTAAAGAGCACCGGCAACTCAGGAGGAAGTTGTCTGGTGACTGAACGAATAATCGGATAAGAAAAAAAGAAGGTCACAAGCGCAATCCAGAACCACTTGTTAATTACAAGTTTTTCCATGAAATTCGTCTGACGGATATTGGCCGTTTGTGTTGTCACTACAATCCTTACTGGTTCTTAATCTTGTTCATAATTTCTTCACGAGCATTCAAGTTTTCTTTCGCTTCCATTAAGCTCTTCACATAGTACGCAACTGCCCAAATTTGATCATCTTCCAACACACCTTTCCAAGCTGGCATCGAGGTACCACCAACACCTGAAGCTAAACGAAGATATAACTCTTCAACTGTTTTCGCTGAACGAACTGGGTGGAAAGTAAAATCCGGTGGCACGGCCTTATAACCATGTTCAGATTCTTGTAGTTTTATAGTGTAAAGTTTGTCATCAAATTCAGGAGCGGAAGCGGTTGGATTGAATTTTTTATTCCATTCAATGATCTCAGCTTTCGGAGCATAAGCCTGGTGACATGTCTGGCAGTTTGCGACAGCATGATAAACTTCTTTACCATATTGTACGGCATAGTCTTTTCTAGGAAGAAGATATGGATCCTGAGTTAGAACCACAGCCTCTCCTAAGTTTTTATCTTTGGCTTCCCATACTTCTGGTGCAAAAGTCTTAATATATTGAGTAACTGCATCTAAACGTTTATCGGAAATATCCCACGCCAACATCGCTGTACCATGTAGACCATTTTTAATAATACGGTAGAAATCCTCGTCATGTGGCAACTCTCCAGAAGGAACATTACCAAATTTATAAAGACCTAACTTAAAGTTACGCGGAGGCGGCCACATACCTTTTGCAGCAATCCCATTACCATCACCTTTCACACCGTGACATGAAACACAGTATTCAGTGTAAGTCATTTGGCCTAAGTTCAAGGTGTCAGCAGTAACGACCTTACCACCCGCAAACTTTTTGGATTCTTTAAAATCTCCTCCATTACATCCAACCAGAAGCGATGTCAGAGAAACTAAAGCGAAGAGCGAAAGAGTACGTTTCATAGTTTTTCCTTAAAAAACAAAAAGTATAAAATACATTAAGATCCAAATAATTCCTAAAAAGTGCCAGAACTTTTCTCCGTTCTCCGTTTTCATCCAAAGCGCATCAGCATTACCTGCATGTCGTTTGAATTGAAAATAGAGATAAACTAGAAAAACTAAAGCTGCTAGTACGTGAGCTGCGTGAATCCAGGTGAAGGCATGCATGATCGAAGCAAAAATGCCGGAACTTACATAAACGCCTGAGTGATTCATGTTTCTCCAAAGAAGAGTTTGAGTCACTAAAAAAGCAAAACCTAACGCTAAAGTTAAGTTGAGATTTTTTTGCGCAGGGGCCACTTGTCCACGATTGATATCCAATTTCATCTGGTAACAAAACCAACTGGAAATAAGAATCAATATCGTACTGATGGTTGGAAGAACCAGAGAGATACGCGCAAATCCCATAGGTGGCCAAACATTCGCACTAGAGCGATAGATGGCGTATCCCATGAACAATGTTGCAAAAAGCATGGCCCAGGAAATCAGGGCAATAGTCATTGCAAGAGTGTGTTGCGTTTTTCTAGCCTCGTTCATTTCAACCTATTAAAAAATCAAACCACTAAATCTTCAGTTTGATATTGGAAATCACGTCCATTGGTTAATTTAGGGTTACCAAATTCATGTGGACCACATTTTACAGTTGGGATCACATCGTAGTTGTGGTGAACAGGAGGAGATGGAATCGTCCACTCAAGAGTCCCCACTTCCCATGGATTTTGTGACGCTTTTTCACCCTTACATAGAGAATAAATAAAGTTGATCACAAAAACGATTTGGAAAGCCCCCATTAGAATCGCTGAGATCGTAATCATCTCGTTGATCGGGATTAAACGTCTTAAAGATTCATAGATAAATGGATTATAAATACGACGGTGCATACCACCGTACCCCACCATCATCATTCCGAAGAAGATTCCATTCAATGGAATCATCGTTCCCCAAAAGTGGATTTTGGCCATACATTCGTTCATCATCTTTCCGAACATTTTCGGGAACCAAAAATAAGTTCCAGCGAAACCCCCCAGTAGAACAGATGCAGCCATCGTATAGTGGAAGTGACCTACCACAAAGTATGTATCGTGAAGATATAAGTCAGTTGTGACCGTACCAAGATAGAGGCCCGTTAAACCACCAAGACCGAAAACAAAAACCACACCAAGCGAGAAAAGCATTGGTGAATGAAAACGAATCGACCCTTTCCAAATTGTTCCTAACCAGTTGGCAAAGAAAATCGCTGAAGGAATAGAAATAGTCATGGTTAGGGTCATGAATGATTGAGTCAGAAGTGGAGACATCTGAGTCGTGAACATATGGTGACCGTAAACCAGTGTAGACAATACAGTTACTGCAGTCATGGCAAGAGCTGTGGCCTTAGCTCCGAAAGCCGGTTTACGTGCAAAGAATGAAAGCAAATCAGAAACAATTCCCCACGCTGGAAGAATTAAAATATAAACTTCAGGGTGGCCAAAAATCCAAAACACGTGCTGAAATAAAACTGGATCTCCTGAACCTGATGTAGCTGCCGCTCCCGCTAAGAAAAATGTTGTTCCCGCCACACGGTCTAAAGTTAGAAGAATAACTCCAGCACCTAACACAGGAATAAAGATCGCATTCAAAATAGCAGTTAACCAAAGTCCCCAGATAGTAAGAGGCATATCAAAATAACCCATTCCAGGAGCACGTAAAGTAATTACTGTCGTAATATAGTTAACAGCACCCATGGTGGAAGAAGCACCCAGAACGAAAATAGCTAAACACCAAAGTGTTTGTCCCGAACCTGGGGATCCAATCATGGTGGAAAGAGTTGGATAAGAAGTCCATCCACCAGCGGCCGCACCAAGTGGAGTAAAAAGAGAAACGATCACTAATAAACCACTGACTAAAGCTAACCAGAAAGAAAGCATGTTTAAAGTTGGGAACGCCATATCGCGCGCACCAATCATCAGCGGAATACAGTAATTACCAAAAGCGCCAATCAAGATCGGAGTGATGGCATAAAAAATCATAATCGTTCCATGCATAGTAAAAAGCATGGCATACGTATCTGGAGGAACTACACCTGCAGAATCGGGGAAAAGTAATGGACCCAAAACAGGGAACGGTTGACCCGGATAGGCCAGCGTCCAGCGTATTAAAAGCGCCATGATACCACCAATTCCAAGGAAAAGGATTCCGTACCATAAAAATTGCTTTGCAATCACTTTGTGATCGAAAGAAAAAACATATTTACTGATAAAGGTTGTTGGTTCTTGGTGAATCTCGTTAAATCCGCCGCTCATATTAATTCTCCCACTTCCAGCCCCACTGAAGATTTTTGTCTTCAGGGTCATTTGTATTCATTGCAACTTGTTCAGCAGCACCAACCCAACGAGCAAACTCTTCTTCAGAGTAAACAGTTAATTGAGCTTTCATTAAATAGTGATGTGTTCCACACATTTCCGCACAGGCAATATCATAAACTCCTGGAGTATTAGCATCCCACCAAACGCGGGTGATACGGCCAGGAATGGTATCCACTTTCAAACGTACATTAGGTACAAAGAAAGAATGGATAACGTCTTTGGATGTTAAGTGGAAAAGAATTTTTGTATTAACTGGAACACGAAGATCATTATTTGTGACAACATCATCTTTCGTATTGAATTCACCATCTGGCCCAGCATAACGGAATGACCACATCCACTGTTGTGCCATAACTTCAACCTTTAAAACTTTTTCAGTCTTAGGATCTGGCCATTTCCAGAATGAATTTAATAAATCATTGTTACTTAAACGTGTAATGTTCAAGTCGATCGATAAAAAAACAGCGGCACCAATAACTGCAGTGATAATCAAATGTGTTTTTTGATTACCATAAGTGTAGTACGCCTTCTTATTCCTCTTGGCGCTATAGATGTACGAAAAACCAAACAATCCAATACACACTAAAAGAAAATAGAAAATATTCAAATAACTGGTGTAATTGAAAAGATAATCAATCAAATGACCATTAGTTGAAATGTCTTTCGGTGGTGCCGAAAGTGAAAACCAGTTGGCGGCATTCAAACGATAAAATAAATGCCCAAAGTGATCAAACGAGAACACGTTCATGCTAGTCCCTTTTTTAAGACAAAATTAGAGTGAAAACTATGCTTGATTTTATACCGAAGAGCAGCTTTTTTCTATTTAAAAAAAACCATCATGACAAAAACACAAGGTAGATAAATCAGCGAAGCATAAAAATAACGACGCGACCAAATCATCAAGCGGGGTTGGTTCTGTTCAATAAATAATCCAACTAAAGAATAGACGAAGAACGCTCCGCCCAAAATAACCACTGCATTACGATATGTCGTGCTATTAATTCCCAATGAATAAGGTAAAAACGAGATAACTGCTAATAAAAGCGTGTAACCAATAATTCGTAAGATGGTCCCATGGATTCCTAAAGTTTTAGGCAGAATCTTGATACCGGCATTGTTGTAATCCTGAGCATGGTAAATTGAAATGGCCAGGAAATGGGGAAGCTGCCACAAAAAAAGAATCCCAAAAAGAATAAGGGCATAAGCATCTACAGAGTTCGTCACACTGGTCCATCCCATAAGTGGTGGAATGGCCCCCGGAACTGCTCCGGCAAAAAGGGCCAAGGTCGTTTTAGTTTTTAAAGGAGTGTAAAGAAAAACATAAAAAGCAGAGGCAATAAAAGCAAGAATTGCAGTAAGAGGATTCGCAACCCAAAAAAGAATCAGGATACAAAAAAAGATTAAAGTAATTCCTAAATATAAAGCAAACTCTGGTTTAATACGACCAGAAGGAAGTGGACGATCTTTAGTTCTCTCCATCAATCCATCTATATCTTTTTCCATGAAACAATTAATAATACACGCACCCGACACCACTCCATGGGTAGCAAGAATGGCAATCAAGCCTCTAAAGAAACTAATTTTTCCTGGAGCTAAGAATAGCCCCATTGCAGCGGTCGCAATCACTAGAGCAGAAAGCCTCGGTTTAGTGAGTGAAATGATATCACCTAGAAAAGAAGTTTTTTTTTCGCCGAAAGAATCGAATTCTAGATTAGTTAGCTCTAGATAATTTTTCCAGAAGAGAGCGAATAGAATTGCTGCTCCTCCTAGATGTAGCATGGTTGAAATTTGACCAATATTAGTTGTGACTGAAGCCACACCCAAAATAATTTGAACCAGTACCATGGGAACAGCCAACCAGTTTAACCAATGGGACTGATTTTTGATTTTTAACATTTTCAACCATTGTATTGTGGTCGAAATGACAAAACCTGCGACAATTATGGCAAAAATTCGATGCCCCATATGAATCTGGGCCTGAACAGAATGAGGAAATAGTGAGCGATGCCAAGTTCCAGTATCAAAACATAGAAACGCATTCGTAAAACCAACTCCGCAAGAAGAGCCAAGACCCAAGTGTCTCATTAATGCACCTAAGAGCATTTGCGTATAGATCAGACCAAGTGAGATCAGCATAAGTGTTTTTACATTTGGATTCCAATCCCTACCTTCAACTTTACTTTTATAAAGTCGAGGAGTCGCAAGATGATGAAGATAGATCATTGTCGCGAAAAATATCATCGATGTTCCTAAGTGAGCAGTAGAAACCATCGTCGGCAACTTATAGATGACAGTGAGCCCACCTAGAACGCCTTGAAAAATAACCAAAACCAAAGCAGCGATAGAAACTCTAAAAGCATGTGGTGAAGCTATTCGAGCTTTAGTGTGAAGGAAAACCAAAATGATAGTGCAAAATCCGACTAAGCTGGCAAGAAGGCGGTGACTATGTTCAATTAAAATTCCACCTTCCATTTTAGGAAAAACTTGTCCATAACATAGAGGCCAGTCTGGACAGGCCAAACTTGATTCTGTGTTATGAACATAACCACCAAGATTAATGAGAATAAATGTGAGAATAATAGTTACTAAACTCACATGTCGAATGGACATATTTCTACCTGAAAATTAGTTATTAATAGGTGATTTTTTATACTAAAAACGACTTCAAAAGTCACAACTTTTAGGAGACTTTGAACCATTGATAAAGCATAAAATAAATTATGACGCCTGTAATTGAGACATAGAGCCAGATGGGTAAAGTAAGACGGGCAATCTTTTTGTGTTTTTCCCACTCTCCACGAAAAGCACGATAAAAAGTTAAGAGAATCATGGGCACCATAACTGCAGCTAAAATGATGTGGGGAACTAAAATTAATAGATAAATTGTTTTAATCCAACCTAATTCAGGGAACTTAGTTGAACCATGGTGGTAGTGATAAGTAAGATAGCCAAGCAAAAAAATAGCAGAAAAAATAAAGGCCAGAGTCATTGTCTTCTTATGCGCTTCAGTTTTTTTCTGTTTTATCAAAATATAGCCCACCACTAAACAGATAGTAGCGAGAAAATTGAAGAAGGCATTAATGGCCGGGAGACTTTGAGTTGCAATCACAATTTACTTCTTTAACGAAGCGTCTTTGTTCACGTCGTATTTTTTGGTAATTCGATACATCAAGTAAAAAGGAATATAGGTCAGAACAATAAAAACACTGAGAATAAGAATGGTGTTATAGCTTTTATTGTCATTCACTCCACCTGCGCAACCTGGGCAAGCCCAAGCTGCGAAAGAGAAGAAAGATAAAAAGAAAATAAAAAGAAATTTTTTCATTACAGTAGATAAATAAAGGTGAAGACGAGAATCCAGACAAGGTCAACAAAGTGCCAGAACAAACCTAAGATCTCTAGACGGTTGTAATCACCATTGTCGTAATGCCCAAGGTAAGCCAATCGGTATTCACAAATAAGATAAATCACACCTGTTAAAACGTGTAGACCGTGAAATCCTGTTACGATATAAAAAGTAGAGGCAAAGAGATTATTTCCGTGGGCAAAACTTGAAAGTGTCATTCCTTGATGAATCAAGTGAGTGTATTCATAAACCTGAATCCCCAAGAAGGCCACACCACCAGCAATAGTAAACATTAGCCAATTAAGCATTCCCTTACGGTTTTTATGTTTACAAGCATCAATACTTAAAACCATTGATACAGATGAACAAACGAGTAAGAAAGTCGCAAAACCTGAAAGGTTAATTCCTAAATATTGAGCTGGTTCTGGCCAGTGCATAGTTGAACGAAGAACAGCGTAAGCAAGTAAAAATCCCGAGAACGACATGGCATCGGTAACCAGAAAAATCCACATGGCCAATTTACCAATGGAAGCTTTACCAAATTGAGCATCGTTATCAAAACGGTGCTGAACCGGATGGTCGTGATGATCGTGAGCTGCGTGTCCCATACTTAATCCTTACCTTTATTGGTTTTTCGGAAGTGGTGCTGGATAACCATTTACACCCACTTCTTGAACATATTTTCTTAAAGCACGAATCTGTTTCTTAGCATCTCCACCGAAAACTTCTGTATCAGTAGAAACTCCACCTTCCCAGAAACTTGGCATCACCGTTCCAGGAACAAACTCTTGTGGGTTAGCTAACCATGCTTCCACCCAATCAGGACGCAATCTTTGTTTTGCGTTGTGAAGATTTGGAGCAGTTGGAGTATCTTTTGTAAATCCACCTGCATGACAAGAAGTACAAGCGAGACCATTGAAAAGTTTAATCGCTCCTTCTCTCTCCCCTGGCTCCCATTCTACAGTATCAGGAAGATCAACATAAGTTTGTTGATGAGCATTTCCTTGGAAGTAACTAATTACATCGTTTCTTTCAGCTGAAGTGAATGGGAATGATGGCATTCTCACTTTCAGCCAAGGACGAATTGGGTGTACATTAGTTAAAAAATAATTCAACCACTCAGTTTGTGTTCTGAATCCTTGTTGCATTAATTGTGGTGGCCCCTCATTCTTATCTTCGTAGGCAGCTAAGATTTCACCACCGACTCCATCAATTTTATGACAGCCCTGACAGTTATATTTCGCTAGTGTTTTAAAAGCTTTCGATGCGACTTCTTCGCCACCAATCATACGACGTTGACCTTGAAGTGGAACATAATCACTCACTTGACCAAGAATCGCGATCACCATGTGATCAATCTCTTCTTTAGCAAGATAGAAATTAGGCATGCGATTTAAGTCAGAGAAGGCCTTCGGAGCACCTGCATCCCAGCGACTTGGTTTTTCTAAATGGTGCCAAATCCAAGCTTCGCGAGTGTGAGGAATTTTTTCGATCCCGAAACCAAATTGTGTTTCAGGCTTAGAACCTTCATTGGTTAACTCTGGACCGATTGGTGCACGGTCTGGATCGAAGCCATCAATATTGTGACATGAGTAACATCCATATTTACCGATGGAGCGTGACCCTAATTCCATTGTTTTCTCGTGGTCACTCATCTTCGCCACTTTTTCTTCAGCCGTTGACTTTAGGTCAAACTGAGAAAGATACCCAACTAACAATTCATCACGAATTTTCTTGTCGAGAGGAGCAAATTTTAAATTCTTAAACTTTTCATTTTTTGAAGCAAGCAGATAAGTAGCGATATCATTGGCTTCACCGTCTGTTAGACGCAAAGATGGCATACGTGAATCAGGATTATAATGAGTTGGTTTTTTTAACCATGTCACTAACCAGTTAGGATCAAGCTTGCTGCCAAGTCCAGTTAAGTGAGGACCAAACTTCGTGCCTGACTTAAATGACTCTTCTATACCTTCAACCTGGTGACAACCGATACAACCAATAGAGCCGATGAGAGCTTTACCGTTATCGGCATTTCCAACATTATATTTGTACACTGGTTGGTAATCTTTTGATTTGGCCCAGATGTATTCAACTATAGCATTCACTTCTGCTACGTTTTTATTCATGAATTCAGGTTTCGAGTTGTTCGCTTGTCCAAAAAAAGTAGGCATGCGTGATTTTGGATTGAAAACTCTTGGAGACCAAATCCAGTTCTTCGCGAAATCTTTGGAAATTTTTGACGAGATTTTTGTTAGGATTGGACCTGACTTAGGAAGCCCCTCCCAACCTTTGATTTTATGACAGTTATAACAGCCATACTCAGCGATTAAACGGCGACCTTTATTTAACTTATCAGCTTGAGGAACATAGAACTGACCAGTGTGACATTTCACACAGGAAGCTTCTGTTTGAGAGAGTTTGAACATTGGCTGAGGAATTTTATGAGGCTCATGCCAGTGATATTTTTCCTGCCATTCTTTTTTCTGCTCTTCATTTTGTGGAGTGTGTGCAACAGCATTGAAATCATTTACGCGATGACCTTCACCGCCGTGACATGATGTACATCCGAAATCTTTCATTGGGTGGGGTGAATTCAACCCTACAGCCAGTGTATCAATCTTAGGGTGAGTTTTATAAGGATTTGCCTGAGTTTCGTAACCAGCTTGATCAATAAATACGTGACAAGTAGTACAACGATCTACTTTAGGAACTTTTTGGAAGTAACGATCATCTGCTGCATTAGTAACAACAATTTGTTGAATTTTAATAGTAGGATCTAAGAAATCCACAAAAGGTGAATTTCTAAGTAACCAAACCGGATTTACTTCAGTTTGAGATAAAGCTAATTCAAGACGAGTTTGCTTAGCAGTATAATCTTCTAACTGTTTTTTAACTCCAGTTTGAGCAAGTTCAAGTTTTGCAATTTTTTCGTTTGTATCTTTTAGTTTAGCTTCAAAAACTTTTAGTTTTTCTTTACCGTCATCATATTGAACTTTATAGCCATTTAGCTTTGTCAAAATTTTAGCTGCTTTTGCTTCATCACCATGTTGAACAGTATGATCGTAATCAAAAGTAAGAGCTCCAACTTGAGCGTTGTAATCACCATTCAATAATTTTTGAGCGTAAATATTAGTCTTTAAACCAGCGACTTCATCTTTTAATTTCTTAATCTCTTTTGAATTTTCGGCAACTTTTTTCTCGCCTTCAACAATCAAAGCATTAAGTTTTTTAACTTCTTCCGGCTTAATATCAGCAGCTAGTTCTTTTAATTGTTTATTCAACACTTCTTGCTTGATTTTCATCGCCTTGACCTGAATGGCCTTCCAAGGACGGATATAATCATCTAAAACAACCCAAATCACTACAAAGAGAAAAATGATGGATAAAACAGCGAAAACTTTATTCAGTTTTTTCGTGTTATACGCCATTCCTGGTTCTAGTTTCATGAGAGCTCTACCTTTATTTTTAGATTAACTTTTATAAATTCAATTCAAATTCTGGCATGGCCACAATGTACTTCAGGGTGAAAAACCAACGTAAATACATCTTTAACGGAAGTAATGCCATACTAAGGATCAGGAACACTAAAATGTAATAACGAATCGTTCCCATTTTATCTAAGAATTTTTGTCCCCAAAATTTCGTGATCAAAGGCACAGAGAACACAAAATACACAAGTGTGAAAATGATACCGAAAATCTCGCGAACAAAAATATTTCCAGGAACTTTAGTGTTAAAAAGTTTGATCCACATAATTTCTGAAAGGTTGATATTGTTTTCCGCTACCACCTTATGGAAATCCCAATATTCAAATGGACCATAGAAGGTCCAGTTCGGACCTCTTAAGAATGTCCCAATCAAAATAAGGAAGACCCAAAGAGCCAGCCAACCAAATAAGAACATCGAAATGGCAAATTTTCTTTCTTTGAAACAGTAGTAACCATTTCCTTTAGGGTTAAAATCAATAAAAGGTAGAGCAATTAAACCTACCAGGATAATTCCTGGTAGCACCACTCCGGCCATCCATGGATCAAAGTAAACAAGCATTTCTTGTAATCCGAGGAAGTACCAAGGAGCTTTCGCCGGGTTTGGTGCCCACGTTGGGTTAGCAGGTTCTTCTAGAGGAGCCTTAAAGACAATGGCCCAAGCAATTAAGAAGATCGTTCCAGCTATAATGACAAATAATTCTGTATAAACAAGGTTTGGCCATGCCCAAACTTTTTCTCTATTCTCCGGAGTTCCCTCGATTGGCTCTAGACCTTGGTCGATTCGCTTATCGTTTTCTACTGCCTTATATAAGGAGAACCAAGTAAAGAAAAGGACAGAGAAAATAAGAATAATAATAGGAATGTTATCTGGAGTTGTAATGATCGAGCGGAAAACGTCGTCTGACATAAACCAAGCTCCAGTCACAGCCAAAAATAATGTTGCCCATTTTGCGAACTTCTTACTTCCTACTACATGAACTTTTTGAATCATGAAGTAGAAAAGAACAAGCGTTCCAGTGAACGAGTACATCGGGCTTGAGAGATAGTTAACTAATTCTTTCATAGGCTTCCTTGAATGAGCTCAACTTTATCCTTAAAGTGGAGCTGAAATCCCTCCGTCTTTACGTACACGCCAGAAGTGAACAGCAATTAAAACTCCCACAACGAGAGGAATAAACACACAGTGAAGAATGTAAAAACGTAAAAGAGCAGGTTCACCTACAAAACGTCCACCTAGTAATTGAAAACGAACGTCGTTTTTATCTGAAACCATCACGAAATCACCAATCTTCGCGAGCGCTGCTCCCGGACCTCCGTGACCCATAAAAGGAGTTGCTTTTGCCATGTTCGATCCCACGGTAATCGCCCAAATAGCGAGCTGATCCCAAGGAAGTAGATATCCAGTAAATGAGAGGAGTAAAGTTAGTACGAGTAGAACTACACCTACACCCCAGTTAAATTCACGAGGTGGTTTATATGAACCTGTCATGAATACTCGGAACATGTGAAGCCACACTGTGATTACCATTAAGTGAGCACCCCAACGATGAAGTTCTCGCATAATTCCGAGAGGAACGTGTTCGCGAAGAGCGACAATATCGTTGAAAGCATATTCAGCTGTTGGACGATAATAAAACATCAACAATAGTCCAGTAACAGTTAGTGCTAAAAAGACGAAAAACGAAAGTCCACCCATACACCAAGTGTATCCAAGCTGAACTCCCGATTTTTTTAATTTTATAGGGTGAAGGTGAAGGAAAACGTTACCAGCGATAACTGCTGCGCGGTTACGAGCATTATCTGGTGGACCGTGACGGAAAATCGCTTTCCAAACCTGTGTTTCAGCGACTTTTTTAGCGAGATTATTATCAGACATACAACTAATCCTTACGAGTATTTAAAAATCAAACTGCAATAAATGAATCAGGAAGTTCCCATTCGCCTTTTTCGTAACGGAAAACTTTAGTCTTATCGACAATGATTTTTCCTTCAGCGTTGAGAACGATTTTATATCTTTCCAGAGGGCGTGGGGCTGGGCCTTCAAAGTTCACACCAGAAGCATAATAACCAGATCCGTGACATGGACATTTAAATTTTAATTCAGCTGGAAGCCAGTTTGGAATACAACCAAGGTGAGTACAGATATTGGAAAGCGCGACTAGACGCCCATCTTGCTTCACCATCCACACTCCAAATTGATTTTTCCAACGTTCATCAACTCCGCGATCGTAGTCATCCGGTGATCCTGCAATAAAATCCATGGCAGGTTCGAAATTAACGTTTGGATAAGAGAAACGGAAAGCAAAGCTAGCCAAACCTGCTACGGCACCTGCAAAGGAAATCCAAGCAACGGAAAGCCAACTAAAAAACTCACGACGGTTTAAACTTGTCTTGTTGTCTTCACTCATGAGACAAAAACTCCAAAAAATTGATCAAAATATCTATGCCCAAATTATGGGTCTAATTAGTTAATTTTTCAATAAATTTAAAACTTCTTTAGCTTTGGTAGACACCTTAATATTTTGGTCATCCTTTGAGACTTTTTGAATCTCATTATTCAGCGCAGAAATTTTATTTCGACTTAGTGCATTTAAGACATTGAGCTTGAGCGCCTCTACTTGAAGAGGATTGAAGAATTTTTTTATCTCTCCCTCTGGATTCAGAGTGAGAATTTCAGTGAGAATTTTTTCATCAATATTTTGATAATCAATCATGGCCGTTGCTGCTGCATAGCGCACGCTAATTTCTTCATCCTGACGATATGGGCCAATAATTTGATCAGCATCTTTAGGTTTGTGACGCGCAATTGCAAAAATAACGATTTGTTTTAGTCCAGCATCTTTTTCCTGTAGCAATGGATATAGTTTAGTCCAATCAAAATTTGTCCCCGCAGCCATGTTACCTAAAGTAACAACAGCGCTAAAACGTACTTGAGAATCTTCATCAGTTAGAGCTTTCTCCATTGTAGGAAGAATCATTTCATTATTAAAAGTACCTAGAGCAAGTACAATAAAATTTTTAGTTCTTACATCAGGAGTTTCAGTAAAGATTTGAGAAAGATTAGTGATCACCCATGGTATTTCGGCTTGCGGAATTTTCGAAGTGGCCAGAAGTTTAGAAAGCTCGTATGCCGCTACCCATCGGTTTCCAAACGTTTTTGAATGCATCTCATTGATTAAATCACGATGTGATCTTTCACTCGAAAGCATTTTGGTAACACCAAAAATAATCAGTGCGCTCACTAAAATAATAGCGGTGGGTACAACCATGCTAGCGAATAGAGGTTTTTCTAAAAGCTTTTTCTTGTTTGGCGCTTCAGTTGTCATACTTGCAGAGACTTTTTTTTCTAGGTATAAGTTAGACTCAAACTTTTAGCAGATAGGTCTATAAAAGACAAGAAAACTGGACTCGACTTTGCTAATTAAAGGCAAATAAAAATGGCTTACTTATTGAGAGCACTTCTAAGTTTTATGCTGGTTTCCATTATCATCACAGTTATGGCAGCTAAGCACATATACGTACTTCCCTTCGGTCATATTCAACTCGCTATCCCAACATTTATTTTTGTGATTTTTATTCAAGCGTTCATTATGTTCTATTTCATTGGCATTTCACGCTTAGTGAACAACGTTTATGCGATTCTCCATGGTCAGGGAAGCATGGACGAGTTATTTGATAAGGCCCCAGAAGATCTAACTCCTTATCTTAAAAAAGTTGATCGTTATGTCTTTGACTCTACTCTTTGTAAGCGTCAAACCATCCCTTGGACAATGCTCATGTTGGTACTGGGAACCATTGGTTTTCTCCTAGGTGGCGCTCATGATACTGGTATGGTTTCTAAAGTGGTCCATGCAGGGGTGATTTATGGTTTTCTAGCGGCAGTACTAATTGGTTTTGTACGCCAATGGATTTACCTTGGAAAAAGCCATAGATTATTGCGAGAAATGAAGGCCCTTTTTGGGATTGCCGACGCGCAGATGTAGTTAAGTCTCTGAAATATCAGAACACAGAACGAAAAACTCAGGTTTTAACAATAAATAGCCGATAATAAGAGTATGAAAAACTCTATTGTTTTCACTCTTATCTCTACTCTCTTTCTTTCTGGCCTTTTACGGGCCGAAGCTCCACTTGATCCAAAAATCATTGAACAGCAAATTAAAGAGGCTAAAGAATTATCTGAAGCGGCTTCGCAGAAATTAACAGGTGGCTTACTCCAAATTAATCAAGATAAAAGAATTGAAACTCTTATTTCAGACTCTCAAAAATTTAAAGCCTGTAAAGATGCTTTCTCGGCAAAACTTAAGGCAACTCCCAATAGTGCTCCTGATGTTAGTGGCATCACCGAGTGTAAAGATGTTCTCGGAAGTGATCAGGCATCACTGGAAGATTTAACACAAAAATTAAATCTTTCCTTTTTTACACCAGACGGTTTATCTGTCGATAAAAATAAAAACTACACTTTAGTCAAAAAATATATGGAAGAGCGTCTAAGCTCTGCTCTTTATGGTGAGAAAAAAGATAAAGTACAACAGGTGGATCACAAAACGTTCTACGCCCTCTATAAAACACAAATTAATAAAAGCTTCTTGCTCGACTTATCTTCCTATTGTTCGGAGACTTACACTAAAGCAAAAGTGAATAGTGGTAAGGACTATGATGCTACTAAAGAAAAATCTTACCAAGACAGCACATACTCATCACAAGTTGATTTTGCCCAAATGGGGAAAGATTATAGTGAATGTTTATTTTCTCTAGGTTGTCAGTGTTATGGTGGGAAAGCTTGTACGGATATGAACAAAAAATATCCAACGCTCAATATTTCCCAGAGTTCTGATACTGATATTAAAAACAAATCTTGTGTTTTAGTTACTCGCTTAAAACAAATGAAACAACAGATTATGTATTTGGATAATGTAGAAGCCGAGTATGCCAAACTTCAACCAAGCAATGCTCTATTGGGTAATGAAGTCACTAATTACAAAGGGACAGAAGACGGGAAAACGGTCGACGATATGACCAATTTTTCTTCTGGCGATTATCGTAAAGCTGTAGGTGAAAAAGGAGACCTGGAAGGACAAATCGCTGATCTAGCGAAGAAGAATGACTGTCAATTACAAGTGGGACAAGCTTTTGATGAAAATAAATGTGGTCACTTAGGGAAAATCAATAAAGATGAGTATGAAAAAATTCTTCTAGAACACCAATTAAAATCTAAATTAATGGCGGACACTTTAACAAACGTCAAATCAAAAGATGATCTACAAAAATTTCTTGAAGATCAAAAAATGGCTCAAGCTGAAATCGATAAAATTCTGGTTAATGCCGATAAAGATTTCGCTACCACTCGTAAGGAATTAGAGGATAAATTAAAAACTGAACGCCAAGCAGTGATTGATGAAATTAATCAGCAGATGACTAAAGATGTAGTGATCGTGGATAAAGATGGCAAAGTCGATAGCAGCACCAAGATTGCCGATGTTAATAAAAGAACAGAATCACAATTAGATCGAACAGAACGTCTTATTCACTATACCAACGTGGTTTCTGCTTACCTAAATTTAAAAGATGTAAGCGGTGGTGGCGCAGGAAAATCGGTAGTGTATACGAAGGCCCTTTCCAGAGAAATTGCTGAAGCTTCTAAAGGGGTGCAAGAGTATGAAAGCAAAAACTACTTCAAGCACCTGGGTAAAGACACCAAAGCTCAACAAGACAAAGGCAACACAGAAGAACTACGTAGTATCTTTAATCTAAGCACTCTCAATGAAATCTTAGGTGAATAGTTTCTAGATTCCTTTAATCCAAATAAAGACTTTAACTTTGCCGGGAGGCCCTGGTTGTCTAATTCTTGATTCGTAAAGCGTCGTTTCTGTAATCAAAGAAGATACTTTTAAGAAATCTTGTAATTTGCCTCGTGGTACATATAAGTTGTAATAAATCCCACCAGGAATGATAGTCCCAGGTTTTACTTTATCCACCTGAGTAACTCCATATTCTGTAATTATGCTATTAATCTTCTCACGAATTTCAAGAGGCGCGACTGACTTCATCAAAACACGATAAACTTTCGCTTCACCGCGAGACGTATCACGGTAACCTTCACCCGATTCCTCATAGATAGTAGGGTCTTGTGGCCTAATTTCATCGTTAATATTAATCTTATCCACCGAGGTAAGTACCACTTCGGACTCTGTATCAAAACGTTCTTCAGGTTTAAATTCCATCTGAGTGTTAGCGGAAGCCTGGGCCAACTCTTCCAATGCTTTTAAATCAGCTTCAATTTTCTTAGTATCCGTTGATTCTTGTTTGTAAGTTAAATTTTTATCCAGCCATAAAAATTCTGGCTCATAGATACCAATTTTTTCAGTAAGATATTTTTCATAGTAGCTGTTCGCAAATTTCAATCCATAAACGAGAATTAGGGCAGCAGAACAAAGAACAAAGACTTCCTTAAAGAAACGTATAATTTCTTTGTTGTTTTTCCTTTTCTGGATTTTAGAGTAATCAATATTTCTAATTTTTCCATCACGTTCTAGATGCTGTAGAAAAACTTTCCACTCTGGATAAAGAGTTACTTCTGTTGAAGTCATGAGATCTTGGTCTTCACAACCGACTTTCTCCAAATCAAACTTCTTAGCAAAAAGCCCCAAAGACAAATCTTTCTTTATTTTAGAAAAAGTTAAATGAAGATATGGGGAGGTTGCATCTGAAAGTTGAAAAACTTCATTGAAATATGGGGTATGTTTAGGATATCTTTCCACAAAAAAATTACGAAGGAGCACTCCAACATTGGAGTAGCTCAAACCCGTTAATTTGGATAACTCATGAAGAGTTAATTCTTTTTTTACAAATAAATAACAGTAAAACTTTTCGTTAATCCAAATTATCCAGGAGTTCAGCGTTCCGGTTTTAATGGTTTTTACCGCATATTCAAAACGAGTTTTAAGTTCCTTGAATTGAATATCGGCACAAAAGAATCCATCCCAAAAGTCTTCAAACTCCTGAGTAAATTTTCCTTCCCAAGTTACAGCATCCATGTCGAAATTTAACCACGACCGGAATGAGGAGAAATCTTCTTTAGTAAACTTTAATTCCATTCGTTCCCTAAACTGCCTTTATAAGTAAGGCAATACCTTGCCCTCCCCCAATACATGCTGAAGCAATCCCGGTTTTTAAATTATTGGTCTTTAATTGGCGAGCAAGTGTTAATGAAATTCTAACTCCGGAAGCAGCTAAAGGGTGACCTAAAGCAATCGCTCCTCCCCAAATATTGAGTTTTTTCATATCCAGCTTTAATTCTTTAGCACATGAGATGGTTTGTGCCGCAAAAGCTTCGTTAATTTCCACTAAATCAACTTGATCTAAAGACATATTATTTTTACTTAGGAGTTTTTGAATCGCCGGTGCTGGACCGATTCCCATACAAGTCGGGTCAACACCCACTACATATCCATCTATAATTTCCGCTAAAGGCTTTAAGTTATATTTTTTGACATAATCTTCACTGGCCACCACGACAGAAGCCGCTCCATCGACAATTCCTGAAGCTGTTGCAGGTGTCACAACACCATCTTTTTTAAAGCTGGCCTTTAGTTTCTTCATATCATCGATTGAAATATCTTTTCTTAAATGTTCATCCTCTTTTATTTCTTCTTTTCCTGTATTAACAACAGTTAATTCCCCCTGCAGTAAATTGTTCTTATAAGCCTCCGCTGCCTTCATATGCGATTGATAAGAATATTCATCACAAGCTTCTCGTGAGATCGCATACTTTACACCTAAATTTTCTGCTGTATCTCCCATAGAGATTTTAGCGTATTGATCAGTTAAAGCATCCCCTAACATATCGACGGTTTTAAGAGGACCATACTTTGTCCCAAAACGAGAACCATATACAAGATGGGGAACCATGGACATATTTTCTGCCCCAGAAACCAGGACAGATTCTGCTTCATTTAATTTTATCAAACGAACTGCGTCCATAATTGCTTGAATGCCTGACCCACAAAGGCGGTTGACGACATAACCAGGAACTGCTTCTGGGATGCCAAGCTTGAGTCCAAGGTGGCGTCCACCATACATTGTATCCGTAGAAGAAGGGACAACATTGGCCAAAATAACGTGATCAATGGTCTTAGGGTCAATTCCAGCGCTTACAAACGTGTGTTGGGCACATAAAACCGACAAATCTACTGGGGTAATCCCCTTCAAACTGCCTCCAAATTTACCAAATACTGTACGTTTACCATCTATAAGGTAGATCTTTCTGAATGTATTAGACATTTTTTGCCTCTCTTAAGAAAAACACGATTAATCGATATGATTATCATAATGCCACAAGATTGGCAGTCAACACCAGAGGCAATATTTATGGCTGATGTTTCATCGACAAGTACAAAACCTTTGATTGCGCAGCAGGAATCTGACTACAAAAAGCAGGTCTTGGAAAATCGCAAGGTGAAAGAAGGGCACATGAACGAAGTTGCAGAGACAAAAAATCGCAATGAGAGTCAAGTGGAACTTATGCGCAAAGACTACAATGTGAAACTTTCTCAGGAAAAAAATGATCTGGAAATGAAGCTGAACGAAGTTAGAGAAAGGTATTCTGAACGAATTTTGAAAGAAAATGAACGCTTTGAATCTGAACTTTCTGATTTGAAGCGAGCGCATACTGATCAGGTTGCTGAGTTAAAAACCACTCAAGTAAAAGACATTGAACGGATGCAAAAGAGCCAACGCGAGTATATGGAAAATGCCAAAAATAAGTTTGAGTCTGAGAAAGCTAAATCAAGAGCTTAATTTTTAAAACCTGCAGGAGAAAAGCGTGTCAAACGAAAACAACGGAAACAACAACAAACAAGGCATTTTTATCAATGGTAAAGCTCAAATTATCGAGCTACTGAAAAACATGGAAGGAACTGAGAAAGAAAAATTACTCCGTTTAATTTCCGCTAGAAATCCTGCCATGGCAAAAGAACTACAAGAGAAAAGTTTTTCATTTAATAATCTTATGAACCTAAATGACCACCAAGTCCGTTTAACCATCGGACAAGTCAATGCTCAAATCATGGGAATTGCGCTTAAAGGGTGTCATCAGAAACTACAGCGCCGAATTTTAAGTCTAGCTCCCCGTGCTTATGCAGAGGAAGCTTATGAAACACTATTAGGGCCAGTCCGTAACGAAACGAAAGACATTGAACGTGCCCAAGAAAGAATCCTTTCTGTGGTATTACAAGTTCTTCGTCGTACCGTGAACCAAGCTACGATTTAATTATTTTGATTTTCCGACGATGCCCTTGAGCTTGATTTCAAGTTTTGTATCAAGATCAAGGCCATCGGTTAGAACACTATCGACAATTTTAAATTCAGTAATGACATCTTCAGTAGCACTCAAACGTGAAGCCATGATCTTAGTAAGGTTTCTCACCCATTCAGGTGAATTCAAAACAACTTCCATAATTTCATCTTTGTTAATTAAACGAACATTGCAATCTTGAATCGCAATGGCATAAGCATCGTATTTTTCTTTATTGAACAGGCTGGACTCTCCTACAAATTCACCTGGGCCGGCAATTCCTAGAGGGATCACGCGACCTTCAACAATACGAAAAGTAAGGACTTCGCCTTGTTCGATGAGAATAAGGTTTTTAACGTATTCACCATCTGAAAAAACTAATTCATCCCGAATATACATTTTAGAAACGCTTGACGATGAACTCATCCTTAATTCCTCCTTCTGTCAATGTGCCATAACGAAGACCATACGTGGAAACATCTAAGGTTTGCACTTTAATCTTTGCTGACACTAAACGTGCAATCTCAGAACCCGCAACAATAGTTTTTGCTCTTTTTCCTAAAAAAGGAAACTGTGAAGCAATAATATCATTATTAAGATTTTTATAACGATCAATAAATTGACTAAGTTCTCTATGGGATAATTTTGTTCCATGAACAACTTTTTCATCAAAAATTTTCTTGTCATGATACATATTCGCGATGGCCGTCATCGTTCCTGCCACACAACAAAGAGTTTTAGTTTCAAAAAGAGGTAATTTATTTGAATATTTTTCAAAAATATCCTCAATGTTATTCAGAAAAGAACCTGTTGCCATCCAATCCGTTCCACGAACAGAACCGATAGGCATACTGATAAAATCTAAAATTTTAAAAGGTTTTAGTTGAACTTTAATCAGTTCAGTTGAAGCTCCTCCAATATCCATGATAACGGCAAAATCATCTTGAATATCCAAGGCTGCACCTTTGGCAGAATAATATGCTTCTCCTGCTGGAGAAATAATTGTTACAGCAAAACCTAGATCTTTTTTTACTTGAGAGTAAAATTCTTCTGCGTTTTGAGCAACTCTGGAGGCTTCAGTGGCAGTTATAAGACAGTCCGACGTTTTAAGATTTAAAGATTCCAGAATTTTTTTATATTTTCTGAAGGCTTCTAAACTATCTGCCATCGAAACAGGATGAAAGGCCTTATTTTTATCTAAATCTTTTCCCAATGCTGTAACTTCAGACTCATTGGCTGTTTCTTTCAAGAGTTGATGACCCGACACTTCACCTGCCAGCAGGAGAATGGTATTCGAACCAATATCAACACTCGATCTCATCATAATACTTCAGGTCCTTTAACAATTTTTTCCAAATCACTGAAAGGAGCATGAATTAAACCTTTCTCGCATGAGATACCTCTAATCAGTTTGTGATGAGTAACATCAAAACTTGGATTAATGGCAGGGGACATTTTAGGAGCAATCCGATGCTCTTTATATTCTAAAATTTCTTTCGGGTCTCTTAACTCAATTTCAATTTCATTTCCCTGGCCCATTTGTAGGTCAAAAGAACTGGTCGGAGCTACGACATAAAAAGGCACATTATAATGTTTCGCCACTATGGCCAAGGTAGAGGTTCCTACTTTATTGGCGGTATCACCATTTTTAACAATACGGTCAGCTCCCACAAATATGGCATCAATTTTACGCGTACTCATAATATAGGATGCTGCTCCCTCCACAACAATGTCATGGGGAATATTTTCTTTGCCTAGTTCATAGGCAGTTAAACGAGATCCTTGCATATAAGGTCTGGTTTCATCAGCATAGACATGCTCAATACGGCCTAGCTTATGTAATTTACTAATCACGCCTAAAGCTGTTCCTAAACTTCCACAGGCTAAATAACCAGTATTACAATGAGTCATGACGTTAAGTTTTTTGGTCCCATACATTTTTGTAAGATCTTCAATTAGATGATCTGCCATAAGGTGATTGCGTTTATCTGAAAGTTTAATTTGATCTAAACCGAATGCGATAACTTTTTGGTAAATACTTGTATGTCCTTCAGAGTAATATTTTCTCACAATATCAACTGTACGCTTGATTTCGAATCCTAGATTAACGGCAGTGGGGCGGGAAGAATTTAGATAATCTGCAGCCTTCTCAAATTCTTCCACACTCATTTTAGGATGGGATTTAATCCACAACGCTAGACCAAGAATTCCAGTGAAACCAATACATGGAGCACCACGAACGATCATATCTTTAATCGCGGAATAAGCACCTTCGATGGTCGTAATCTCAACAATCTTCTCCTCAAGCGGGATCAGGCGTTGATCTAGAAGATAGAGTTTATCGTTTTTAAATTCAATTGGAGCGTAAATCATTTGAATAATCCTTTAAAGAGTTTTCCAGCTTTTTCTTTAACGTCATCATTCTTAAGCACTTTATCGAGAACTTTTTCAGCCTGTTGTTGAACTACTTCTTTACCTTTCGTTTTCATCGCTCCCTTAGCAACAGCAGAAAGGGTGTAACCATAGTCTGGTTTGAGAGCAAACTCTAAACCTACTAGTTTGAGAGGAAGTTTATCTGTGCCGATATTCTTCATCATAAATTCACTAATTTTTCCTGTCTTGTCTTGATAAACCAATTCCATCACACTATCTCTTTTAGAAAGCGGTTGACCGATTGATCCCTTACCAACAACAGATGTGGAATTTTTAATTCCCGTAAAATCAAACGTAGAAATGTTTAAAACCTGGTTCGTAACGTCACCTTTAACAACAAGTTTTTCAAATTCATCTGCAACTTTAATATCTTTATTGCCAATTTTGTCTTTAAGCATTGGAATTTTGCTAATAACACCAGCAACATGTTCTGTTAGATTTAGGCCCTTAATTTCACCGTTTGTAGCATTGAGACTAAAAGTAACGTTATAGTTAGTCGTATTTTTTGCACCTTCTGCTAATGTACCCTTCACTTCACCAGAAAAATCACCCTTAATACTTTCAAGTTGTGGAGGTAGGAAAACTTGCAAAGAATTAAGGTTTAAACCATTAAGATTGAAAGTAAATTTTGTATCTGCTAAGAGATTTGGATTTTGTTTATTTAGGAAAGTAATATTTCCTTTTCCTTTGGAAAACTGGAAGGCAATTCCTTCTGAACCGATCGTTGTTCCTTTGACTAGAATTTTACCGCCACCATTAAACTCATCTCGTCCTATAATTAAGTTTTTCCAACGAGCATCCACAATAACGTGCGGTAGCTTTCTCGCCGTTTTAGCAGCGACTGCAGTCGATTGAGTTCCTCCCGCACCAGCTCCACCCTCTTCTGAACTACTCGCAGCCGGAGCTTCTGCTGCGGCACCTGGTTTCTTGCCATAAAGATTTTTACGAATCATTTCTGGTGAAAACTTAATATTCGAAGCTAGAACATCAACCAAAATTGGACCAATTTTATCCACACTGAAATCCTTTTCTGTTGGATTTAATTTTCCACGGACTTCTACATTAAGACTTCCATCTAGTACTTTATTATTCAGATTTACTTGAAGATTTTCATTATTGTATTTTCCCTTCATTCCAGTGGAAACGTTTAAACCTTCCGCTCCTTTAACTAAGATATCTTGAGTTAAACCAAAAGCAATATTAGAGCTGGTTAATTGATTTTCATTGAGCTCCATTTCACCTTGAACAGTAAAATTTGCATTTTTGAAATCGACCATTGCCATCTTATCTGCTGTGGCCTTATCTAACACTGTTCCAAGTTCCTTTAGAAACACTTCTAGTTTGAAAGTCTTGATCGACATTTTTTTCTCAATCATCTCGACTTTCAGTTGGTTGGTCGCTACCGAGCCAAAAGTGCTATCTACTTCCAAATTGATATTGCCACTAGGTAGTACGAGAACATGAACCTTTGACTTAATATCGGGTATTTTATGCGTTACGCCTGTCATTGAAGTATTGTTTACTTCGACAACAATCGTTGTATCTATTTTTTTCTCTTTGATGAATTCGTTCAAATTCATCTGACCAATCACGAGACTATGAGACGCGAATTTTTTACCATCTTTCATCGTCGCCATGATATCGGTCTCCACTTCAAATGCAGTGGTAGAAGTTAGATTTAAATCTTTGAGAAGAAAGCGATTAACTTTCAATTCACCATTAGATCCATCAGCTAATTTATATTTCACATCGACATCAGTTACTCGAACATTGATTTTACTTTTACTGATAAAAGCTGGAACTTCAATATCTCCTTTGGTTCCTTCATTTGCTTTTACTTCATCTTTCTTATCTTCTTGTTTGGCCATTTGTGGACCAAAAGCCTTACCCCAGTTATTAACTTTTGGAGCATATTCCGTATAAACCATCTCTGGTTTGCTTACACTTAGATCAACTGTCCCACCGTTCGTAATAATCGCCCATATTGGCAATTTAAAATGAAAATCTTTTACTGCCGTCAGAAGAGATTGATCTTCTTTTAAAATAATTTTTAAGTCCTGAAATTCAATTTTGATATTAAAACCCAGTGAGTAATCAATTTTCCCTAGAGTCGCGGTGGCACCTGGCATAGACTTTTCAATTCCCGCAATCGTCATCTTACGAATTTCTTCAGGGTTAATCTTTGTGGATGCATAAAAGAGAAGTCCTCCCACCACAATAACTAAGCCCAGTACAACTGAAGCAATAATTTTTAACGTCTTACTCATAACCATGATCCTTTGTTTATATTTCTAATTTTTTAATGATTATTATTTAAAGTAAGCTCAAAGGAGCAAACTTCACCATAAATTTCTTTCTTACACCGCCGTAAAATCTCACGACTACTTTTTCATCTTGTCCAAAACCTTCTGCTTCTAAAACCTGTCCTTCTCCATAAAGAGAGTGGATAACCTTAGAGCCGACAGGGTAGGTATTAATACTGACTGTTTTTTTCTCTGGCTTACCTGTAATGAACGTTGGAATGTCATCACTATAAGAATCTTGAGCAAAATCATCATATTGATTCGATTGGCTCCAAGAGTTCGATAAATTTACACCTTCTTTTTTCCATTCATAGAATTGACTGGGAATTTCATCTAAAAAGCGAGAAGGTCCATTGAACTTTTGTGATCCCCATAGTGCTCTAGTGTTAGCAAAACAGATATAAAGCTTTTTCATCGCTCTAGTCATGGCCACATAAAAGAGTCTTCTTTCCTCTTCAATTCCCAAATCACCTACCTCCATTGATCTAAACGAAGGGAAAATACTTTCCTCAGCACCAACTAAAAAAACGTAAGGATATTCAAGGCCCTTGGATCCATGGACGGTCATCAAACAAACCTGTTCCTTTTTCGCATTATCACCGTCTTCTTCTTGTGTGGTATCTAGTGTAATGCTTTCCATAAAACTGGTTAGACTAGAGTCTTCACTATTTTCTTCAAATTGTTTGATGGCATTCAAAAGCTCATCAATATTCTCGATACGAGCCAGAGATTCATAGTTTTTATCTGCTCGCAAGAACTCCATATAACCCGATTCATTAATGAGTTTTTCAAAAATCACAGAAGGTTTTTCTTTTCTCTCTTCAAGAATTCTAAGCTCATGAATCAAATGAGTCATCTCCGAAAGGCTGCTTTTAATTTTCCCTGAAATCTTTAAGTGAACAGTTTCGTGAGTTTGATCAACAATATTGGTGATAATTTCCCACAGGGAAACATTTAAGCGAACAGCTTCATCTTCAAATTTACGAAGGGTAGTTGCTCCAATTCCTCGCGCAGGAACATTAATAATGCGTGAAAAGGCTAAGGAGTCTTTGGGATTAATAATGAGGCGAACATAAGAGAGGATATCTTTAATCTCTTTCCGTTCATAGAATTTCTGACCTCCAACAACCCGGTAAGCAATCTGTGCACGCATAAGTGACTCTTCTATGATTCTAGACTGAGAGTTATTACGATAGAAAATTGCAATATCGAGTGGCGATACTCCCGATTGAATAAGCGTCTTAATTTCTTTACCGACAAAAGTACCTTCAACCCTATCGTCATTACATTCCACGATGCGAATGCTCTCACCCATATCATTATCAGTCCACATATCCTTGCCCTTTCTCATTTGATTGCGAGAAATAACATAAGTAGCAGCTTCAATGATGTTTTTGGAAGAACGGTAATTTTGCTCTAACTTAATCAGGTGAGCTTCTGGATAAACTTTTTCAAAATCTAAGATATTGCGAATATCAGCTCCGCGCCATGAGTAGATGGACTGATCTTCATCCCCAACCACACAAACATTCTTATGACCATCACCCAGAAGTTTCAATAAGAGAAATTGGGCACGGTTAGTATCCTGATACTCATCAACTAGAACATATTTAAAGCGTTTTTGATAACGCTCTAAAACTTCAGGATAAGTTTCAAAGAGGCGAATCACATTTACAATCAAGCCACCAAAATCAACTGCATTCGATTTCGCTAGTTCAGTTTCGTAATCTTGAAAATAACGATAAAGTTCATCACTTTTATCCAGATCCAAACCTTCACGAGCAGGACAATTATCATAATAAGCATGATTTTTTAGATCATCCACGTAACCAGTAATAGTGTATGGTGACATTTCTTTTTGACTGACACCGTACTTGCCTAAAATGGCCTTCGCGATGCTCTTAACTTCAGAATCATCATAAATAGTAAAATTTTTGGATAGACCTAAGTATTGAGCTTCCATTCTTAGCAGCTTGGCGCAGAAAGCATGGAAGGTGGTAATGTTCAAACTATTAGCATCAACTCCCAGATCGTGGCCTACACGCTCGCGCATTTCACGAGCGGCTTTGTTAGAGAATGTGACCGCTAAAATTTGATATGGGCTGATTCTTTTTTCTTCAATTAAATAAGTAATCCGAGAAACAAGAGTACGAGTTTTCCCTGAACCGGCACCGGCCAAAATCATGACCGGGCCATCAGTATGAAGAACGGCTTCTCTTTGTTTTGGGTTTAACTTATCTAAATTCACAAAAGTGATATTCCTTATTCAACCGTTACTGACTTCGCAAGATTTCTTGGTTTGTCGATATCTGTTCCTTTGAATTTTGCCATATAGTAAGAAAGTAACTGGTTTGCAACGTTTACATAAAGCGGAGATAAATGATTTAATCCATCAAAATTTAATCCGATAAAGTGATCTGAAATCTTTTTTAAGGCTTCATCTTTTTCACTTCCAAGGGAAACAATAATTCCGCGACGAGCTTTTACTTCTTCCACATTAGAAAATGTTTTCTCATGAAGTTCTGGGCCAACAATCGCAATATTGACCATGTTATCGTCAATTAAAGCGATTGGACCGTGCTTTAATTCACCAGCGGCGTAACCTTCAGCATGAACATATGCAATTTCTTTCAACTTTAATGCACCTTCAAGTGCGATAGGATAATAAACACCACGTCCGGTAAAAATGAATCCTTTGTGTTGGTAAATTTTTTCAGCAATCGCTTTGATCTTATCCGTATCATGTAAAAGATTTTCAATACGATCCGCAAGTAAGTTTACTTCCTGATAGATACTTTTATCATCCAAAGCTTTCCCTAAAGCTTTAGAAAAGAAATATCCAGTTAGGGCCTGAAGCGTGAAAGCTTTGGTTGAAGCCACACCAATTTCTTGACCTGCTTTAATTAAAAGATTTTCTTTAGCTTTACGATAAATAGAAGAACCTTCCACATTCACAATCCCTAAAGTTGCCATTCCTAGTTCCTGGCAAAGCTCTAAGCTAGCTAAAGTATCAGCAGTTTCTCCTGATTGTGTAATAAACACCGCTAAGTCATCTTTATGAAGAATCGGATTTTTATAACGGAACTCACTGGCCAATTCAATATTGACGGGATGGCGATTGATCGTTTCTAAATAATTTTTGATAACGAGTCCCGCATGATAAGCGGTACCGCAACCTGTAATGTGCATTCTATTCTTTTTAATATTTTCCACTTTCTTAAGCGTGCTTTGTCCTTCTCCCGTAATATAGTAATTACCAAGAGCGCGGATCAATTTGGGTTGCTCATGAATTTCTTTCAACATGAAATGCTCAAACCCACCTTTGTCTGCAACATCTAAGGACATTTGTTGTTCTTTTTGAACAACACGATTACTGACAGATCCATCCAGTTCATAAAAATCAATTTTACCATCATGCAAGTGACAAACAACTTCATTTTCTGGGAAGAAAAGTTTATCCGCAAATCCAATTAGAGCGTAAGGATCAGAAGAAACAAATAATTCATGCGATTCAACATTGAGTCCACAAACCATTGGAGCTGAACGACGAAGTGAAATGATTTCATTTCCGCCTTTTCTCATAACAACAAAAGCAGAGTTTCCACGCAATTGTTTAAAGGCTTCAACAACAGCTTTTTTAAAATCTTTTAATCTTTCATATTCCTTCGTTACAAGTACGAGGAAGACTTCTGAATCTGTTTCTGAATGAAAAACTCGCCCCTCAGATAATAGTTCCTTTTTTAGAACGCCTGAGTTTTCTATAATTCCATTATGAACAATCGCTATTTCTGAGTTTCCATGTGGATGTGAATTAGTATCGTTAACCGCACCATGGGTTGCCCAGCGTGTATGTCCGATCGCGATAGATGAAAGTGGATTTTCTTTTTCTAGAACTTTTCTTAGATTTAAAAGTTGGCCTTCTTTTTTATAGATAACTAAATTACCTTTGGCATCTTGAACAGAGATCCCCGCAGAATCGTAACCTCGGTACTCTAAGCGAGATAGACCTTCTAAAACAACATTTACTGAATTTCCTGAACCAAGGTAGCCGACGATTCCACACATAAACTCACTCCTAAAATAAGGTGCAAAAATGACTAAAACTAGTCCCTTTTTATACCATTTTGAGAGCGTCTACGCGATAGAAGAATTAGGTTTTTTTCTTGATGAACCTTTTGGCCATTCCTTCTTTCACAGCAATGGGAGCGCGAGCAATGGCAAAACCATCATTAGGTACATCCTTGGTTATTGTTGTGCCTGCCGCCACGAAAGAGTTATCGCCAATTGAAATCGGTGCGACTGCTTGACAATCAGAGCCAATAAAAGAATTTTTGCCTATTTGTGTGACGTGTTTGTTAGCTCCATCATAATTACAAGTAATAAAACCACAACCAATATTAGTATCTTCTCCAATGAAGGCATCACCAACATAACTTAAGTGAGAAACTTTTACGCCTTTCTCAAGTTTAGCTTTTTTAAGTTCTACAAAATTGCCGATTTTGGACTTTTCTCCGACATCCGATCCTGGACGCACACGAGCAAAGGGACCAATAGTCGCTTTTTGACGGATTATCGCCTCTTCTAAATAGGAATGACCTAAGATTTCAACTCCATTTTCCAATGTTGAGCTTTTAATTATGACTCCTGGCTCTAGGATACAATTCTCTCCAATTGAGCTTTTTCCCATGCAATAAACATTGGGAAATACTGTTGTTCCTCGACCAATCTTTACTTCAGCATCGAGATAAACACTGCCTGGATCAACAAAGATGACTCCTTCTTCGGCCATCTTTTGGACAATTCTTTTACGAAGATGACCACCGACTTCTTCTAGTTGTGCTAGGGTATTGACGCCTAAAAACTTTAAACCTGAAGCAAACATCAAAGCACTAACAGCATAAGAATCTTGAAATAAATCAGTAAGGTAAAATTCGCCGGCCTTATTATTCGCTGATACTTGATTTAAATGCTTAAGAATGAAAGCTGTTTTAAAAATATAAAGACCTGAATTAACTTCATTGATTTGTTTGATCTCTAAATCCGCATCTTTTTCTTCGACGATATGAAAACCGAGTCCCCCTTTTGCCCTCACAATACGTCCATAGCCGGTGGGATTTGAAGTGGAAAAAGTGGCACAAACCGCATCCAATTTAGGATTATTTTTAAACTCATTAAACATTAGAGTTAAATCACTGGACTCAATTAAAGGAGTGTCAGCACAAATGACGACGGTGTAATCCACACTCGAAGCTTCTTTGATTTTTTCAAAATAAGCTTTTAAAGCATCTGCTGTTCCTCTCTGAACTTCCTGAAGTGCAAAACGAATATTTCCCTGAGTATAATGACTCTTAAGATGACCTTCTACTTCTTCTTTCAAATGTCCCGTTACGACTCCAACCATCGCTTCAATATTTTCTTTGGAGGCAAACTCAGTTAGACAGCTAAGTGAGTAATCAATGAGTCTTTTTCCCATTAAAGGAGCTAGTGCTTTAGGTCCATCCCATTTTAAACGAGTACCTTTGCCAGCCGCCAACACACACATCCCAAATTTGCTCTTCATACTCTTCCTTTTTGAACCTAAATTATCTTTTAAATTTTCGCCAAGGTTTGGAATCTTGTCGATGAATTAATTCGTCATAATTAGTTTGCTTTTTTACTCAACCACTCGCCGACTATTTCACTCAGACATAATTTAGGAAACGTCATAACCCCGCATCTAGACTTGTTTTATGGCCTGATAGCCAAAAAAGATGGGCGTGAAACTTGACTAAAATCTCCTCATAAGTAATGAATATTTTTTCATTTTAATAGTAAATATTTGTAAAGATGCACTTGATTTACTCCGATCTTAAGGAGGTAAAGTTGATCTCGTTATGTTTCACGGAGGAATTTGAATATGGTTACAAATTATGAGGGCGACAACATCGAATTTAAAGATACGCTCCCACTACTACCCATTCGAGATATTGTTGTTTATCCCTTTATGATCCTACCTCTCTTCGTTGGACGTGAAGCTAGTATCCTCGCCGTGGAAGAAGCTATTGCTAAAACAGACCGCCTAATCTTATTGGCCAGCCAAAAAGACATATCAGCAGAAGCACCAGCTCCTCATGAAATTTATGAATTGGGAACTGTGGCCATGATTATGAGAATGAGAAAACTTCCAGATGGAAGAATCAAAATTCTTATCCAAGGTCTTTCTAAAGCAAGAATTTTAAATTTCGAACAGAGTGCACCATTCTACCAATGTAAGATTGCAAAGGTTGAAAATAAACTAATGGAAGTGAAAGACGTTGCAGTGGAAGCACTAATGCGTACTGTGCGAGATCAATTAGAAAAAATTATTTCTTTAGGCAAAGTACTTTCTCCGGATATTTTAATGGTACTGGAAGATATTAAAGATCCAGGTCGCCTTTCAGATCTAGTCGCTTCAAACTTAAATCTTAAAGTTGAAGAAGCACAAATGATTCTTGAAACAATTGAACCTGTAGAGCGCCTGCATAAAATTCATGATCTTCTAAGTCGAGAACTTGAGATTCTCTTTATGCAAGCGAAGATTCGCTCCAATGCCAAAGAAGAAATTTCTAAGACTCAAAAGGAATATTTCTTACGTGAACAAATTAAGGCTATTAAATCTGAGTTAGGCGATGGTAGTACTGAAGAGAAAGATGAATTTACAGAAATGCGTGAAAAATTAGTTAATGCTAAAATGGCTGCAGAAACTGAAAAAGAAGCTTTGAAGCAACTAGCTCGTTTAGAAAAAATGCATCCCGATTCTTCTGAATCAAGCATCATCCGTTCATACTTAGAATGTTTAATAGATTTACCATGGGCTGTTTCTTCGACTGAAAATATCGATTTAACCATGGCCAAGCAAATTTTAGATCATGATCATTTCGAACTAAGTAAAGTTAAAGAAAGAATTTTAGAATATCTTGCTGTAAGACAACTGAAAGGCCAAGGCATGAAAGGGCCTATCCTTTGTTTCTCCGGCCCTCCAGGAGTTGGTAAAACCTCACTTGGAAAATCTATCGCTAAATCCATGGGACGTGAATTCATTCGTATCTCACTCGGTGGCGTAAAAGATGAAGCTGAAATTCGTGGGCACCGTCGTACTTATGTCGGTGCTATGCCAGGACGCTTTATCCAAGCAATTAAACAGTGTGGAACAAATAATCCAGTTATCCTTCTTGATGAGATTGATAAAATGGCTTCAGATTACAAAGGTGATCCTGCTTCGGCAATGCTGGAAGTTTTAGACCCGGAACAAAATAAAGAATTCCGCGATCACTATTTGAACGTATCCTTCGATCTCTCTAACGTAGTTTTCATTTGTACAGCGAACTCACTAGAGCAGATTCCGGGCCCTCTACGTGACCGTATGGAAATACTTTCTCTCTCTGGTTATACCCAGGAAGAAAAAATGGCGATCTCGAAGAAATACCTCATTCCAAAACAAATGGAAGAAAATGGTATTACCCAAGGTCATATTGAATTTACAGATGAAGGACTAGAAGCTGTTATCACCAGTTTTACTCGTGAAGCAGGTTTACGTAACTTAGAAAGACAGATTGGTTCAGTTTGTCGAAAAGTTGCAATGAAAATTGCCACAGGTCAAACTGGAAAAACGCATATTTTCTCTAACACAGTTGAATCCCTTCTGGGACCAGCTCTATATTCTCGTGAAGACGAAAAAGAGTATGACGAAGTTGGTGTAGCAACAGGCTTAGCTTGGACTCAAGCAGGCGGTGAAGTTCTTTATATCGAAGCAACGAAGATGAAAGGTCACGGCATGACTCTGACAGGCCAACTCGGTGATGTTATGAAAGAGTCTGCAAGAGCAGCTTTAGGTTTCATTCGCGCCCATGCAGAAGAAATGGGGATTGAAGAAGAAGTTTTTGAGAAGAATGAATTGCATATTCACCTTCCAGCAGGAGCTGTTCCCAAAGATGGACCATCTGCTGGTATCACACTTGCCACTAGCTTAGTTTCTCTTCTAACGGGAACCATGATTGCTAAAGATGTTGCGATGACAGGAGAAATTACCTTAACAGGGAAAGTTCTTCCGATCGGTGGCCTAAAAGAAAAAGCTTTAGCTGCGATGAGAATGGGCATCACCACTGTGATCATTCCTTGGAAGAACCGTAAGGATCTTCAGGACATTCCTGAGGACTTCCGCAAGAAGATCAACTTCGTTCCCGTGAAAACGCTAGAAGAGGTCTTAGAGGTTGCTATCGTAGACTGGTCTGAGCATAAAACTCAGGTAAAAAAGAAAATGGCGACAAAGAAAACAACCAAAGTTTCTACCGAAGGACCAATGGCCGCCTAAAAGACTAAAGAATTATTATGTTAAGGCCCAAGGCTAAAAACCTTGGGCCTTTTTTATTTGAATCTCATGCCCCTAAAGCTTAGACTATTAGGGATGAGTAATAGTGCAAATTCTGCTGTCAAAATCCTGATAGTAGATGACTCCGAATTTTCTCGTAAAATAGTCGCCAAAATTTTGGTGGATGAAGGCTATAACGTTATTGGTGAAGCCTCCAATGCCAATGAAGCAGTGGATATTTTAAACTCCAATAGTGATGTGAATATTATTCTCGTCGATATTATCATGCCCGATGTAAATGGAATTGAACTGGCAAGAAAAATTCATAAGATCTACTCGGACTGCTCCATTGTGATGATGTCATCTCTGTCCCAGGATCATATTGTGATTGAAGCGATTTCAGCAGGAGCTGTTGATTTTATCAAGAAACCATTTGAACGTCAGACTTTATTGGATTCAGTCCAAAAACTTTCACGTGAAATCGTGAAGAAAGTGGAAGGATAATTATGGATATCGTTAAAAATTTAAATCAAACGATTAAACATCTTAAAGAAAAGCATCGTAAAGATTTAACCACTCTTCTTCCAGAAGAGTTAAAAATCTATGATGCTCACCTCTTAGAAAAAAAGGAAGTTATTCGTACTAACCACCTCGATGCAATTCATTTTGAAAATCAGTTTAAACAAAATTTTTCTGTTGTTTTTGGTCTTTCCGGTGAAATGGAAGGTTTTGCGATCTGTCGTTCTCAAAACGATATTCCGCAGGATTTGTTTATTGAATCAATGAATATTTTGATTGGAAACTATCTAAGCAGCTTGGATGAAAATGAACAAATTTTTTCAGGACTTTTAGCTCCTCTACTTTTCTATCCAGAAAAGCAACTTGATCTAGAGGGACAAAATCATTTTTATAAATTCAGCCAACGTTTACGCCTTTTTATGCAAGAGTCACAAACTTTCCATGCAAATTATAATCTGTTTGGCGAAAATAAATGCTATCCGGTTACCATCACTTTTATTTTAAAATTTAAGGGATCTGAATATGATTGGCGCAACATTTAAAATTATCGGTTTCTTTTTTGCTTGCTTCCTTTTTCTCTGTATACCAGTGAAAGGAAAACCCCTTTTTGACCACCTATTCCGCGCTTCTAGACCAGTGGGAAGAGTCATTGCAGATGGGGCAGAGGCAGGCTTAGATAAATCACGAGATATCGGACAGAAATTTTTCTCTAACTCTGTTCCCAAAGATGATTCAGATGAAATCCGCTTTCGAAGCGCTTCCCATAAACGAACAGTTAAGAAAAACTATTCTGCTATAAAGGAAGAGCGCGAGTCGATCAAATACGATGATCACACCTCTGAAGACCAAGCCGCTCTGGAAAAAACAATTAGCGAATACTAAAAATAAAAAAGGCTCCTAACGGAGCCTTTTTTATTGGGTGGCCAAGCTGATAATTAGCCTTTAATAATTTCTGATTGATCACTTTTTTCAGATGATTTATCTTCAACTTTTACTTTAGCGTCTTTACGACCTTCTGATTTACCTTTTTGACATTCTTGTAAACCAAGATTTTCCTGCGCCATACAGTTAAGTGAAAATACCGCAACTAATACTAATAAAGCTTTCATAATCTCTCCTTTCCTAAGGTTTCTCTCTTGCCTTTAGTAATGCACAACTTATGCCAAGATTGGTGTCGTATAAGTCCTGATTATATGTTGAAAAGAAAGGTGCAAATGTAAAAAGGAAAGACACTGTCTAGATTTTAGACAAAAAAAAGCCCCTCAAAGAGGGGCTTTATATCAAAGTCAATTCTTAAACAATTATTTTCCGCCCTGAACTTGCTTAGGATCGGTCTTTACTTCTGTATTACCGTCATCTTTAACCACAGCATTGGGATCTCTATTATCGTCATTCGAAGTACATGGGTCTTTGGGTGCAGC
>JBEIOQ010000134.1:0-4498 GCA_040377495.1 Halobacteriovoraceae bacterium
ACAAACAACTTTCACATCTGGTGAAAGTTTTCGGCTTAAATTTCCTTCACCGCCGAACAAATCGAGGACTGGTCCGATACCTGTATTTGCGTTCAGAACTTGAGTGATCTTCTCAATGAGTTTGTCATTCATGGCCTGGTTCACTTGAGAAAATCCGCCATGAGCGTAGCTTTGATTAACCTCTACCTGGACATTCTTTCCCCTTCGGTAGAGTTCAATATGTCCTTCATCCTTAGAACTTTCAACTAAATTTAACCAGGATTTTTGCTTATAAAGCTCTTGTAGTTTTGTCTTAAGTGGTCCTTCAATGATTAAACATTCCGGTACTTCTGTAATTGAGCTTTTCTCGCTGTCGATAAAACCTAAAAGTTTTTTCTTTTTTGAATAATGAAGCTGAATACGATTACGATAAGCCAAACGCTGAGGCGCAGAGACAAATTGTAATGTTTGATTATGGTTTAAGTTTTTATATAAATGCTCTGCTTGCTGTTTTTTTAATTCTATTTCGTGGTCGTAACTGGTGTGTAAATAGTGACAACCAAAACAACGTTCATAGTGAATACATTTAGCAACTTGTCTATGAGGAGAAGCCTGGATGATATTTGTTATTTCACCAAAGCGAATTTTGCTCTGTTCATGAGTGATTCGAATCTCTAGTTTTTCACCAGGTAAGCTTTTAGGAACGAGAGTAATTTTATCTTGTCCTTTATCTACACCCTGTCCCAGATTATCAACGTATTGGATAGAGCATTCTTTTAAATCGAGTTTATTGTTCATATTCGGCATCATAACAGGATAAAGACCATGATGCAATGCTTTAACCTAGGAAATTGATGAGTGTTTTCTTGTCCAAGAGAGCTTAATTACGCTATGATGGGCGCTGATTTTAGCAAGGCATATAGTACCGTGGATAATCGTTTCATCCGAAATTTTTCTATTATTGCTCACATTGACCACGGGAAGTCGACGCTAGCCGATCGTTTGATCGAAAAGACCAACACACTTTCACAGCGTGAGATGAAGGCCCAGTTCCTGGATAACATGGATATTGAAAAGGAACGTGGGATTACTATTAAGGCGCAAACTGTTCGTTTACAATACAAAGCCAATGATGGCCAACTCTACTATTTCAATTTGATCGATACTCCGGGGCACGTAGACTTTGCTTACGAAGTCTCTCGCTCACTGGCTTCTTGTGATGGAGCTTTATTAGTCGTCGATGCATCTCAAGGTGTCGAAGCCCAAACTCTTGCCAATGTTTATATGGCGCTTGAAAATAATTTAGAAATTGTTCCTGTCATTAATAAAATTGATCTTCCTCATGCGGATCCAGAAAAAGTGAAAGCTGAGATTGAAGATATTATTGGTATCGATACGACCGATGCAGATCTTGTTTCTGGTAAGTCTGGAATAGGAATCGAAGGATTGCTTGAAACTATCGTGAAGAAGATTCCACCTCCGACCGGAAAAATTGAAAACAACTTACAGGCCCTTATTTTTGATTCATGGTTTGATGTTTACCAGGGTGTAGTGGTGCTGGTGCGTGTGTTTGAAGGAAAAGTTAAGGTTAAAGACAGAATCATTCTTAAAGCAACCAACATGCAATACGAAGTGATTAAGCTGGCAATCTTTCAACCTTTTTTCTCAGAAGTGAGTGAATTAGGTGCGGGAGAAGTAGGTGTGATCATTTGTGGAATTAAAACTATTCGTGATGTACAAATTGGTGACACCATCACGCATGCAGCGACAGCCGATACTCCTCGATTAGCTGGTTTTAAAGAAACCAAACCAATGGTTTTTTGTGGTGTTTATCCGATTGAATCAAATGACTACCAAAATTTAAAAGAGTCGCTGGAGAAACTTGCTCTGAACGATTCTTCTTTTACCTATGAACCAGAGACATCTAACGCTTTAGGTTTTGGTTTTCGATGTGGCTTTTTAGGTCTACTCCACATGAATATTGTACAAGAAAGACTGGAGAGAGAATTCAAGCTTGAATTGATTTCTACAGCCCCTTCTTGTAAGTACGAAGTATTGACGACCAAGGGAGAAAAGTTAGTGGTGGATAACCCATCACTAATGCCGGATCCGGGATTAATTGAATCCATTCAGGAACCAGTGGTGGAAATTTCTATTCACGTTCCTAATGAATATGTTGGACGTATCATTACTCTGTGTGAAGAGCGTAGAGGGCGTCAGGTAGAAATTAAGTACATCACTACTGATCGTGTTCAAGTGATTTATAATATGCCTCTGGCAGAAATGGTGTTTGATTTTTATGATCATTTAAAAAGTTCAACTAAAGGTTACGCGAGCATGGATTATGAGTTTAAGGAATACCAAGACTCAGATCTGGTGAAACTCGATATTATGTTAAATGGTGATAAAGTCGATGCTCTCTCTATCATTTGCCACCGTTCTAGTGCTTACCATAAAGGCCGTGACCTTGTGGTCAAGCTAAGAAGTTTAATTGAGCGTCAGCAATTTGAAATTGCTATTCAAGCAGCAGTGGGAGCTAAAGTTATTGCTCGTGAAAGTGTGAAAGCTCTTCGTAAAAATGTACTTGCAAAATGTTATGGTGGTGATATTTCTCGTAAAAGAAAACTTTTAGAGAAACAAAAAGAAGGGAAAAAACGCATGAAGATGGTTGGAGCGGTAGAAATCCCTCAATCAGCGTTCCTAGCGGTTCTTAGTACTGGTGATGTGGATAATAATGATGATGATTAATCGTTCAAGGTTGGAATTAAAGTTATGATTAATGAAGTACAAAGTTGTTTAGATCGAATTTTAGTGGAATATACTCGAGGTCACCATCTTGAGTCTTTGATTGAAGCTAAAAAGGAATATTTTGAGTTAACGGGAACATTAACGGAAGAAGATGACGAATACGAATCACGTATGAACGCATTTAATGACTGGTATTTGTTCCAATATCTTTCAAAAAGAAAAACGAAAACAGTAGTAAAAGATTTCTTAGAAAAAAACCAAATTGAAGATAAAGTGGCTAAATCGCTACTGTCGGTGAATCACTCCCTTTTTGAATTCAAAAAAATTAATTTTTTCAAACGTATCGTTCTAGAAGATGTACTCCATGGAAAAACGATTACTTTACCTAAAGACGGACTCACTATTGGGATTGTGAAAGGTGATATGTTTACGGGCCGTTTATTGAACTTTGAAAGTAACTATTACCTATTAAAGGGTGTCTGTATCTATCCAGAGTCAGTGAAGAATATACTGAGAAAAGAATCGAAGAAAATAAGAAAACTTAAAGATCCAAATCAGGAGCATTCATTTCTTTTAAAACTTGAACAACTGAAGACCAAATCACTTCGTTACGGCCACATTGATATGACGAAGATATTTGTTTTTGTTTAACTTTCACTATCTAAAGAAACCGGTGTCTTTCCTTTATGAGTAAGATAAGGAAGAACTCCTAAAAGATTCACAAACACGTTTGAAATCAAATAAAAGTTAAATAAGCTGGCTCCATTAGACATATGGAATAGTGCGAATAATTTATCAAAAACGGTATGACCAACGCCTAATCCTGCAGGAGTAATGGGAATGGCTACGGTTAAAAAACCTATCGGAATAAAACTAAAAGCATAACGGGTCGGAATAGAATGAGTAAAGAAAGGGCCGATTAGAGTCCAGAAGGCCATGATATTAAGCACATGACAAAAAACGCTCATACCAATGGCAGTTAAAACCATTTTCTTATGTCGTCCAATTAACCAAATTTGTTCTAGCGTTTTTACCGCATGATTTTTAATCACAGGAAGTTTTATGACAATTGTTTTGAGTTTATCTTGCACGGGGACAGGCAAGAAAAGGACGATAATAAAGACCACCATACCTAAACCGAGCAGAAAATTAAAATGAATTAGTTTCTCCAGCTCTGAAGACGTTTGCACTAATTCCTGATAATTCAAAATAGATGAAATGGTTAATAAAGTTAAAAGACCAAAAAGCCCCAATATACGATCCATTACGACTGAAGTTACTAAAAAAGTCTTATCGAGAGTTTTGTCGATATTACGTGCGTACACTAATTTGATTAAATCGCCTGATACGGCACCAGGCAAAACAGTGTTAAATAATAGACCGATCCATGTCAGTTTTAAGATGGAGAAAAAGGAAAAAATCACCTTTGATTTGGTCATGAGAATAGAGCGCCAGCGATAAGTTGTGATAAGCACACTGGTAATTATAAACACTATGCATAAGAACCACTCGAGATGGTGATCAAGTGAGCGATTGATGAGGGAAAAATCCAATTTTCCCTGGCTAAATAGCCAGTAAAGAAGGACCCCTGCGAGGGCAAATTTCAAAAGTTGTTTTAACATTTACTCACAAATATAGTATGCTGGACGCCTAATTGGGAAGAATTATCTCTAGAGGAAAAATTTATGAAAGTTTCGATTATTGGAACTGGGTATGTAGGCTTAGTTTCGGGCACATGTTTTGCTGAAATGGGGCACACTGTTACTTGTAT
>JBEIOQ010000145.1:0-3000 GCA_040377495.1 Halobacteriovoraceae bacterium
GGGGAAATTTAGGAGTAACAGTTGGGCCTGGACACAATGAATTTACTGTCGATTATCCCGACACAGATAAAAATCCACTGGATTGCCCTCCATCATTAATAGATAGCTTTACTGACTATTTGATGAAGTTTCCGGCGGGAACAGAAACCTATTACCTAGGTCATTTTCGTTACAAAGAAGGTGGTTCTGGTGGTTGGGGTGGGGCCAGTGATCCACAAAAATACCTAACGGCCTACATGCCCGGAGTTCGCCACGGTGCTACAGATGACCTCACAGGCAAAGTAAAAAATCCTTTTAACCCCAGCGCTGGAACAATTACTGCGAAACGTAATTTTTACTCGACGAAATTTGTTTCTCTCAAATCACTGCTAAGTAGTGGTCACTACATGTCTGGAGACTTTCCTCATTACATGGAAGGCAGCATTTCCAAAACAGAAGGAGATGCTAGCGCTATTAATCCTCTACAGGTCGAGTCAGATAATATTTACCAATAAAGTTTTCTATGTTCTTTTTGCCTTTTTTCCCTCTTGAAATTTGTCCTAACCATAGAAATAATAGTAACACTTAAACAAGCAACAACTTCTAACCGAGGATATTTTTGTGGCCAAGAAAAAACCAGCCAAAAAAGCCGCTCCGAAAAAAGCAGCAAAACCAGCAGCAAAGAAAGCAGCTCCTAAAAAAGCCGCGAAACCCGTAGCTAAAAAAGCAGCAAAGAAAGCAGCTCCGAAAAAAGCCGCACCGAAAAAAGCAGCAAAACCAGCAGCGAAGAAAGCCGCTCCTAAAAAAGCAGCGAAACCCGTAGCTAAAAAAGCAGCCGCTCCTAAAGCGCCTTCCAAAAAAGAAACAAAACCTGTCAAAAAAGAAGTAAAAATTGAAGTGCTAAAACCTGCAGCACTTTCAGATATGATGAATGCCAAAAGTAGTGTTGCAAAAAAACAACACGATGAAGATCTAGATATGGACGCTGATCTAGATGATGATTTTGATGATCTAGATGATGATATCGATGATGAAGATTCTGTTGCTGATAAAAAATCAAAAGAACATAATCCGAAACACCTATCAGATGAATTTGCAGCTGATGATGAAGAAGGCGAAGAAGAAAAATACGGTTGGGGTTATGAAGATGACCTAGACGATGAAGATGACCTTGATGAAGAGGATGAAGACGTTCAGTACGCCAAAGGTGCTAAAGGTGGCGATGACGAAGAAGACGACGATTTGTAGTCTAATTTTGTTGAATTAAGATACCTAACATGAGACAAGGGTGGCACTGGCCACCTTTGTTGTTTTATGAGGATACAAAAATGCTCGTAATGAAATTAGACCTCTACTATTATGATGAGTGCCCTTACTGCCAAAGAGTTTTAAGAGTTATTCAGGAACTTAAATTAAAAATTAATTACTGTAATACGAGAAAGTCTACAGAACATAGAGATTTCCATTTGAAGACAACTGGTATGACACAAGTACCTTGTCTCTACATCGATGGAAAACCCATGTTTGAATCAATGGATATCATTGATTGGTTAAAGGCCAATCAGGCCAATATCCCTAAAGTTTAAAAGGATTATTAGATGGAAGTTCGTGATCCCGTTCATGGTTCGATTCCTATTCATGACGAAGAAATTCCCATTATTGAACACGCATTTTTTCAGCGTTTACGCTCCATCAAACAATTAGGTTTTGCTGAATATATTTTTCCTGGCGCGACTCATACTCGTTATATCCATTCCATTGGCGTGATGTATATTTCTGGTTTAGTTTTCAATAAAGTTTTTCAAAACAAGATTACCGGTGTGGATTTCTATCGTTTGCAAGAAACGTTGAGACTGGCATGTCTTCTCCACGATATTGGTCATGCACCCCTTTCTCACTCTACTGAATCCGTGATGCCGAAAGTTCAGGATCTCAAACTACCGAAAGGTTTTGTGATTGGTAGTGAAGAAAGACAGGCTACCCATGAGGACTACACTTTAAAATCGATTGTCGATAGTTCTTTCACCGAAAGTTTTAAGAAAGCCAATTTGAAGTTTGGAGTCAAAGCTTCCGCGGTAGCTGAATTAATTTTAGGGAAAAATTTAGAGCCAGATTATTTTACCATAGGTAATGTGAATTACTTCCCACTTTTACACCAATTAGTTTCCAGTGAAATTGATTGTGATCGAATGGATTATCTTCTTCGTGATTCTTATTTCTGTGGTGTCAGCTACGGAAAACATGATTTAGATTGGATCATTGATAATCTCGAAGCTTGTGTCATTGATGGTAAGGCCCATTTAGGAATTTCAGAGAGGGCGATTTCGACTTTTGATGATTTTCTACTTTCCCGTTTTCATATGTTTATGATGGTTTATTTTCATTACCGAGCTGTTTGTTTAGAACAAATGCTGCTTTATTATTTTAAAGAAGCAAAAAATGAATACACCATTCCCGCAGATATAGAAGAATATCAATCTCACGACGATCATATGTTGATGAAAGTTCTGCGGAATTCCAATAATCGTTGGGCAAAAAGAATTGTGGCCAACAACATTCCTAAAAAGATTTTCGAAGCATACGGGGTAAAAGACCGTGATCGTCTTTATTCATTAGAAGATTATTTAAATGAACAAAAAGTAGAGTTTATTAAATGCTCTTCCTCTGGAAGATTGTCAAAATATGCTGGTGAATCCAATAAATTCAATGTGCAAGTGAGTAAAAATTATTTTGGTGGTCGTGGCCCTCATTATAATAATATTCAAGAAGCGACGGATTTATTTGATAAATACGCTAAGGCTCACCAAGTGGTTCGTATCCACTGCGACTTTAATGAGCTCTCAACTAAGCAACAACAAGATATTTTAAACATCATCCAATCTTAATTTTAGGAGGTTAGCAGTAACCTCCTGAAATACTCAACGAATTTTTCTCACTAGAAATATTTTTGAAACTCCCTACAATGAATGAAGAGTGACTCTTTTACAGCTTTTTTCATATATATACAGGAGAACCGAATGA
>JBEIOQ010000001.1:0-56500 GCA_040377495.1 Halobacteriovoraceae bacterium
AGCACAAGGCTTCCACTTGTAATTAAAGATGAATATGAATTATACTTCGCGCTACTTGCGTTCATAGGCGAAGGAGTTGATAAGAGTTTTTCTTTTTTATAACTAAATTCTTTAGGGAAATTGGGATCTTGTTCATCTATTACACTTGGTGTTGGGGGAGTACTTGGATTTTTAGAAACTGCAGGTTTGTTAACTTGAGTGCTAGTTATTTCAGTTTGTTGCTCAGTTGTAGTTCCCAAATTAAGTTCAGACAGCTTTCTTAAAACTGTGGCATTTTCTGTCGTGGTTTGATTTAGGTTTTGGCGAAATATATTAGAAAGAGCATCGAAGTCTAAAACTTTCAGCCATTCTCCCGCAGGAAAAAGCTGACATTCTTCTGTCCCTTCAATGTGTCCCTTAGCATATAGCTCAGTAATTTGATCCTTATTAAAAGGACCTACCACACGGCCATTGGCTAAACGAATCCTATACTTATCCATAGGATTTATTTTAACTTAAAAATTAATAAAGAGCGATGGTAAGACACCTCCCAGAATAACTACTACCCCCATAAATGTCAGAAGGAGTCTATTTTCAATAGAAATGGCCCCAGCTTGAACAGGAACATAGTTTTCTGGTTTCTCTTCCATAAAAAGGGAGATCACAACTTTAATGTAATACCCGATTCCCACTATAGAACTTACCAACAGAGCTAAAGCAGGACCAATCAGTCCTTCTTTAAAGTAGTTAGTGAAAAGAAGATACTTAGTAGCAAACCCTGAAGTGAGAGGAATTCCGGCCAAACTCAGCACACAAATACACAAAAGTGTCCCCATCAGATGGTTTTTATAGAAACCACCTTTCAGTCCATCATAAGTATCTTTGTTTTTATCAATATCTAGGAAGAAATTGATACAAAGTATAACTGCGGTCGCAGAAATAGAATAAAACATGAGATAAAAGATCAGTTGTTTTTCATAGCCTTGATTAATGTTAAGACCGATCGTCATCAACATATAACCAGAGTGGGCGACAGAAGAGTAAGCAATCATACGCTTAAACTGATTTTGGGCCAGGCCCAAAATATTGCCATAAAAAGCTGAAATAATCGAAACCCCAATAATGATGGAAACCATCATGTTTTGCACATGCGGTTCACATTCTGAAATCAAATTCTGTACTAAGGTGATCATAATAAAGCCAATCACAAATTTCGAAATAAGAAAATTGGAAGCCAAAACACCTTTGTGAACATTGGAATACACATCTGGGACCCAAGAATGAAATGGAAATGATCCAATTTTAAATAGAACGACAATTAAGAATAGTCCAATCGAGAAAGAGTAAAGCTGTTGATTCAAAATAGTGAAACCTTTGAATTCAAAGCCACCAGTTGCCCCGTAAAAGAAAGCAAGGGCCAATAAGAAGATCACACTATTAATGGAACCTTGAATAAAATATTTTACAGCTGCTTCTTTAGAAAATTCTAAACCTGAAAGACGAACAAGGGCGTAAGTCATCAAGCTCATTAATTCTAAACTTACGTAAAAAGTTATAAACTCAGTCGCACCGACTAAAAAAATCGCTCCTAAAAAAACAAAGCTCGTAATAAGTGAATTACGGACATCCTTTAACTCTTGATAACCATTAATGACAGTAACAATAATGGCGAAGATAGTTGTAATTGAAAGAATTTTCGTTCCTAAACTATTTACTACAAAAAGATTAGTTAGACTCAGGTCCATTTGTTGGTTGATGGAATAAAGGAAGATGACATAATTCACAATGGTTAAACCATAACTTATATACTTTCCTTTTTTAGGCACGATCAAAGAAAGTGTGGATAAGCATAGAATGCCTATGAAAACTAAAATTGTGGGGAGAAAACTCATGTTATCCATGACTGTTCCTTCTTTATACTTTGGTGATTAGAGAAGGAATGATCCCACTATAAACATCCGACAAAATCTTGGGATAAACCCCAAAAAGCAAAATTAAAAAAGCAAGAATCAAAAATGAAATCATTTCTGTTTTGCTAATATCTGTTAAAGTTTCATTTTTAGGATTCGTAATTGGTCCTAGCATAACTTTTTGAAATGTTGTTAAAAGGTAAACCGGCGCAAGGATAACCCCTAAAGCACAAACAAACCCCAACACTGGATGAACTTCATAAATTCCCCAGATAATCAAAAACTCGCCCACAAAACCATTGGTTAGTGGAACGGCCATACTTCCAAGCAACATAATGAAGAAGGCAACAGCAAATACCGGCATAACCTTCGCAACTCCACCATATTCAGAAATCATTTTAGTGTGACGTCTAACATACAAACAATGAACAGCGATAAAAAGACCGCCTGTGGTTATTCCGTGAGAAACCATTTGAAAAATAGCACCATTCACAGCCATTTCATTAAAAGAAAAAATTCCTGCGACAATATAACCCATATGGGAAATAGAAGAAAAAGCGACAACCTTTTTAACATCTTCCTGAGCAATGGCAGTTAAGGCACCGTAGACTACACCAATGGCCCCTAAAGTAATGATCACTTCTTTGTAAGCAAACACCGCCTGTGGGTAAACTGGAATAACAAATCGAAGTAAACCGTAGATACCAAGTTTAAGCAACACACCTGCTAGAATAATAGAACCTGCTGTAGGAGCTTGCACATGGGCATCCGGCAGCCAAGAGTGAAATGGAAACACGGGTACTTTTATAAAAAGTGCCAAACAAAAGGCGCAGAAAATTAATGACTGGGGTGAGAAAAATCCTGCAAAAGGTAAATTTAGGCTTTTAATAATGACCGGTGTTAAATCATAGGAGCCATTCATCACATAACTGAGTGAACTCATATACATCATCGCTCCCAACATAATAATAGAGCCAGCAGCAGTATAAATGAAGAATTTGTAGCTTGCATATTTTCTTTCATCACCGCCAAAAACACCAACTAAGATGAAGAGTGGGATCAACATCGCTTCCCAGAAAATATAGAAAGCATAAAGATTTTCCGTCAACAATGATCCATTAACTGCCCATGAAAGAGAAAAAATGGAAAAATAATAAAGCTTAAACTTGGTTGTTTCAACATTCAGTGTAGAAATCACGACAATTAAAAGTAAAAGCGCATTAAGAGTAATTAACACACCAGAAAGACCATCAATCCCAATGGCATAAGTTAACCCAAAAAAGTTATCAATTTTAAAAGTAATCAGATTAGTAAGCGTGCTAAGACCATGTTGACTAGCAACAGAGTTCACTAAATTAAATGTTAGTAACAAATAAATAATGGAAGCAACAAGGGCCAGAATTTGAGACTTTTTCTTATTAAGTGGAGAAATATAAAAACTTATAGCCGCCAACAAGGGAAAGAAAAACTGAAATAAAACTAAATTTTCCATACCAACCTATTTAACCATTAGGGCTGAAAACAAAATTGTTACAATAATTGTTAAGCCCATAATCATAAAGAAAATATTACTTTGAAGCTCAACGCCTCTTACCGACTTCAAGAAAACGGAACTTTGAAAACTTAGAATACCTATTGTACGAACAGCTCCGTCGATGACATATTTTTCAACGATATTTACTAGAAACCCGGCAAAGTTTTTAATAGGCTTAATGATTATGGCAAAATAGACTTCATCCACAAAAAATTTGTTATTACTTAAATTCCAAACCTTACGTAGGTTGAATTTAAATTTATCTGCCAACTTGGATTCTTCATTTTTTACATACATAAAGTAAGCTAAAAACATTGAGATAAAAGTTAATCCTATAGTTAAACCCATCAATAAATGTTCCGTGTGCTCATCATAAACAATAGGCTTTGGTCCACTCACGGCCTTTTCTACAAATAATTGAAAGGCGCGAGCATTTTCATGAGACATAAAATGAGGCATCCCTAGATAACCCACACCAATGCTACAAATAGATAAAATAGCCAAAGGAATTATCATAATCGGTGGCGCATCATGAATAGGATGATGAGGATCATGGTGTGTTTTATCTTTGCTTAAAAAAGTCAGACAAACCAAGCGAGTCATATAAAAGGCAGTAAGTGTTGCTGCCGTTAAAAGAATGGCAAAGATATATTGTCCAGTTCCAGCTTTATTAAAGGCCATCCACATAATTTCATCTTTACTAAAGAAACCTGAAAATAATGGAACCCCAGCGATACTCAATAGGGCAACGACAAAACACCAATAAGTTTTTGGCATTTTCTTTTTTAGTCCACCCATTTTAAACATGTCTTGTTCGTGATGCAGGCAGTGAATAACTGCTCCCGCCCCCAAGAACAACAGTGCTTTAAAAAATGCATGAGTGAAAACGTGGAACATCCCTGAAGAGAAAGCTCCTACACCACAAGCAGCTATCATAAAACCAATTTGTGAAACAGTAGAATAGGCCAAAACTTTTTTAATATCCGATTGAGTAACAGCAACAATCGCTGCCATCAGTGCTGTCACAGAACCAATCCATGCAATCACTTCCAGCACCACAGAAAGATGGGTAATAACAAAAGAAATACGACAAAGCATAAACACACCTGCAGTCACCATCGTTGCAGCGTGAATCAGTGCCGAAACCGGTGTTGGGCCACTCATTGCGTCCGGCAACCAGATATAAAGAGGGATTTGAGCAGATTTACCTGTTGCACCTAAAACTAGAAATAAGCTAGAAAGTGTTAGCATTTCTTTATTCGCCAACACCGTTTCCATAGAAACAGCTTTTAAATCCACAAATGAAATTGAATGAAACACCATCGCGTAACCTACAATTCCTAAGACAACCCCAAGGTCACCTACTCGGTTAGCAACAAAAGCTTTTCTTCCGGCCTTCGCCTTATCAAGATCTGTATACCAGAAACCAATAAGAAGATATGAACAAAGCCCTACTCCTTCCCAACCAAAGAAAAGAACCAATAAGTTTTCTGAAAGAGTAAGAAGTAGCATGGAGAAAATAAATAATGAAAGATACGAGAAAAATTTTCCAGGTCTTTCATCGTGATCCATATAACCAATAGCGAAAAGGGTAATTAAACTTCCAATTCCAGTCACCATAATAGAAAGGATGATAGAAAGGTTGTCCATTAAGAATTTTACTTCAAAAGTAAAATTAGAAAACTGCATCCACTGCCATAGACTTGCCGTGACTGGAGTTTCTTTAACGTATGGATAAAGAAGACAAACAAAAATAAAAGAAATGAATGTTCCTAGAAATGAAATAAATCCCGCTAACGAATTTTTTGCATTCGACTTCAAAATCAAGCCATTTGTTAAAAAGGCAAGAAGTGGAAACAGGGGGATAATTTTTAAATATAATTCACTCATGTTGGCCTACTCTGATTGAATGCTAACTTCGTCGGATTCTGTGGTGTTAATCTTCTTAAATAAGCTCACAATAATAGATATCCCGATCGCTGCTTCAGCCGCAGCAACCGTAATAATAAAAAATACCTGGATTTGAGAATCAATATTTCCCGTTGTTTTAGAAAACAACACAAAGAATAAATTTACAGCAGAAAGCATTAACTCGATACAAAGCAGGATTGATATAAGATTTTTTTTAGTTAAAGCCCCAACTAATCCAAGACAAAATAAAAAAGCAGCTAAATAGTAATAAATAATCATGCTTGGTCTCCGTCTTCATTGTTACCTAAAGACTTCTTTAACATACTAACAACAGTAACGACTGAAGCCAGTAGCAACATGGTCGCTAACTCAAACGGAACAAGATACTTTTCAAATAATTCTTTAAACAAATCCATCATATTGGTTTGCGGTAACTGATCTTTAGAAAGATAGTCAAAATTATTGGTGATAATGATTGAGAATACACCTAATAAAACCATGGCTGAAACTATACCCACAATCGGCTTCACGTTATTACGGGATAAATGTTTTTTATAATCGTCTATATTTAAAAGCATAAGAACGAAAATAAAAAGAATCGCAATAGCTCCGGCATAAACCAGAACTTGAATAGCTGAAATAAAAGTTGAGCCCAACTGAAAGAAAATTCCTGCCATTGCCACAAACATAGTTAACAGCGAAAATGCTGAGACCATAGGGTTGGAGGAAATTACTACCACCAAGGCAAAAATACTACAAATGACAGTTAAAAGTATGTCTATGGCCATGGTGTCCTACTTTTGAAAATATATAAAAGCGACTGTGATTATTAAGTTAATTATTCCTAAAGGGAGTAAGCGCTTCCATCCTAAATCCATAAGTTGATCATAGCGTAGACGAGGAAGTGACCAACGAACCCAAACAAACAACCAAATCATAAGGCCTACTTTAATAATTAATGAAGCTGTTTGAAGAATTGGAAGTGGAATCATATTTTCAAGAAGACTCATTCCCGGCAGAAGGTTATATCCACCAAAAAATAAAATTATGAAAACAGCTGATAATACAATCATGTGAATATACTCAGCCATGAAAAATAATGCAAACTTCATAGAAGAGTATTCTACGTGATAACCTGCGACTAATTCTGATTCACCTTCAGCAAGGTCAAAGGGAAGGCGATTTGATTCAGCAAAAATACCTACTAGGAAAATAACTGTCGCAATCGGTTGGTAAAAGAATCCCCAACGTGGGAGAAAACCCAGAATCGTTTCATTTTGATAGGCCACCATTTGATGTAAATCATTGGTTCCATAAAGAAAGAACATCGCCACCAATGTGATCGACATCGAAAGTTCGTAACTTACCATCTGAGCTGAAGCACGAATTGCACCGAGCATAGAAAATTTATTATTGGAGGCCCAACCAGCAATTAAGATGGCATAGGAACCTAGAGAAGCCGCTGCAAATACATAAAAAATACCCATTGAGCTACGGAAGGATTCAGGAAATATTGTTTCTCCACCAATTATAAAGGGAGCACAAAGAGGAATACTAGCTAGTGGCATTAATGCAACCATAACTGCAAATATAGGTGCCAATTTATAAAAGAACGGACGCACATGTGATGGCGCAACTTCTTCTTTAAACATAAACTTCACTACATCTGCCAATGGCTGTAATAAACCAAAAGGTCCAACTCGGTTAGGCCCAACACGTTTTTGAATAAACGCTGCCCCTCTGCGTTCTACATGAATTATCAAAGGTAGAACACCTAAGGGAATGAGAATGATAATAATAACTTTAGCGAGAAGAATTAGAATTTCATTAATCATTTTAGTCTTCCCAGTCTAAGCTTTTTGAGAACAATACAAAAAGATAGCCCACAATAAAAATAAACATGAAAAAGACAAATTCAGCAATCATAAGTCCCTTCATAGATGATTCTTGATAAGTCAGGGCCCATGGAAACAAGAACACGACTTCCACATCAAAAAGAAGAAACAAAACAGCCGTTAGATAAAATTTAACATCATATCTTCTAGTGGCGCTTCCTACAGGATTAACTCCAGATTCATAGATATCATGCTCTCTAACCGTCTTTGGTTTTTTTCCTAATAAGACGGAAACGGTTAATAAACCAATTCCTAATAAAAACCCAATAACGACAAATAATATGACCGGAAGAAGATTCATTCTTTATCCCAATTACTTAATAAAAAGTTTTGCTCCATGAGAAAGACTCATTAGGTCTTCCCAAAAAATACCTAAGAAAATAACTGGAACAGTGAAACCAGCAATAATTAATTGATTTAAAAAACCAAATCCAGAAATCTTTTCTTCTGATTCAGCTGTATCAAAAATCATCAACTTTACGATTCTCATATAATAATAAAGACCAATAACTGAGTTAAGACCAGCAATGAAGGCCAGACCGTAATATTTCTTAGAAATGGTTACACTTAAAATATTATATTTCGCAATGAAACCTGAGAATGGTGGAAGACCAGCCAATGAAAACATAACAACTGCCATCGCCAACGCCATCCAAGGATGTTTATAAATTAAGCCTTTGAAACTGGCTTGAGAATCGGAGCCCATATGATCAGAAATCATCGCTGTTACGTAGAAAGCAACGATGGTCATAAATAAATAAGTCGCTCCATAGAAGAGTACGGCTGACGTACCGATATCACCTGCGACAGTTACCCCTAATAACATGAATCCAGCATGTCCAATAGAAGAGAAAGCGAGCATTCTTTTCACCGAATCCTGACCAATTGCGGATACGTTACCTACTGTCATGGTCATCGCTGCGATAATATGGAGAAGCCCAATCCAGGTAGCTTGCAGCCCATCGTTTTGGCCAAAGAACACCATCGTGACACGAAGAATACAGGCGATCCCTGCCATCTTAGGAACAATCGCAAAAAATGAAGTTACTGGAATAGGAGAGCCTTGGTACACATCTGGTGACCACATATGAAATGGGAAACAAGCAATTTTGTATCCAAGACCAACAAAGAAGAAAACAAACGAAATCATAAGAACAATTTTCTGACCAGCAGTGATGGCTGCCATCTGACCTGAAATCTCAGAAAACTGAATGGTTCCTAATGTTCCATAGATGTGACTCATCCCAAACAACATGATACCTGCTGAAATACCACCATAAAGAGCATATTTCATACCAGCTTCGGTTGACTTCGCCTCATCTCGCTTAAAACTTGCTAGCACATATGAAAGAATTGAAAGAGTTTCTACTCCTAGATAAACCGTTAGCATATTGTTCGCAGACGCAAGTAACATTCCACCTAACAACACTCCAAAAGCAATGGCATAAAATTCAGTTTTAAGTTCCGTGTAAATATCTTCAGATTGATTGGCCAAAACAATGGCAGCAAATGTTCCAATCACCATAATTACTTTCATGAAAGTCGAAAAATGATCAATCACAACAGCATTATAAAATAAATACATCGGTTTATCGTAACCACTCATTAATAAAGTGATTAGAGTAATGGCCAAACCAATACATGAGGTGATGAACGTCATGGAACGAGCTTTTTCCTCATGTTTATAAGCTGCTTCAATCAGCAACAAAAAACACATGGTCATGATCACCATAAGTTCTGGAACATAAAATCCAAGGTTCGCTAATAAATCTATACCCACGGTATTACCCTTCTATTTAAATCTAAAAATTAAACAGCAAATTTTCCTAATAAAGTTACCAAGCTTCCTACTGAAGCTCTCATGATATCCAGGATCGGAGTTGGATAAATTCCAAACACAACTACTGCTACACAAAGAGGAAGCATGTAGAAAACTTCTCTAGCATTCATATCTTCGTATTCTTTTACTTCCTCTGATGGTTCACCAAAAAACATACGCTTGAACATCCAAAGAAGATAAGCAGCACCGATAAGAAGACCAAGCACACCAACAACCGCGATTGATTGATATTTACCAAATACACCAAGGAAAATCAGAGCTTCAGAAATAAAACCAGAAAGACCTGGCAGACCTAATGAGGCAAACATCGCAATAATAAAGATCACGGTATAACGTGGAAGTTGTGTATAAAGACCGCCGTATCCTTTTGTCCCATCTGGCTTAACAATCCAACGATGGTGAGAACGTTCATAAAGTACACCGATCATTAAGAACATCATGGCAGTTGATGTACCGTGGTTGAACATTTGAAGAACAGCACCATTCATTCCCATAGTAGTCATTGCAGCCATACCCATCATAACGAATCCCATGTGAGACACTGATGAATAAGCGACAAGTTTCTTCACATCATCCTGGGCCATTGCACAGAAAGCTCCATAGAGTATTGAGATCAGACCAAGAATAGCAATCCAGTTAGAGTAATAAACCGTTGCCGCAGGAAAGATAGGAAACGAAATTCGAAGGAAACCATATGAACCCATTTTTAGCAACACCCCTGCCAGAATTACTGATACAGCAGTAGGAGCTTGTACGTGCGCGTGTGGTAACCAAGTATGGAATGGAAAAATAGGAACCTTGATAGCGAAACCAAGAAACATAAACCAAAAGAAAACTCTTTCAAATGAAAGTGTATGGCCAAAAAGAGTAATGGTTTCATTAACGAAGTGACCACCAGCCAACGCCATAATATTAAATGAAGCTGGGCCTTTTCCAGACACATAGAAAAGAGCAATGATACCAATTAACATGAAGATTGAACCAAAGAAGGTATAAAGGAAAAACTTGATCGCTGCGTATTCGCGGTTTTCACCACCCCAAATTCCAATAAGGAAGAACATTGGAAGAAGCATAACCTCCCAGTAAACATAGAACAAAAAGAAGTCCAATGACATGAAAACACCGAAGACCGTACTTTGTAAAAAAAGTAGTAAGGCAAAGTAGGCCTTAACTGATTTTTCAATGGTCCAAGAACTCATGGTACAAAGGAAGAATAAAAGACCTGTTAAAATTATCATTGGAAGAGAAATTCCATCGATACCTAAAGAGTAATTGATGTGGAAATCCTTAATCCAAGGAACGCTAAAAGCAGTATTAGGTTGAATTCCAGGAAGACTTAAATCAAACCCCTTATAAAGTACGAGGGTTAAAAGAAAAGTCACTAAAGTTGTTACTAAGCTTACCCAGCGAATAACGTTCGCTTTTTCTTTGGGAACGATGAGTACTGCCACCATCCCAATAATAGGTAACCACAAAATCCAGTTTAATAAACCTTGCACAGGAAACTCCTTATATAATCTTCAATGTCCAAATATAACTAGCTGTTACAATAATAAGTACGATGAAATAGAATTGAATTTTTCCAGATTGAACGATTCTTAGAATGAGGTTCATGAAATTAACCGCCATTCCGTTACCGTCTACCATGATTCCATCTACGATGTTGTTATCAAACCATTTGTGTGCTTTAAACACCCAACGATTTACATGTTGCCATCCATCCACAGCAAAACGGTCATAAACTCCCATATCAAAAGCAGCGAGAAGTTTATTCATATTAAGAAGACCCTTCTGGATAATGACACCCACATAAAGATCATCAAAGTAATAACGATTTTTGAGAGCACGAGTCCAGCCACTGAAAGTATTTACAAAAGTTGCTGGGTTCAATGATTTTTGGATATACATTAAGAACGCCAGGAACACGCCCGAGAACGCAATAATCACAGAAATGATCGCACCCCAAACGTGAGCTTTGTGTAGTTTAGCTTCTGGAGTTGTTGGATCTGGGAAATGATGAGGGTGATAGTGTGAATGCTCCCACTCCTTGGCCACTCTAGTATCCGTTGATCCAAACTGCTCACTGACATAACTCGTGAATTTTTGTACTTCGGGTTTTTTAATTAAAACATCAAACCACTCATACTTAGACTCTGGAAAAATTCTGATCTCACCTTGACCCGTCAGTGATCCCGAATAGAACACACCAAGAGTAAAAATTGATAGAATCAAAAGAGGAATATTTGAATTAAATTGAAGATGTTCTTCATGACAGTGTTCATACACTTCTTTATCACGAGGTTCACCGTAGAAAGTTAAGAACATCATACGGAACATATAAAAGGCTGTAAGCAGGGCCGCTCCAAATCCTAGGATTGGAACTAACATATGCTTTGGATTGGCCATGAAGCCCCAATAGAGAGCATCACCAAGAATTCTATCTTTAGAAACAAATCCTGAGAAAAGTGGAATACCGGCAATGGCCAAAGTACAACACATCATCGCAATGAAAGTATAAGGAAGCTTTTTACGTAGACCACCCATACGTGGCATTTCTTGCACATGTGAATCGGTGTGGTGGTCGTGAAGTGAGTGAATCACTGACCCGGCCGCAAGGAACAGACAAGCCTTGAAAACCGCGTGAGTAATAAGGTGCATGAAAGAAGCATTGTAGGCCCCAACACCGATACCTAAAACCATGTAACCTAATTGAGAAATAGTAGAAAAAGCGAGAACCGCTTTAATGTCGGTTTGCACGAGGGCAATTGTCGCAGCCCCAAAGGCGGTGATAGCTCCAATGTAAGCGATAAAAGTTGTCACTCCCCCCGCTTCCATTAAGGGATACATTCTTAAAGAAAGATAAACTCCAGCGGCAACCATCGTCGCTGCGTGAATAAGAGCTGAACACGGAGTTGGCCCCATCATCGCGTCTGGCAACCAAACTTGTAATGGAAACTGCGCTGACTTTCCGATGGTACCAGCGAAGATACAGTAACCAGCAAAAGTCGTAAGACCAATACCCATCACTGACATTCCTGCTAATTTACCAGTGGCCAAAGCAGCATAAATATCCACAAAACGAACTGAACCAAGTGCATGCCATAGTGCCATAATTCCCAGGAAGAAAATAACGTCCCCTACTCTAGTTGTCATGAAAGCTTTAATCGATGCATTTCCGGCAGCTTCTTTCTCGTGATAAAAACCAATCAGTGAGTATGAACAGAACCCCATAAGTTCCCAGAAGATGAAAACTGAAAGCACATTATCGGAAAGAACTAGTCCCAACATTCCTGAAGTAAAGAGTGAAAGATAATCGAAGAACTTTCCGTACTTCGGATCGTCATGCATATAGAAAGTTGAGAATAAGTGAATGAGAGTTGCAACTCCTGTCACCATCAACAACATAACGGCTGTCATGTTATCAATATAGATACCAAGATCTAATTTCACGATTTGATCAGCAAAGCTTAAATCAATCCAAGTGAAAACCTTGTGAACATAGTAATCGGTGTTGTACTTCATAAAGAAGAAATCAGAGAAAACTCTGAAAGCATAAATGAATGAGCCAAAAATAGCTAAAACACTTAGCCAATCTCCCTGGCGAGGAAGTTTTCTTCCCACAAATGCATTAATAACAAATGCAAAGAAAGGGAAAAGAAAAATCGGTGCAATGGTTCCAATCGTGTACTGCATGACTTAGTTCCTTAATTGAGTCGCTTCATCAATATGAATCGTTTCTTTAATTTGAAAAAATCTAATAACAATCGCTAATCCCACCGCTGCTTCAGCTGCAGCGACAACAATAATGAAAAGCGCAAATATATGGCCATCTAAGTTATTAGTAACAAACTTAGAGTAGGCAACAAAATTTAAGGCCGCAGCATTTAGGATCATTTCAATCCCCAAAAGAATGGCCACAACATTTTTACGAGCGATCATGATCCAAACACCGATCGCAAACATAAACACACTAATAAGGAGGTAAGATTCTAATGTAATCATTGTTGCACCTTAAAAAATCTTTTTAGGACGTGCAATAATTGCAGCCCCAATTAAAGCTCCCAGCAAAAGAACTGATGAAAGTTCAAAAGCCAGAACATGATTTGTAACTAAAAGTTTTCCAATTTTATTAACCGTAGATTCAGTTGCTGCCATTTTGTTTTGAGGAATCGCCGAACGTAAGTTAATAAACAACTTACTCGTTGAAATAACTAAAACAGCTGCAGTCAGAATTCCGACAAAAGTAGAAAATTTATTTCCCATGGCCGGAATTAATCCCATTAAAGCTTGAGCACGCGAAACGAAGTCTTTACCGCCTGTTAACATCACTGCAAACAACATTAAGATAACAATACCACCGACATAAACCATAATTTGTGTCGCTGCTACGAAATCAGCACCTAATGTCACATACAATCCAGCCACTCCAATAAGCGAGCCGAGCAGAAAGATACACGAGTGCATGATATTTTTTGTCGTCACTAAAGAGATCGACGACAAAAAGATCAAGAAAGTAGAAAGAAAGAAGAGTGTATTTAAAAACATATTTTAATCCTTATTAATGTCCACCAGCTGCGTGGGAGCCAGCTGCGAAAATGAGATCAAAAATTGATTTCCCGTTGAACCAGTAAACCCAAAAAGCCATTCCCACTAAATTGAAAATTGCCATTGGAGTTAAATATTTCCAACAAACAGTCATTAGTTGGTCAACACGTAGACGTGGAAGCGTCCAGCGAATCCAAATAACCACGTAGTAAAGAGCAAGTGTTTTTGAAACAAAAGCACCAATCTGAAGCAACTGCCCTACTAAACCGTCACCACCTAAATTAAAGGGAACATTGTATCCGCCCAAAAATAGAGCTGAGGCAACACCGCAAACAACAAAAACTTCTACGTACTCTGCTAATGCAAAAAATCCAAACTTCATCCCTGTATACTCAGTGTGATAACCAGAAACAAGCTCTGATTCAGCCTCAGGTAAATCGAAAGGGGCACGATTGGTCTCTGCTAGAGCACCTGTAAAGAAAACGAAGAATGCAATAAAAGCGAAAGGATTGTGAAAAATAAACCAAGTGTGAGGAAGGCCCGCCTGCTGAGCAATGATTTTGTTAAAACCAAGAGAACCAGCCAACAAACAGATTCCTAAAACAGAAATTGTAACAGGGATTTCATAAGATATAATTTGAGAAGCTCCTCTCATTCCGCCCAACATCGACCATTTAGAGTTAGAAGCATAACCACCGAGGAAAACACCCAGACCCACCAAAGATGAGATGGCGATCAAATAAAATGTTCCAACATCTAATTGAGTAAGAGTGAAGCCAGAAGAAAAAGGCAGCACAGCTAGAGTTGAAAAAACACCGACCATGCAAAAAATGGGAGAGATAAAAAATAAAAACTTATCTGCATCTCGCGGAGTAATGTCTTCTTTCATGATCATCTTCACACCGTCTGCCAGAAACTGAAGAAGACCGTAAGGGCCAACACGGTTAGGACCAATTCGAAGTTGCATATCAGCTGAGATTTTTCTTTCAGCATACGTACCTAAACCGCCAATCGCTGCCATAATATTCACGATCACGAAGGCGACTAGGAAAAAAATAACGAAAGTAAGCAATGCTGTAACATCAAAACCTAAGCTCTTAGTGAGGAAGGCTATGAATTGTTTTACTGGCTCAAACCCAGTTAAGTAACTAACAACCGTAGAGTTCATGATTATTCCTTAATCTTGTTAAGTTTGTTGTTATTTTGCACATTAAAGCTTTTAACCCAATCAAGATCACCCTTTCTCCAGCAGTAGGCGATGCCAGCGACCAAAATGAACATGAAAATTAAAACTTCAAAAAGAATCAGACCACCATTACCTTGATCAACCATTTCACGGAAAATTGATACCACTGGGAACATTAGAGCAGATTCCACATCGAAAATAATAAAAATTAAACCTACAACGTAAAATCGTATATTGAACTGTGACCAGGCCGATCCCATCGGTTCTTCACCACACTCGTAAGGTGTTTCCTTTTTTATCGTTGGGTTACTTGGGCGTAAAATCCTAGAAGCTAAAAAAGCTAATAAACAGATCGCCACCCCCAAAAACATGAGGATAATGATTGGCATAAAGACATCAATGTTATTTGATGGCATAGAAGTGTCTCCGAATTACTAAACAAATTGTTTGGGATAGGGTACTTGATTGTAAAGATATTGAAAACAGGAAAGAATCAGATTATTTAGGAATTCTTTCTCTCAATTTCTCGACTGAAAAGATAAGGTTTTATGCTCCGATTTGATTCGCTCAAAACTAAACTAAATTTGTGGCTGAAAGAACCAAAAAATTCTTTTTCTTTGGATGGTATTAACGCTACGAGTTTTCAATTTTTTTACAAAAACTTTTTTTCACATCAGACTGAAACAGAAAGTTTTGATGAAATAATTCTTTGTCCCACCGCAGAAGAGGCGGAAGAATTATTTCAACACTTGAAAGTTCCCGGTGCAAAAAATATTTTTTATTTTCCAGGATTAGAAATTTCACCATACAGCAGCGCGGTGGCCAGCGAAGTTTCTCTTTTTCGTCGTCTCAAAGTTTTAGGACACCTGGCCAATCCAGAAATGCGCCAAGAAAAAATTGTTTTAATTACCTCCCTGGAAGGCTGGCTCATGCGTGTACCTCCACCAACACGCTTAGATCAATTTAAATTCACGTTAAAAGTAAGTGATATTGTTTCTCCCCAAGATTTAGCGCAAAAACTTGTCACTCTTGGTTACTCATCAGGAATCACGGTGGAAGAGCCAGGGACTTTTGCTAAAAAAGGTGAGATTTTTGATATTTACCCCACCGATTCTTCTCCTGTGCGCGTCCACTACTTTGATGATATGATCGAAGAAATCTTTTCAATTGATCCCGATACACAAAAAACTAATCGTGAGGAAAAATGGAATGAGATTATTCTCTCCCCTGCTCCCCTTGTTTTAACTTCAAGTGAATTTCAAACTAATTTACGCTCCAACATCCCCCAACCACAACCGCGCTTCAAGCACCGTCACGAAAGGCGAAAGATTATTTTCAATAAACTAAGTGAAAATGAACTTTTTGAAGAGTATGTGGCTTTTTATCCCCTATTTTTTGATAAAACAGAGGTTTTAGGAAACTTTTTTAAACCAGATAAAACCTTAGTTTACGTCTTAGATGAAGAAAATCTAAAAAGAAATTATTTTGACTTAAAAGATACGCTCAATAAAGAATTTGGCTTGGTTAAAGATGATACTGAATCAGATATTCTTTCTCCATCGCCTGATAAGTTTTTTGCTTTTGAAGCCCTTGATAACATCGATCACTTTGCTAAACTTTGTCTGAACGCACTTGATATTCAAACAAACTTGGAAGAAAACTTACACAATAAAATCCTACTTAATCTAGAAACACCCTCGACTTTTTTTCAGAGGAAAATAGGTCCTGAACTTTTACAAAATGACAAACCTCAGTTTATTAAAAAGGTAAGCGAATATTTATTTAATGAATTCCTGTCACGTGGTGAATTAACCCTGGTTTGTCGTGGACAAAACGCCGAAGACGAACTTAATAATTTATTTTCTTATCAGGATAATTACACCAAATTTAGAAATAAAATTAATTATATCAAAGATAAATTAGACCAAGGATTTTATTATCCTCAAGAAAATCACTTAGTCCTTTCTGATGCCGATTTTTTTCAAATAAAAAAAACTAAAACTAAAAAAATAAAGGCCAGCAACATTGACCTATTTGCTGAACAGTTAGCAACTCTTCGTCAGGATGATTTTGTCGTTCACAGTCAGTTTGGCGTAGGTATCTATAAGGGTCTAGAATCCATTGAATTTGGTGGGGCTAAATCGGACTTTTTGATTATTGAATATGAAAACCGAGACAAGGTTTACGTACCTGTTTACAAAATGAATCTCATTCAAAAATATGCAGATTCAAGTGCGGCTGTAAAACCAGCGAATCTTCAAAGTAAAAAATTTGAAGCAGCTAAAAACCGTGCACGAACTTCAGCCAAAGCTTTAGCTTTCGATCTATTACGTTTACAAGCAGAAAGACGCACACTCAAATCTTTTATTTTCTCTCCTCCTGACCATATGTACAAGGAGTTTGAGCTCTCTTTTGCTTTTGAAGAAACCCCTGACCAGGAAAAGGCAATTAATGATGTGGTAGAAGACATGCAACGAACCTTTCCCATGGATCGTTTAGTATGTGGAGATGTGGGATTCGGTAAAACTGAAGTCGCCATGAGAGCAGCAATGAAAGCCGTTTTAGATAAAAAACAAGTTGCTGTACTAGTTCCAACTACCATATTAGCACTTCAACATTACAATTCTTTTAAAAATCGCTTCAAAGATTTTGCTGTCAATGTTGAGTTTCTTTCGCGCTTTAAAACTGCCACAGAAGCTGCTTTAGTGAAAAAAGATCTAGAAGAAGGGAAAGTGGATATTGTGATCGGAACTCACGCTATACTCGCCTCCTCTATTAAATTCTTTGACCTAGGACTCCTAATTATTGATGAAGAGCACCGTTTTGGTGTCGCCCATAAAGAACAAATGAAAGTAATGCGCTCTACGCTCCATTGTTTGACCCTAACTGCGACACCTATTCCTAGAACATTACAACTTTCCTTTATGGGAATTCGCGATCTTTCTTTAATTCAAACTGCCCCCCCTAAACGCCAATCGATCAAAACCTATATCATTCATGAAGATGATCTCACGATTAAAAATGCGATTGAAAAAGAGCTTAATCGTGGAGGCCAGGTTTATTTTGTCCACAATCGTGTACATGACATTGAAGAAATTGCAGCACGAATCAAAAAACTTGTTCCTAAGGCTAAAATTGCTATTGGGCATGGGCAAATGAACGAAAAAGAATTAGAAAAAACAATTAAAGGTTTTTACCAAGGTGATTATGATATTTTACTAGCGACCACTATTATTGAATCAGGAATAGATATTCCAAGAGCAAATACTATGATTATTGATCGGGCAGATACTTATGGTTTGGCCCAACTTCATCAACTCAGAGGACGAATTGGGCGCTCTGATAAAAAGGCCTATGCCTATTTAATGATTCCACCTCATCGCAATTTGAGTGAACTAGCGAGCAAAAGATTGAAGGCATTACAAACTTATGCTGAAGTTGGTTCAGGTTTTTCCATTGCTTCATCTGACTTAGAAATTAGAGGAGCAGGGGATATTTTAGGAGCAGAACAATCAGGTCACATTGAAGCCATCGGGCTTGAGCTCTATATGGAACTTTTAAATGAGGCCATTTTAGAAATTAAAGGATCTAAGTTAAAAACAAAACGAGATATTGAAATTTCAACACCAGATCTGGCCTTTATTGCTAAAAACTACATCGCTGATTCTGGTTTACGCTTGAAATACTATAAAAGATTATCAAATTGCTCAGATATCAATCAACTAACCCAAATTAAAGAAGAAATTCAAGATATGTTTGGTCCTATAACCAAGGAAATTAGTAATCTATTTTTAATTTTAGAGTGCCGAATTGTGCTGCAATATTTGGGATTATTGTCAGTCAAAGTAGGACAAAGAACTATTACCCTTAAATTCGATCAAACATATCTTGAATCAATGCCAGATTACCGGAACACTGTGGTGGAACACTTTATGGGCCGTCCTAAAGTATACAAAATATCTCCAGATTTTAGTGTTACCTACGAACATAAAACTTTAGTGACTTTAAATGATCTCCTTGATTTCTCAAAATCCATTGCACAGAGTATCAACCCATGTTAGTGTTTTTATTAGAATAATTTGTTTTATTAATCTAGCGTAGGAATGAATATGAAAAAGACTTTCGTGCTCACAGGTGTACTTGCTCTTTCAATGATGGGAGCATTCGCTCAAGATCCAGTGGTAGCTACAGTTAACGGTGAGAAAATTTTAAAATCATCCTTAGATCAAGCTTATCAACAAAATCTACTTTTCTTATCCAACAAGAAAGTAACGAAAGAAAAAGTTCTTGATGATTTGATTGCAAGACAACTTGGAGTACAGAAAGCGAAATCAAATAAATTAGATAAAGATCCTATCGTAGCTTCAAAACTCGATGATATTCTTTATCACGCGCAAATTTCAAAAGATCTGGAAGATAAACTGAAAAAAATTCCTGAAGTGACTGATGGTGACGTAAAAGATTACTATGGATCAAATAAAGAATACCGCACAGCTCATATTCTTTATCGTTTACGCGCTCAACCAACACCAGAAGAAGTTCAGAAAGCTTATGAGCAATCTCTACAACTTTACAATGAGTTAACAAAGTCTCCAGATAAATTTGCTGAACTTGCTAACAAATTTAGCCAAACTACCACTGCACCAACAGGGGGAGATATTGGATTTCAGCCTTCGACGCGTTTAGCACCAGAGTATTTTGAGGCCATTAATGGCAAAAACATAGGTTTCATTACTAAGCCAGTAAGAACTCAATTCGGATTCCACTTAATCAAGGTTTTAGCAGTGAAGGAATACGACAAAATAACTAAAGACATGTATAAAAAGATCATCTACGATATCAGACGCGATAAGATCCTTGAAGAATACTTTGCTTCATTGAGAAAATCAGCCAACGTTAATATCAACAAAGACTTATTAAAATAAAATGAAAACACAAATCTTGTTCATGACTTTGCTAACATCAACTCTGGTACAAGCAAAGCTCATGGACAAGGTTGTTGCTATTTTCAATTCCAAAGTCATTACTCTTTCCCAAATTGAACGAATCGAACTCAATGCAGCTGCTCGCAAAAACGTAAGTCCACAAATTTACTCTAAAGATAAGCTAACAGAGAAAGAGGTGGCTGAGTTACTGATTCATCAAGGGATGATTCGCGATAAATTAACTGCCATTGGCTATAATGTGACAGATGAGCAAGTAGAAGAACAAATTAAGGGAACTGAAAAGCGCCTAGGTTTAAGTCGACCTGAACTTTTAAAATTCTTAAGCTCCAATAATCTTTCTTTTGATGAGTACTTTGAAATTATCCGTGAAACCATTGAATACAATATTTTCTCTTCGCGAGTTATTGCGCCTTTGATTTCTATTACGGAACAACAAATTAAAAATACTTATTACAATAAGTACTTAGGTAATAAGACTGTCTCTTTTAAGTACGGTCTGACTGATTATTCTCTCGGTTCCAGTTTACCAACAGAAGAAGCTAAAATTTTTAAAGATGCGGTTGTGAAATATCATACCTCTGGAATTATTTCTGAAAGTTTTAAATCATTGGAAACCAATCAACTAGATAATATTTCTGAAGATGGTTTAACCAACGAGCTAATTAAAGAACTTAAAAACACAGATGAAGGTGCTTTCACACGTCCGGTGAAAATTAATGGTTCTGAACACGTTTTTTATGTGAAGAAAAAAGACTTAGTTGAATCAGACGAATATATTCAAACCAAAGAAAAGATCAGAAATGAACTTTTCGAAGATGCTGCTAAATCTTTAACGACAGTATGGTTTGAAAGAGAATCAGCAAAGCATTACATCAAATATAACTTCTAATGAAAATTTATGTGACTCAGGGTCATGAGTTAGGCGTTGGCCTGGAAGTTTTTTTAAAAAGCTTTCTGCAACTCTCAATTTCTGATCAGAAGCAATTTATTTTATCCGCTTATCCACAAAGTTTAAGAGAAACTTTGAATTCACTAAACATTCGTTATCAAATAAAGGGAAATGAATTAATCATTGGCAATTCTCATTTAGAGCTTTTACCTGTAACAGGTAAAAGTCCATATCAAACCACTAATACACTGATTTCCTGTTTAGAGAAAATAGGGGAGAAAGACATCCTTCTCACATTACCTACGAGTAAGGATCAGCTTGAAAATAAGGGAAAAAATCTTTCCGGATATACTGAATTTCTTCGTAGTTATTATCAGACTCCTGATGTTGTTATGTTCTTTTATTCTCCTCATGTAAAAATTTTTTTGATCACGGATCACGTTCCCTTAAAAGACGTCAGTTCTCAAATCACCAGTTCCATCATTGAGAGTAAAGTAGAACAAGTCATTCATGGCTGTTTGAAGCATCATCTTTACGACCCAACTGAAATACTTTTTTCCGGTATTAACCCTCATGCTGGAGAAAACGGAATTCTCGGAAATGAAGATGCTGTGATTAAACAATGTCTAAGTCATTTAAAAGCAAAGTTTCCACAAATAAATTTTCAGGGGCCTTTGTCAGGTGATATTCTATCTTTATCTTTAGAGGAGAAGAAAAATCAAATCCTCGTGTACATGCACCATGATCAAGGGCTAAGCTTTTTTAAATCACAAATGGGATTATTAGGCATCAACATAAGTCTTGGCCTTCCTTTTTTGAGAGTTAGTGTCGATCATGGAACAGCTTTCTCTTTGTATGGAAAAAACCAGGCCAACACCTCCGGGTGTTTGTATGTAATAAAGGAAATTTTAAAGTTGGGTCGTTGCCATGGAAAATAAATTTATTACTATATCAAAAGCTAAGGTTCATAATCTTAAATCTATTTCCCTAGATATTCCTCGTGACCAAATAACTGTTATCACCGGTCCATCTGGTTCTGGTAAGTCATCTTTGGCCTTCGATACTATTTATGCTGAAGGACAGAGACGTTATATCGAATCATTATCTTCCTATGCACGACAGTTTTTAGGACAGCACGAAGCTCCCGATGTCGAGTCGATTACAGGTCTCTCACCGGCCATCGCCATTGATCAAAAAACTTCAGGAAGAAATCCCCGCTCAACCGTGGGAACCGTAACTGAAATATACGATTACTTACGGGTGCTTTATGCACGTATTGGAGTTCCTCATAGTCCTAAGACAGGCAAACCTATGTTGGCCCAATCCGCTCAACAAATTGTTAAAAGAATCTTGGATCTTCCAGTAAATTCGAAATTACAAATTCTTGCTCCTATTGTGCGCGGACGCAAAGGTGAACACAAAGAAGAATTAAGCCAATATCTGGCCCAGGGGTTTTCTCGTATTCGTTTAGATGGAGAAATTCTGCAGATCGATGACGATTTAAAAATCACTAAAAATCAACATCACAATATTGATCTCGTGATTGATCGTCTCGTTTTAAAAGACGGTATCACTCAACGCTTAACAGACTCGGTTGAATTTGCTTTAAAAATTGCCAAAGGCTACATGGTGGTTTTAAAAGACGAAGAAGAATTATTTTTTACCGAGAAATTCTACTGTCCTGCCACTGGTGAATCTTACCCAGAATTAGAGCCCAGACTTTTTTCTTTCAACTCCCCCGTTGGTGCATGCCCAGAATGTAATGGACTAGGGGAGACAAAAGTTCTGATTAAAGAACTACTTATGGTAGATCCTAGTCTTTCTATAAATGAAGGGGCCATTGGACCGCTCGCGAAGAAAAGTACGTTCCTTTATCAAATGCTTAAGTGTGTAGCTAAAGAAGAAAAGGTCAGTCTAGATGAACCTTATAAAAAGTTGCCACAAAAATTTAAAAATATACTTTTTGATGGAACCGATAAAGTTTATACCTTCTCTTTTAAATCTGAAAACTCTACCTTTAATTTTAAGAAATCTTTTGTTGGAATCATGGCATGGCTACAGAAAAAGTATCATGAGTCTGAATCAGAAAAGGTTCGTACAGAGCTAGAAAGTTATATGCGCATTGAAGTTTGCCCTGCTTGTAAAGGCGAACGTCTCAATAGCTATGCTCGTTCAGTGAAGGTTGCCAATCTAAGTCTTATGCAAGCATGTTCACTCTCTGTGGATGATTCTTATGCTTTTTTCAAAGATATTAAATTAGGTACTGAAGAAGCACAGATTGCTGAAAAACTGCTCAAAGAAATTCGTAGCCGTATTAAATTCTTAGTTGATGTCGGTCTGAATTATCTGACCCTCAATCGTTCCGCTGTCACTTTGTCTGGTGGAGAATCTCAACGAATTCGTCTGGCGACACAAATTGGATCAGCTTTATCTGGTGTACTTTATGTTCTCGATGAACCTTCGATTGGTCTTCATCAACGTGATAATGACCGCCTCATTAATACACTCAAACATTTAAAAAGTTTAGGCAATACGATCCTGGTTGTTGAACACGATGAAGACACGATGATGGCCGCTGACCATATTATTGATATGGGACCTGGGGCGGGAATCCATGGTGGAGAAATTATTGCTCAAGGTGATGCCAAAAATATCATGAAAAGTGCAAAATCGCTAACTGGACAATTTCTTGCAGGAAAAATTAAAATCGACGTTCCTCAAGAAAGAAGAACACTCAAAAATAAAATTGTAATCAAAGGGGCCAACTCTAATAATCTAAAAAAATTGGATGTAGAAGTTCCTCTCGGTGGATTGATTTGCGTTACTGGTGTTTCTGGTTCAGGTAAATCTTCTTTAGTTCATAATGTTCTGGTGCCCAATTTAAAGCAATACTTCGATGATGGAGATCTTTCGGAATATCTAAAAAATGCAAAGAACATTACTGGTCTTCATCATTTAAATTCTCTCATAGAGTTAGATCAGTCACCTATCGGAAGAACACCACACTCTAACCCCGCAACTTACACTGGTTTATTTGATGATATTAGAAATATTTTCGCTAATTCTAATGAAGCTAAACTCCGTGGCTACAAACCAGGACGTTTTAGTTTTAACGTGAAAGGCGGACGCTGTGAATCTTGCGAAGGAAACGGTGTCAAAAAAATTGAAATGCATTTTCTTTCCGACGTTTATGTTACCTGTGCTGAATGTAACGGAAGTCGCTACAACAATGAAACTTTGTCTGTTCTCTATAAGGGAAGAAACATTGCTGACATTCTAAAAATGTCTATTGAAGAGGCCCATGAGTTTTTTGCCAATCATCCAAGAGTTGAAAGAATTCTCAAAACCCTTCTGGATGTGGGTCTTGGTTATATGGCGATGGGACAATCGGCGACGACTTTATCAGGTGGTGAAGCTCAGCGTATGAAGTTAGCTCGTGAACTAGCAAAGAGAGTAAAAGGATCTTGCCTTTATGTTCTCGATGAGCCAACCACAGGACTTCACTTTCAAGACATCAAAATGCTCCTTTCAGCCATTAATCAATTGATTGAGCTTGGACATACCGTACTCGTCATTGAACACAACCTGGATGTAATTAAGACAGCTGACTACATCATAGACCTTGGTCCTGAAGGCGGTAAGAATGGTGGTGAAATTATCGCGACTGGTACACCGGAAGAAGTGGTGAAGGTCAGTGGATCGTTTACTGGGAAATATCTCAAAAAATATCTTTAATTAACATCCTATAAATAAAAAACCCCGCAAAAGCGGGGTTTTCTTTTATAAAAACAAATCTAAAGATTATGGTTTTACAAGGAACGCGATAACGAATGCGTAGATAACTAGAGACTCGATTAGAGCTAGAGCAATAATCATTGGAGTAAATAGTTTGTCTGAAGCAGCTGGGTTACGTGCGATACCTTCAAGAGCTACAGAAGCAGCTTTACCTTGAGCATAAGCTCCACCAATAGCAGCAAAAGTGATTGCACCAGCAGCAGCTAGAGCGAACCAAGCTTTTTCAGTTACAGCTGGAATAGCAGCAGCAACATTAGTAGTAGTTGTGGCCATAGTTCCTGTTTCGTCAGCGAAAGCAAGAGCAGATACCACTAGAGCAACAAGAGCAGAAATAAGTTTTAACATAGAAAATCCCCTGTTAAAAAAGTGTTAATATTCGGTTTAATTAATGTGCCTCGTGTTCATCATGATCGTGATGAGCAGTCGCCAAACTAATATACACCATGGTTAAAAGACTAAATACGAAAGCCTGGATGAAACAAACGAACAATCCAAGAATCAAGAACGCAATTGGTACTACGTACGGAAGCATTCCTGAGAAAATGGAAAGAACTAAGTGGTCACCAAACATATTACCGCGAAGACGTAGAGCTAAAGAAATTGGTCTTACTGCGTGTGAAATAATTTCGATTGGAAGAATTAAGAAAGCAAGATACCAAACTGGGCCCATGAAGTGTTTAATGTGTCCAACTAGACCTTGTTCTTTAATTCCATGAAAGTTGTAATAAATGAAAACGAACACACCTAAAGCTAGTGTTGTGTTGATGTTATCTGTTGGTGGTAAAAAACCTGGAATTAATCCGATTAAGTTAGAGATGAAGATGAAAGTAAAAAGAGTAGCGATACAGCCAAAATATTTTTTCGCTTCTTTTTCACCCATGGTTGAACGGCATAGACCGTAAATGAATTCACCAAAAGCTTCTACAATGTTTCTGAAAGTAATGCCTTTATCTGGAATAATCGCATTTCCAACCGAAGCAATTTTTGAACGGTAAAGCACGCCAACAATCGCTAAAAGACCTGCAATCAATGTAAAAGTGATTACATGTTCTTCAACGTGAGTTGAGTGAGCAATGTTTGATAAAAAGGTGTATCCAGAAGCATAAGCGCTTAAAGAAGTTAATAAAGTTAAGGCTAAAAGAACGGCTGTTTTCATGGTCGACCTAAAACAAAAAATATTAGTTTTTTCTTATACTTAAAAACAAATTTGCGAGTTGAACTAAATAAATAAACAGAGCAATTATTATCCTATCTTTCACAAAAAGTATACCGATATAAAAAGCGGCTCCTAGAATTAACGTCTTGCCCAACATCAATCCACCAGCCTTCAAAAGCTCTCTTAAAGGTGGCTTAGAATCTTTAAATTCAAAGACCACAGATAGGCCAACAATCAGCATAATTTGGTTCAAAGTAGATGCTAATGAAATAGTGGCAAAGACTATTACTTCGGCCAGACTACGTGCGAAAACAGCCTCAATAACAACTATTGTTATAAGGGTAAGCACAAAATAGAACTTAAGATTTATCTTTTCTTTTAGCCAGGCCATAACGAATCATTAAGTAAAAAGTATTAAAACTCACCACCACCAGGAGAATGAGCGCCACATTTTCTGAGATAATTTTCTTTTCCACCAAAATATAAACTAAGGCGAAAACACCCAAAATCGTCGAAGGTAAAGCAAAGGCAAGTCCTAAAATAAGCTTTAAATTGTTCTTTTTCAAATCCTATCTTTTCCTTGCTTGGCGTCTGGAAAAAAGCGACTTTAGTCGTCCTTTAATTACGTCAGGATTAGGGTAGTCTGGTAACAACGAATAATATATATCATAAGCTTCTTTCAAACTTTCTTTGGTTTCATAACTATTCGCGATCATAAATTTTGCTTCTATAATGTGATCTTTATTTTTTTCATATTTTAGATATTCCATCCATTGAGCTATGGCCTGATCCCATTTCTTATCAAAGTAATAACATAAACCTAATTCGTAATAACTTTGCTTAAAGTAAGGATGTCCTGGATTTTTAAGAATATCTTCAAAAATAACAATGCTTTCTTTGGTTTGATTATTTTTTCGGAGAGAAACACCTAAACGAAAATAATAAAAATCATGTTTATCTAATTTAGGCTCAAATTTTTTAAGTTCTAAATAGATTAGACTCGCCTGATGATAATCTTTTAACATCGTGAAAGTAATTTCAGCTTTTTTTTCTAAAACTTTAATTTGCCATGTTCGGTCGTTGGTAAGAATTCCAATCTTTTCATAGTATCGAATAGCGTTTTTACCTTGATGTAAATACAAAGAATAAATTTCACCTAATTGGTAATAAATTTTAACCTTTAACTGAACCGAAGGATTGTGACGAAGAATTTCTTCATATTTATAAACTGCTTCTTGGTATTCACCACGGCCCATGAGCTCCTGGGCCTTAATAATATCTTTGTACAAAGAGGAGGTAAAATCACAAGAATGTAGAAGACAGGTCATCGCTAAAAGAATGACCTGTCTTAGATAATTATTGAATTGGTGTTTCAGGAGTTTCATCAGTACCAGCTGGAGCATCACTTTCTGGGTCGAGGAATTTCTCAAGTGCAACTACACTTTCACCATCTTTAAGGTTAATTAAACGCACACCCTGAGTTGTACGACCAAGAAGAGAAATACCGGAAATCTTAATACGGATTACCTGTCCATTATTGGTAATGATCATTAAGTCGTCTTTATCGCTTACAGGTTTAATTGCCATGATATCACCATTTTTCTCGGTGAGTTTCATTGCCATAATTCCCTTACCACCGCGTGACTGGCTTCTATATTCAGTCGCTTGAGTTCGCTTACCGTAACCATTTTCAGTTACTGCTAAAATTTCTACCGTGTCATCGATAATTTCCATACCGATTACTTTTTCTTTTTCATCCAGTGTGATTCCTTTCACACCTTGAGAAACACGTCCTAATGGACGGCAGTCTTCTTCAGGGAAACGGATCGATTTACCAGATGATGAACAAAGAAGAACGTCTTTTTTACCGTCTGTCACTCGAACGGCCACAATCTTGTCGCCTTCCACTAACTTCAACGCTTTTAGACCGTTTTGTTTAATATTTTTGTATTCATCAAGTTCTGTTTTTTTCACAGTTCCATTTTCAGTGGCAATAATTAAGTAGTGATTTTCAAGATTAGCTGGAATGGCTAAAATTTCATTCACTTCTTCCCCTTCAGGAAGATTTATTAAGTTAACTATATTACGACCTTTAGACGTTCTTAGGCCTTCAGGAATCTGATATGTCTTCATTGAGAAGACAGTTCCTTTTGTCGTAAAGAACATAATAATGTCATGTGTATTGGCCATGAAGATTTTAGTGAAGAAATCATCTTCAACTTCAGCTCCCTTCACACCCATACCACCACGTTTTTGCGACTTGTAAGTATCCATAGCCATACGCTTAATATAACCTTTATGCGTGATGGTCACGATCACTTCTTCTTTTTTAATTAAATCTTCAGCCTGAATTTCATCAGCAAAAGAAATAATTTCTGTACGGCGTTTGTCACCGTAAGTTTCAGCAATATTAACAAATTCAGCTCTAATAATTGATCGCACTAGTTCATCAGAAGATAAAATTCCTTCTAAGCGAGCTATTTCTTTTAAGATATCCATGTACTCTTTAATAATTTTGTCGCGTTCAAGACCGGTTAAGCGCTGTAATCTAAGATCCAAAATCGCTTGGGCTTGAATATCTGAAAGAGTGAATTTTGTGATTAAGTTGTCTTTTGCCTGTGCTGGGCCTTCAGACTTTTTGATCATCTCTACAATTTCATCAATATTTTCGACGGCAATTTTTAAACCTTCCAAAATATGAGCTTTTTCTTTCGCTTTCTTTAATTCAAAAATAGTACGGCGAACGACGATTTCACGACGGTGATCGATGAAACACTGGAGCATGTCCTTAATGTTCATTACTTTAGGTTGACCATTAGAAACTGAAAGGAAAATAATACCAAACGAAACTTGCAACTGAGTCATTTTATAAAGACGATTCAGAGTTACATTTCCAATTTCACCTTTTTTAAGTTCTACGACAACGCGAATCCCCTCACGAGAAGATTCATCACGAATATCTGAAATACCAGTAAGTTCCTTTTCATTCACTAATTCAGCAATACGCTCAATTAGTTTTGCTTTATTAACTTGATAAGGTAGTTCGTTAATAATAATTCTTTCACGATCTTCGCCTTTTCCATATTTTTCAATATCGGCCTTAGCACGGATTTGAATAATACCTTTACCTGTATGGTAAGCTTCTTTGATCCCCTGAACACCATGAATTGCACCACCAGTAGGGAAATCTGGGCCTGGAATTAGTCTCATCATTTCATGATTATCCATATTAGGATTATCAATCAATTGTACTAGACCATTCATCACCTCAGTTAAATTATGAGGAGGAATATTTGTGGCCATACCAACAGCAATACCAGTTGACCCGTTAATTAAAAGATTCGGAATACGAGTAGGAAGAACCATTGGCTCTTGCAATGAACCATCATAGTTAGGCTGCCAATCAACTGTTTCTTTATCGATATCTTCCAGTAGTTCTTCTGAAAGTTTTTTCATTCTGATTTCGGTATATCGCATTGCTGCTGCATTATCGCCATCGATAGAACCAAAATTACCTTGTCCATCAACTAATGGATAACGAAGTGAAAAATCCTGGGCCATACGAACAATGGCTGAATAAACAGAAGAGTCACCGTGTGGGTGATACTTACCAATTACATCACCCACCACACGTGCAGACTTTAAAAATGGTCTCGCGTGGTAATTATTCAAATCGTGCATTGAGAATAAAACACGTCTATGAACAGGTTTTAGACCATCACGTACGTCAGGTAGGGCGCGTCCCACAATAACTGACATAGCATAATCAAGATAACAACTTTTCATCTCATCTTGAATATTAAGGGGGGTAATTTTACCGTGATTATGTTCTTTGTTGTTATTATCGCTCATAACTTTTCCTTAAATCTTATACGTCTAAGTTTCTAACATTCAGTGCATTTTTTTCTACGAATTCACGACGAGGTTCAACTTGATCTCCCATTAAAATAGAAAATACAGAATCAGCCTCGATAGTGTCTTCGATGCGCACTTGAAGTAGAGTACGGTTATCGTGATTCATAGTTGTTTCCCAAAGTTGCTCTGGGTTCATCTCTCCTAATCCCTTATAGCGTTGGATATAGGCGCCTTGTTTTGATTCAGCAACCACAGAGTTCGCTAATTCATCCAGGTTTAAATAAGATTTTTTAGTTCCATTTTCTTTAGTCATCGTCACTTTTGCCGAGGCATAGCGCTTAAATCCATCAAATTGATTTTTTAAATCGGCATATTCCAGTGACTCTATAAAGCCTAGATTGATACGGAAATTCTTTGTCTTTTGTGGCGTTTTGACTTTAATCGCAAGATGAAATTCATTGCCATCGTTTTTCACTTCAGTCGTGTATTTTTTGACTCCCGCTGCTTCATATTCTTTTAGTGAATCAGCAATCACTCCCAATTTCGAACTCAAGGTAGCTTCACTAGCAAAATCTGCTTTAGTCAATCCAACCTTCTCAATTAAGGCTTTTAAAAGATCTGAATCGTAGTGAAGATCGTATGAATTCATATTGCGAGCATAAATACGATACTTGTTAATAAGAGTTTTAGCTTCTTCAGTTTCGATAGTGACACCATCAAATTCAACTTTATCGCTATCAAGTGATGAATTAACTAAAAAGGCTTCTAATTCTTTTTCATCTTTCAAGTATCTTTCGTTTTTCCCTTTTTTGTATTTAAACAAAGGTGGTTGAGCGATGTATAAGTATCCACCCTCAACGATAGAGACAAATTGACGATAGAAAAGAGTTAGTAAAAGAGTACGAATGTGAGATCCATCGACATCGGCATCGGTCATAATGACGATTTTATGGTAACGAAGTTTACCTAAATCAAATTCATCTTTACCGATAGAAGTTCCAATGGCCTGAATTAAGTTTTTAATTTCTTCACTGGCCAACATTTTATCGTAACGAGCTTTTTCTACGTTTAAAATTTTACCTTTTAGCGGAAGTACAGCTTGAGTACGGCGATCACGCCCTTGCTTTGCTGATCCACCCGCGGAGTCACCCTCAACGATGTAAAGTTCGCAAAGAGCAGGATCTTTTTCCTGACAATCAGCCATCTTTCCTGGCAGACCAGAAAATTCTAGCGCTGACTTTCTACGAGTTAATTCACGAGCACGTCTAGCGGCTTCTCGAGCCGCTGCTGCATCAGCAGATTTTTTAATGATAACTTTACCTGTATTAGGATTTTCTTCTAAGTAAACTTTGAAACGATCCCCCACTAGTGAGTTCACAATCCCTTCTACTTCTGAAGAACCAAGTTTTGATTTAGTTTGACCTTCGAATTGTGGATTTTTAAGTTTAACTGAAACAATCGCCGTTAAACCTTCGCGCATATCATCGCCAGTTAAAGCAGTTTTAATATTTTTAAGTAAATTTCCATCTTTAGCGTAGTTATTCAGTACGCGAGTCAGTGCCGTTTTAAAACCGGAAACGTGTGTTCCACCTTCAGGTGTGTTAATGTTATTGGCGTAAGATGTAATGGTTTCAGAGTACGACTCAGTCCATTGTCCCGCGACTTCTACTTCGTAATCATCACGACTTTGAGTAAAATAAATAACTTCTTTGTGAATAGGTGTTTTACCACGGTTTATATACTCAACAAATTCCTTAATCCCACCTTCAGCATAGAATAATTCTTCTTTGTCAGTACGCTCATCTTTTATGGAGATCTTTAGGCCACGATTTAAAAAAGCCATTTCACGAAAACGAGAAGCTAAAGTGTCATAGTTATATTCATAAACTTCAAAGATTTCGTTATCAGCTTTAAAAGTTACAGTCGTACCATTATCTTTTGGATCACATTCCCCAATGACTTTTAGTGGTGCTTTAGCTTTTCCATATTCAAAATCGAGCTCATGAACTTTTCCATTTTTTTTGATTACCAGTTTAACAGCTTTAGAAAGAGCATTCACAACCGAAGCACCAACGCCGTGTAGACCTCCGGAAACTTTATATGCTCCGCCCTCTTCGTTAAACTTTCCACCAGCGTGAAGTTTGGTATAAACGACTTCAGCAGCTGAAACACCTTCAGTCGGATGCATATCAGTTGGAATCCCACGACCGTTATCTACAACTGTGATGGAGTTATCCACGTGAATGATAACATTGATTTGTGTACAATAGCCTGCTAATGCCTCATCAACTGCATTGTCTACAATTTCATAGACACAGTGGTGAAGACCACGAACACCCGTATCACCAATATACATACCGGGACGTTTTCTTACTGCTTCTAAACCTTCAAGGATTTTGATTTGTGAGGCACCATAGTCGGTGGTTACTTTTGAGATCGATTCAGTTACCTGATCTACCATGAGAGAGCTCCTGCTTTAAAGTCATGTCTTGAACCATTTTTCCATCTTTAAGTTGGATTTTTAGGGCTGACTCAATGGTTTCGAGTTCAAACCTAAAATTTTCATTGGCGGTGGTGATGAAAACCTGAAAATCTTTCGATTTCAAAAAACCAATGAGATTCTTCCAACGCAATTGGTCTAACTCGCCTGAAACGTCGTCAATTAGGACCAATGGATAAGACATAAATTTATACCTAAAAAGCTCTATATAGGCAAAGATTAAGCTTAAAAAAGCCATCTTTTGTTGGCCTAAAGAACAGTAATCAAATGAATTCAATCCATCAAAATGGAGAATAAAATCGTCACGGTGAATTCCTAGAGTAGAATGGCCTGTTTTTAGCTCGCGCGGCAGGTTTTCCTGCATCATTTTGGCTATTTCTAACGCTGTCTTTCCAGAAAATTTACTCATCAGAATAACTTCTAATTCATGAGCTTCGCTAAAGAGTTCCTTAAACATGGCCGTATAAAAGCTTTTTATCTCTTTTAAGAAGCCCAAACGCTTAACCGTGATACTTTCCATGTTTTGCGCCATCTCGCTATTTAAGGCGGTAATTTGCGCTTCAAAATATTTAGGCTTTTCACTAAGCAGATTGTTTTTCATCCGTAATTGCTTAGTATAGGCATTCAAGATTTTTTTGTAATCAGGGTCTATTAAACCTAAATGGTAATCAAACCATTCACGACGAAAACTAGTTGAAGTATGGAAAGTTCCAGAGTCAAAGGGATTTATAAAAACTGAGTACAGGCCAATTTTTTTTTTAGTTACTTCCTGGTTGATATACCAGACGGCTTCATCTTGTTTGATTCTTCCTGCTACAGAAGTCTTATCTTCATTTTCAGTTAATAAAGCTTGAAAGAGAATTTCAGGATTATCTCCATTAATTGAAAGCATCTGAGGAAAACTGGCATTTTTACGAAATGATTTTCTATTTGTTAGAAAATAAATAGCCTCTAAAAGATTTGTTTTTCCATTTCCGTTTGGTCCAAAGATACAATTAAGTCTTGGACCAAAGTTAAATAAATCATTTTCTAGGTTGCGAAAATGAGTGACGACTAAGCGGGAAAGTTTTAATCCCATATTCGGCTAATTAGATTTTTAAAGGCATGATAATTCCAAGAAAATCTTGCATATCATGGCACTTCACTACAACTGGAGATAATTCATTATTAAATTCCATAGTAATTTCTGTATCACTTAACACACTTAGATTATCAATTAAGTATTTTGCATTAAATCCAATATTGAATTCTTTACCTTCATACTTAATAGGAATTTCTTCTTTAGCTTCACCCATTGCTGGGTGGTTAGTAGAAACAATCAATTGATTATTCTTTAAAGTACACTTTACACCATTAGTTTTTTCATTTGCTAAAACACGAATACGCTTAACTGCATTTAATAATGCATTCTTCTCTACTTGAAGACCAAAGGTGGTTTTATTAGGAATGACTGTTTGGTATTTAGGATACTCTCTAGAAATTAAACGAATAGAAATAAAATAATCTTTTCCATGATTCACATATAAAAAAGAATCATCAACAGAAAATCTTAAATTATCACTCGGATAAGAGTCAGAAATTTTCTTAAGTTCCGCTACACCTTTCTTTGGGACAATAATTCCATCCACTAAAAAATTAGATCTAGACATAAATTCTGGAATATCTAACATTGCCAATCTATGACCATCGATAGCTACTGCTCTTAAAGTTGAATCGTATTGTTGAAAGAAAATACCATTTAAGTACAATCTTGTTTCATCGGTTGAAATGGCATGTGAAACTTTATTAATAACTCTTGTAATGTCACCAGATTTTAAAAAGAATTCTGTACCTGAATTCTCAAAACTTAAATGAGGAAACTCTTCAGCTCCTACAATCACTAATTGATAATTAATAGAACCACAATTTAAGTGGAGCATATTTTTATCTTTCTCAATTTTTACATTTAATTGATCGTTAGGTAGTTCTCTTAAAATATCAGCAAAATTTTTAATGTTTATACAAAAAGAACCTGTATGAGAAGCTTTGGCATTTAAAACAATTTTTACTGAAACTTCAGTATCTGTTGCAGTTAAAGTTAACGTATTTGTATCAGCTGTTACCAAACAGTTGGTTAAAATAGGTCTTGAAATTTTACGATCAACAACTCCAGAAAGTTTATTGATTGCATCTTTTAAAAGTTCTGACTGTACAACTAATTCCATAGGGCCCTCGAGTTTACACTCTCTATCTTATATATATAGTTTAGAACATATTAGTAGTAAGCATCAGGATATGTTGAAAAATTAAATTTCTAAATTATATTAAGAACTTAATTTATCTCAATGTTTTTCATTGCTGGGATAATTTACTACTTCAGTTCTTTTTTTTGCGTATATTATTCAAATTTTCTTTAAAACTGTAAATTTATTCTCAATTTTGAACTAAATAAATGTGTAATACGCTAACTAACTCTTTAATGTTTTACTTTGTTTAGCTTATTTAGGTCTACTTATTAACATTTTTATCCCCATGTGGAAAAGAAAAGTGTTATGACGCGTTTTATACTTATCCCAAGTATGTTTATAAGTTGATTACTATAGACTGTTTTCAATTTCCAAAACAGTTTGAGCCCATTTTTGATCCACTCGGATCTGTTGTTCAATTTTATTCACTGCGTGCATAACGCTGGTGTGATCGCGCTTCCCGTAAAAATCACCAATCTCAACTAAAGTTGCCTTAAGAATCTTGTGACTTAAATACATAGCAATATGTCTCGCTGTCGCTAGATCTTTTGTTCTTACCTTTGAGCGGATATCAGAAATAGAGAGTTTATAATAGTTGGCGACGGATTTAATTATAGAATCAAATGTGATGCTATCAGCACTATAAGTATCATTAAGGTTAAGTTGGCTTTTAGCTATTTCTACGTCAATATCGACCTTACATACACTCGAATAAAGACCTAAGCGGATCAAGGATGACTCTAATTCACGCACATTACTTTTTACCGCAGAGGCGATTAAATTCACCACATCATCAGGGACGTAGATATCTTTCTCAATTGCTTTACGTTTTAAAATAGCAATTCTGGTCTCTAGGTCAGGTTGTTGAATATCTACAATAAGTCCCCAACCTAAACGTGTTTTAACTCGTTCTTCGATACCATTTATGTCTTTTGGAGCTTTATCTGAGGTAAAAATCAGTTGCTTACCTTTATTATGAAGTTCATTAAAAATATTAAAGAAAGCATTTTGAGTTTCGTTTTTGTTTTTTAACTCGTGAATGTCGTCGATAATAAGGACGTCGAATTCATTAGTGTAACGATTTTGAAATTCTGAAACTTTACGGTTTTGAACTGATTTTACAAAATCATCTACAAATTCATTACCTGTTATCAAACCAATTTTAAGATGTGGTTTTGTTTCACGAATACGATTAGCTAAAGCACATAATAAATGAGTTTTACCTAAACCAGAAGCGCTATGTAGATATAATGAGGGGTAATCTTTCCCAGGATTATTTGCTACTGCTTCACAGGAGGCAAAGGCAAGGTTATTAGAAGATCCTACGACGAAATTTTCAAAGACTTTATCCGGGTCGATTTTTTTGTATTTTCTTTCAACTTGTAATTCTTCGATCACTTTAGCTTGGTATTGATCGATTAGATCATTTTTCGTTGGCATAAGATCATTGATAGAAAAGCTTGTTTCCCTTACGCTTGATCCTTTCTTCACGGAATAAGGACCTTCTACATCTTTTATCACAACAGGTTGTGCGGTAGTCGTCGTTTTTACTGGGGTTACATCACCTAATAAATCGATAGCAAAGGAATAGTCTTTGCCTAATGTCATCTTGATCGCCTTGGCGACTTGATGGGAATAGTTCCCCTCAATGATTTTTTTAATAAAGCTGGTGGTCACTGTAAAAATGAGACCATCATTTTCCATGCGGGATAAATGAAAATTATCACTAAAGTATGTTTGATACTTTTGCGCTTCCACGGTTTCCTCTAATAAGGAGTGGATGGCCTGATCCAGACCTTGGATTTCCTCACGAGAAAAGCCAGTTGGGGCAGTTTTAGGTGTAATTTTAGTTTCAATCAATGAAGGTTTTACTTCATCTAAAGCAATGTTTTTAATAGGTTTTGAATCATTAGTTACTGGAGTTTCACTATTTATTTTCAAAAAGTGGAAAGGAAAATTATTTTCCATGAACCGTCCTTCTTCAGTCTATCGTCAATTTATAGAGGGATCCGTACGAGGGGGTTACATGTAGCATGGCCAAGAGTTTAATTACAATCTTAAGTTCGTACCTTCTGAAAAATTTTCTTTTGTACGCTTGGCGCAACAAATTCAAGTTTTTTTAGTTAGATATTGACCTAATTGAGATTTATCGGTAATACTACCCACTCTAAATTTAGACTCTTGAACTAAGGAAATACTTATGAGTAAACGTACATGGCAACCTAAAAAAGTTAAACGCTTAAGATCTCACGGCTTTTTAACCCGTATGAAAAGTAAGGGCGGACAAGACGTTATTAAAAGAAGAAGAGCTAAGGGTAGAAGAAAACTGACCGTTATTACGGGAACTAAATAATCTTTGAGTGAAAGTTTTCCTAAAGCTAATCGTTTAAGATCAAAAACTGATTTCAATAACCTAAGAGATGGGTCACGTAAATATCGTGACCCTTTTCTTTCTGTCTTCTATAAAGAAAATACAATTAATCGCTCTAGAGTGGCATTTTCTATAAGTGCAAAATCCTTTAATTCTGTGCAGAGAAACTCTCTTAAAAGGGCCATGCGGGAAATTTTCAGGAAAGAAAAATCCTTATTGCGAGCTGTTGATTTTTTAGTGGTAGTTCAGAGTAAAAAGAAAGAACTGAGTTTTACTGAATTTCGTCCTAATATAATTTGCTCATTTAAAAAATTCCTCTTAAATTTAGCCCAAACTAAAAGTTAATTCATGCGATCATTTTTGAAAATTATCCTTAAAATTTACCAATTGGCTATTTCGCCATATTTAGGAAAACGATGTCGTTTTCATCCAAGTTGTTCAGAGTACGCGAAAACTTGTTTAGAGACACATTCCTTGGTAAAGTCCTCACTGTTAATTAGTCGAAGACTGTGTCGATGCCATCCTTTTTGCGAGGGTGGGTACGATCCAGTTCCCTTATAGGAGTTGTCCATGTCATCTGATAATAAACGCGCGATTTTAGCGGTAGTTCTTTCTGGTCTTATTCTCTTTGGATGGCAGCACTTTTTTGCTCCCAAAAACGTCGTAAGCAATACAGTCCCTGCGACTGAAACGGTGGCGGCAAACACTAACAATCCCGCTCCAATCACAGCACCGGCCACTGGAACAGTTGAGAAAATTGAAGCTCCAACTACTGCTCAGCTTTTGACTGATTACACAGTTAGAAATCAGCAAAATTCTTTTACTATTAATAACCAACTTCAAATCACGGCGGTAGCAAGCCCTAAAACGAGCTTTTCTTATATAGATACTGTGGGCTCACCTCAAGCATTCTCTCTTGAAGTAGAGAAAAATAACCTCTTCCATAAAATTTGGATCAATTTCACTCAGTTAGATGAAAAAACACTAGAAGGAGCGAGCGACGAATTAGGTTTGAAGGTTAAATTGTGGTTAGAAGAAAATGGTAAATTAAACTACATTTTCACCTCTACAAATGCTTATAAGTATAGAGTAGTTTTGAGTGCGACTAAAAAGGAATTAGATGGTGGACATCATCGTGAATTTACCGTTTTGGCCAAAGATCTTGAAAAGTTTGCTGTTGGAAAAAGTGATGAAGGTGAAGGCGAAATAAAGTGGCTTGGCATTGATTTTAATTTCCACCTTTTTTCTTTTATCTATAAAGAAAAGAAACTTTCTGTTTTTAATATAACAGAAGCTGGACAATTGACGGCCATGTTGGTGAATCCAACCACAACTCTTGAAGGTAGCTTTGTATTTGCTAAAAAAGACTACGATTTACTGACTAGTTTAGGAGATAATCTGAATCAAGGAATTGATTATGGAATGTGGGCTGTTTTTGCCATTCCTATTCTACGTGCTCTTCAGTTTTTCTATAAATTCTTCCCTAATTATGGGGTAGCGATCATTCTTCTTACTTTATTCATCCGACTTTTAACTTTTCCTCTTCAGTATAAGTCTTTTAAGAGTATGAAGAAGATGCAGGATCTCCAACCTGAATTGAATAAATTGAAAGAAAAATTTAAAGATGATCCTCAGCGTATGCAGAAAGAAACTATGGATCTTTTTAAGAAATCAGGTGCTAACCCGCTTGGTGGTTGTCTACCTTTGCTGTTACAAATGCCGATCTTTTTTGCTTTTTATAAAGTGTTGTTTAACTCTACTGAACTAATGGGGGCCCCTTTCATGTTGTGGATTAAAGATCTATCGCATAAAGACCCTTTCTATGTTCTTCCTGTGTTAATGGCCGGATCAATGTTCTTACAACAGAAGATGACTCCGTCACCTTCTGCCGATCCAACACAACAAAAAATTATGATGTTCATGCCACTTATTTTCGGTCTGATTATGAAGGATTTACCGTCAGGATTAACCCTTTATATCTTCGTTTCGACTATCATGGGGATTGGTCAACAATACTTCGTTTATAAAAGAACCTAATGAACTTATTATTCAGTGATGGACCTATTATCGCTTGCAGTACCAATGCTAACGCTAATAGTGCCATCGCTGTTATACGCCTTTCTGGCTTTGATTCTCTCGAACCATATCAGCCTTACTTTTCCACCGATTTTAAAAAACTCAAACCACGCATGGCCACTTTGTCTGATCTTTCCGATGGAATGACCAAACTTGATTCAGTGGTTTTGACTTATTTTAAGGGACCCAAGTCCTACAATGGAGAAAATATTTTAGAACTTGCGGTGCACGGAAACCGTCTGAATGTTGAGAGAATTTTGACTCTTTTTGAGTCTAAAAAATTGGCCAGGTTCTCGGCTCCCGGAGAATTTACTTACCGTGCTCTAAAAAATTCAAAAATGAGCTTAAGCCAAGTGGAAGGCCTGGATCTGATGCTCAATGCTCAATCAGAATTTGCTTTAGGCCAAGGTTTGTCTTTAATCAGTGGTGATTTAAACGATAGTTTTCAAAAATTATTTAATACTTATTTAAAATTGAAAACTAGTGTAGAGATGCATTTTGATTTTTTAGAAGACATGGGTGAAGAGCAAGCCAATAAACTTTTTCGTGAAAGTTTAGCTGATTTCTCCTCTCAAATTGGCAATTTGGCGAAAAGGGCTTCGACAGATAATTCCTCTTTAATGTCTCCTGAGATTGTTCTGGTAGGAGAAACTAATGCTGGGAAAAGTTCTCTTTTTAATCAATTTTTAGGATTTGATCGCTCGATTGTTTCCCCAATTAAAGGAACCACACGAGATTTTATTTCTGAGTACATTAAGCTTAAGGGAACAACCTACAAGCTGGTAGATACCGCAGGTTTGCGAGCGAAAACCGATGATGAAATTGAGAAGATGGGTATGAAGTTGAGTCTAGAAAAGCTCACGAAGGCCTTTTTTAAAATTTTAGTGATTAATCCCTTAGAAACTTTTTCTCCCTCAGCAGATTACTTAAAAATGAAATTTGATATGGTGGTATTTACTCACAAAGATGACCCAAGTTTTGATAAAGCTATGGTTGAATTTATGGCCAAGCATGGTTCTATAGAACCACTTAAAAATCTTGGTCCTATAGAACCAATCATGATTTCGACTCTTTCTGGTCCTATAGAACCAAAACTAGAATCTCTTATTTCTGATAAATTTGCTCAATTATTAGCTAACTCACCGATATTACTAGAGAGACAACGTTTGGAGTTAAATAAACTGTATTTAATTATTAGTGAATTCAACGAGTTATCTATTACTGAACCTGATATGGCAATTCTTTCGCATGAGCTCAATAATATTGGTCAAAGTCTCTCCGAATTGATAGGTGTGATCGCACCCGACGATGTCTTGGACAATCTTTTCTCCAACTTCTGTATTGGAAAGTAGATTTGTTCCACGTGGAACAATTATGACAATAATTTTCGATATCCTAGTTTTAGGTGGTGGCCATGCCGGCTTAGAAGCAGCTCATGCAGCAGCTCAGTTTGGTTTGGATGTCGCTCTGTTTGTCATGCCTGGAGTGAAGGTGGCTTCGGCTCCTTGTAACCCGGCCATTGGTGGAGTGGGTAAAGGGCAAGTGGTTCGCGAGCTGGATGCACTCGGTGGAGTGATGGGAAAGCTAGCTGACTTAGCTGGGATTCAGTACCGAGTCCTCAATGAGTCTAAAGGTTTCGCGGTTCAATCTAGCCGTGTACAAATAGATAAAGAAATCTATGCTGAGGAGGCCGAGAAATTGGTGGCCAGCATTTCTAATATCTTTCTAGTTAGAGAGAAAGTTCTTTCAGTGACTAAGGTTGAGAACTTATTTGAAGTGGTATCAACCCAACGGTCCTATAGAACCAGAAAGGTCATCGTCACGACAGGAACTTTCCTGGGTGGAAAGATGCATACGGGTGCTCATCAAAGTATTGGTGGGCGAGTGGGAAAAGAGGCCAGTCCTCATCTAACCAGTCTTCTCTCCCAAGTGAAAACGGGCAAGAGTCGTTTTAAAACCGGAACACCTTCTCGTATCGCTCGAAGCTCGATTGACTATACTAAACTACAAGTTCAGCCCTCAGATCCTTCAACGAGAAACCTCCATTGTTTGCATGATGGACAGATTCGTTTCCAAAAACAATTGGACTGCTACCTCACTTATACAAATGAAGATACTTTGGGGATTATTCGTGAGAACAAAGAAAAGTCTCCCATGTATAACGGACAGATCAATGGTGTAGGGGCAAGATATTGTCCGAGTATTGAAGATAAGGCCTTCCGCTATCCTGATAGAAATACTCACCATGTGTTCATCGAACCAGAAGGGATCGATGTAGAAACTATGTATCCTAGCGGGGTTTCCTCTAGTTTGCCAGCTGATGTTCAAGAGGCTTTTCTAAAGACCATTCCGGGCTTAGAAAGCTGTGAAATCCTGGTTCCTGGTTATGCTGTAGAATACGATGTGGTGGATACAACAACACTTGATCTTACCCTTGAATACAAAGATATTACTGGTCTCTACTTCGCCGGGCAGGTCAATGGAACTTCTGGCTATGAAGAGGCCGCAGGACAAGGATTGATTGCTGGATTGAACGCTAGTCTTAGTTTGCTTGGCCGTGAGAAATTGGTCTTGGATCGCCAAGAATCTTATATCGGTGTGATGATTTCCGACCTCACCTTGAACACCAGAGATGAACCTTACCGTCTGTTCACCGCTCGTTCGGAAAACCGTCTTTATATCCGTGAGGATAATACCATCAACCGTATGGCCTCTTACCGTTTGTCTTTGGGTTTGAACGCCAAGCTTGATCAGTATTTAGAAAGTTTTATAGCAGAATATGATCTACTGATGAAACTTTGCCGTGACATTACTTTTAGTTCCCAGTCCGAAATGATGTTGAAGTACCAGGATCCTGAGAACAAAAAAACCTTTCAGGCCAAGATCCCTTTGGCAGAACTGATGCGCCAATCTTGGATTAATCCGGTTGACGTTTTGGCCAAAGAACTAGCTGAGATGCATGTGAGTTTTTCTTCTGATGTGGTTCAGGCCGTAGCGATTAGCTTAAAATACGACGGATATATTAAAAAGTCTCAAGATCAATATGAGAAGATTAAGAAGCTTGATAATATGAAGCTAAACTGGGAAGAGATCACTAATTCTTCCAATATTTCTTTTGAGTGTAAGTCGCGAATTGCCAAGATCCGTCCAGAAACTTTTGGCCACTTAAAGCTGATTGAAGGAATTCGCCCCGCTACTTTAGCGATCATTGCCGGGAAACTTTATTAATGATCACAAGAGAATTTTCCGACGAACTATTTAGCATCTACTTCGGTGAACTGGAAGGTTTAAATTTAACTGCGATCCGTGAACCCACCGAGTTTTATCACAAACAAATTCTCGATTCGATTTATCCTTATGAGCAGTCTGAAACCTTCCGTGGTTCTATAGGGGCACATCCTTATTATATAGATGTAGGATTTGGCGGAGGATTTCCTCTACTTCCTCTAGCAAAACTTCTCTCAGATAAAAAATGTGTGGGCATTGATTCAAAAAATAAAAAGGTCGAAGCAGTAAAGTTAATTGCTAGCAAAGTTGGATTAGAAAACGTTCGACCTTATCATGCTCGTATTGAAGATGTGTTAATTGATCGTCCTGCGACTTTAACCTTTAAAGCTGTTGGCAGAATTTACGACATGCTAAACTTACTAAATTATTCAACGCCAATCGAAGTTTTTTTCTATAAGGGACCTAACGTTTACGAATTAGAAGAAATGGACTTTGCAAAAATTGGAAATAAGTGGGAAAGAATCGAAGAGAAGGAAATTCAAGTACCTAACACAGATAAACGAATTTTATTAGGGTATAAAAGCAAAATTGTTCCACGTGGAACAGCTAAATACCTTGTCAAACTCTCTGACATTATTTAAAAATTTCTCACGGACTTTCAGGAGAAATTCAATGGCCAAAATTATTGCGATAGCAAACCAAAAAGGTGGCGTTGGTAAAACGACGACCTCAATTAACCTTGCCGCTGGTTTAGCAGTAGCTGAGAAAAAAACTCTACTATTAGATTTAGATCCTCAAGGTAACGCAAGTCTTGGTCTAGGTTTGGACAAAGCTAGCTTTGCTCAAAAAAATATTTATCACGCTATTATTGGTGAAGAGAATATTGAAGAGGCCATTTATAAAACTGATTTACCTTATTTAGATATTTGTCCCTCTGACAATAACCTCACTGGTGCAGAAATTGAGCTAGTGGGTGCCTTTGCCCGCGAAACAAAGCTAAAGACTGCCCTAGAGTCCGTTATGGATCACTATGACTACATCATTATAGATTGCCCTCCTTCTTTAACTCTTTTAACAGTGAACGCTCTTACTGCAGCGCACAGTTATATTGTTCCAATGCAAACAGAATTTTTTGCAATGGAAGGACTTTCACAGTTATTAAACACTGTTCGTCTTATCCGTCATTCCTTAAATCCGAGATTAGAATTAGAAGGTATTCTTCTGACTATGTTCGATGCTCGTAACAATCTTTCTAAGCAAGTGGCTTTTGAAATTAAAAAACACTTCAAAGACTCAGTATTAAAAACCATCATTCCAAGAAACGTGAAATTATCTGAGTCACCAAGCTTTGGTAAGCCAATCATTCTTTATGATGTTAGCTCAAAAGGTAGTGAGGCTTATTTCTCATTAGCAAAAGAAGTCATCATTAATACAGATCCAAAATATTTAATTAATAAACCATCGTCAGAGATGACTTTTTAAGCGGGGACTTTATGGTACAAAAAACTGTTTTAGGTAAAGGTATTGCTTCTCTTATTCAATCAAGTCAGTCTGATTATGGCAGTGAAAATAGAGCAAAAACTGAGCCGGCAATTAACATTATTAAAGGTGAGTCTTTATTAGTTCCCGTAGGAAAAATAAAAGCGAATCAATATCAACCAAGAAGAATTTTTAAAGAAAAAGATATTGTTGAACTTGCAGAATCAATCAAGGAAAACGGCATCATTCAACCACTGATTGTAATCGAAAAAGGTAATGAATTTGAATTAATTGCAGGTGAACGTCGTTTGAGAGCAGCAAAATTGGCTGGTCTTGAGCAAGTTCCTGTGGTGATCAAAAAAGCTACTGATCGCGAAAAATTAGTCATGGCGATTATTGAAAACGTTCAACGTTCAGAGTTGAATTGTATAGAAGAAGCTTTAGCTTATTTCCAACTCATGGAAGATTTTAAATTAACCCAAGAAGAAGTGGCTAAAAAAATCGGGAAAGAGCGCTCAACTATTGCTAATTTTCTTCGTATCTTAAAACTTCCTCGCGATGTAATTGGTCTTTTAAAGGAAGAAAAACTTTCATTTGGGCACGCAAAGATTTTAGCGGCAGTAAAGGAAGCAGAACACGCAAAAAGACTGGCATTTCAAGTAGTAGAAGCAAACCTTTCTGTAAGAGAATTGGAAGTTCTCATTAATAAAAAACCAAAAACAGTCAAAGAAGAAACGAAAAAGAACTTCTTTACCGACAAACTTGATCCACTTAAAAATAAATTAGAGCAAAAAACTGGTTTTCATTTTAAACTAGCAGGTAAGAAGAACGGTGCAGGTGTTGTAACGATTAAGTTTAATAATGAAGCTGAATTTAACGACATCTATGACTACTTAATGAAGTAATATGCAAGATAGAAAAGGTGAAATTTCAGCGATTATTGAGGAAGGTTGCAAATTTGATGGCAACCTTTCCTTTAATGGCGTGGTGCGAATCGCTGGTCAGGTTAATGGTAATATTTTTTCTAATGACACACTGATCATATCTGAAGGTGCATTGATTAACGCCGATATCAATGCCAACGTCATCCTGATATCAGGAAATGTGAAAGGTAACTTGAAGGCCACTTCTCGCGTGGAAATTCGCAAGCCTGCTCGCTTTGAGGGAACGATCACAGCACCAAGTCTTATTGTGGAAGAGGGAGTCATTTTCCATGGTGTGACAAAAATGAAAGAATTAAACTAAATAGTTTTTCTTTCTACATCATACCATTCTCTTTTTAAGACCGTTGTATAAATCCTTAATTCCCTTGACGAAAGTACCTAAATTCTCTAATTATTAAGCCTAAATTTAGACTCGAGGCACTTCTATGGAAACCATTCAAGCGATTTTCTCTCAATTAGGAGCGAACGGCTCAATTGTTAATCAAATTGTTATCGTTTTTGTTTTTTATTTTTTAGCAAAATATGTTTTCTTCAATAAACTTCAATTCGTTATTGAAAACCGCGAAGAGAAAACAACTAAGCTAGAAAATCATGCGGACGAAATGTTTGAGCAAGCAAATAAGCTAGGTGAAAAATATAAAGCTAAAATTGAAACCGCTCACGCCAAAGCTCAGTCTTTTCTTTCAGATAAGAAATCCCAAGCTAAATCAGAGATGAATGCCAAGCTTAAGAACTCTGAAGATGAAGTAAATGCTTATGTTGAAAGCTCGAAACAAAAAATCAAAGAAGATATTCAGAATAAAAGAAATGAAGTTATGTCTGAATCAAACCAACTTGCCAATCTACTAATTAATAAACTTACAGGAAAGCACTAATGTTAAAATTTGCTTTTGTCTTCACACTGTTTATTGCAGATGTAATAGCCTCGGGCGATGCCCATGGTGGTCATCAACCAACAATGAAAGACCTAATTGCTCCTACCTTTAATTTTGTCATTCTTTTTGGGTTTCTTCTTTATAAGATTAAAGCTCCCATGAAGAGTTTCTTCGATACGAAATCAAAAAAGATTTCTGAAATCTTAGACCGAGCACAAGTTAAGTCTAAGGAAGCTCAGGTTCTCTTTGATTTAAATACGAGAAAAGTTAAAGAAGCAGATAATGATGCTGCTAACATTCTTAAGGCTGCAGAAGAAGACGCCAGAAAGTTTGCTATGGACTGTGACAAAGAAGCAAAAGATAAAACGGAAAAGTTAAAATCAGAGGCCATTAACCGTGTTGAGGCTGAAAAGAAAGTCATGATTAATCAATTAAATAAAGAACTAGTTGATGAAGTTATTATGAAGTCGAAAAAAATTATTTCGAGTGATAACAAGGTAAAAACTGATCTGACAACGAAAGCAGTGAAGGAAATTGCTCAATGAAAGAACAAATTGTAGCCAAGGCTTATGCTCAGGCAATTATTGATTTAGGTCAGGAAAAAAAGATTGATACCGCTTCTGAATTAACAAAATTCCAGGAAGTCATTAATAGTTCAAATGATCTAGAAAACGTCATGTTTCTAGAAGTTTTCACAATTGAAGAGAAAAAAGATATTTTTGCTTCGATTTCCAAAAAGCTTCAGCTTAATAGTATTGTTAATAACTTCATTGATTACCTTATTGATGTAAAACGCATTGGTCTACTTCCGCTTATCTATAAGGAAGTGATGGTGTTAGATGATTACGAAAAAGGTTTTATTCGCGGAACGATTGAAGGCGCAGATAAAGAGATCGATACAGCTCTTCTAACACAGATTAAAAGTTTCTTAAAAAATAAAGTCGGAAAAAACCCAGAATTAACCTACGTGCAAAATGCGAATGTTACAGCTGGTTTTAAAATTACTGTTGATGATTTCCAGGTGGATGCAACAGTCGACAATCAACTAGAACAATTTAAAAACTCGATCGTTTTATAATTTGGAGATAAATGACCATGAGTATGAGACCAGAAGAAATTACAGGGATTATCAAGGAAAGAATTGCTAACTACGAATCTAAACTTCAAATGAATGAAGTTGGGACAGTGTTAACTATCGGTGACGGTGTTGCACGCGTATTTGGTCTTAAAAATGTAATGATGGGTGAGCTTGTTGAATTCCCATCAGGTACAAAAGGAATGGTTCTAAATCTTGAAACTAATAACGTGGGTATTGCCGTTTTAGGTGAAGATACAGGAATTAAGGAAGGCACAATTGTAAAAAGAACTGAAAAAATCGTTCAAGTTCCAGTGGGTGATGCTCTTCTTGGCCGAGTAGTTAATGCTATCGGTGAGCCAATTGATGGAAAAGGTGAAATTAAATCAGATAAATACCGCCCAATTGAAACAAAAGCTCCAGGAATTGTAACTCGTAAATCAGTTCACGAGCCAATGCAAACAGGTCTAAAAGCCGTTGATTCAATGACTCCAATTGGTCGTGGTCAGCGCGAACTTATCATTGGTGACCGCCAAACTGGTAAAACAGCTGTGGCGATCGATACAATTATCAACCAAAAAGGTAAAAACGTTTACTGTATCTACGTAGCGATTGGACAAAAGCAATCTACAGTAGCTCAAGTTTACGCAAAATTAAAAGAAGCTGGCGCGCTTGATTATACAATCATCGTTTCAGCAACTGCTTCTCACTCAGCTCCACTACAATATCTTGCACCTTATACAGGTTGTACAATGGGTGAGTATTATCGTGACAATGGTAAGCACGCACTTATCGTTTACGATGATTTAACAAAACAATCTCAAGCCTACAGACAATTATCACTTCTTCTTCGTCGTCCTCCAGGACGTGAAGCATTCCCAGGGGACGTTTTCTACGTTCACTCAAGACTTCTAGAAAGATCATGTAAGCTTTCAGATGCTCTTGGTGCGGGATCTATGACTGCACTTCCTATTATTGAAACTCAAGAAGGTGACGTTTCTGCCTATATTCCTACAAACGTTATTTCGATTACTGACGGTCAGATTTTCCTAGAAACAGATTTATTTAACTCCGGTGTTCGCCCAGCGATCAACGTAGGTATTTCGGTTTCACGTGTAGGTGGTGCCGCTCAAGTAAAAGGGATGAAAAAAGTAGCTGGTACTCTTCGTCTAGACCTTGCTCAGTACCGTGAACTTGCAGCATTCTCTCAATTCGGTTCTGACCTTGATGAAGCAACTCAAAAACAACTTGCTCGTGGTGAGCGTTTAGTTGAGTTACTAAAACAAGGGCAATATGCTCCGATGGAAGTTATGGATCAAACCATTGCAATCTATTCAGCAACGAAAGGTCACTTTGATACAGTACCAACGAAAAAAGTTCGTCAGGCCGAAAGTGATTTAATTGGTTTCTTAAAATCTCGTCATGCAGATCTTTATAATGATCTACACGCGAAAAAAGAAATCTCTGCTGAAAACGAAGTAAAACTAATTGATGCAATCAAAAGTTTTCTTTCAACTAACAAATATTAATAAGCATTAAGGCTTAGGATATAAACCATGGCGAATATTAAGGACTTAAAAAAACGTATTAAAAGTACTAAGTCCACGCACAAAATCACTTCTGCAATGAAGTTAGTTTCGGCAGCGAAACTTTCTAAAGCGCAAACAGCGATTACTGGTGCTCGTCCCTACGCTGAAGAATTAGAAGCAACGATCAAAACTGTTTCAGCTTTGATTAAAGATTACTCTCATGATTTTTTAAAAACGTCTGAGAATAATAAAATGGTTCTTTTGGTTCTCTCTTCAGATAAGGGTCTTTGTGGTGGGTACAATTCAGGATTAGCGAAGGCCGTCAAAGCTTATATTGCGAAAAATACTGATAAAGACATTAAAGTTTACTTCATTGGTAAAAAAGTAAGAGAGCTCATTCTTAAAAATGTGAATGGTGGAAAAACTTTTACTTTTGCTAAGGCAGAGCCAAGCTTTGATGAAATTAGAAAAGTATCAGAAGAACTTTCTCACGTGTTTACCACGGGTGAAGTTGGATCTATTTCTGTTGCTTATAACCAATTTCAATCAGCGATTAGTGTAGTGCCGACTATTAGTCAGGTGCTTCCTCTAAGTTTTAGCTTTGAAGAAAAAGAAAAACTGCAAACTGAGTTTCCTTTTGACTTCAAATATGAACCAACGCCAAAAGAAATCCTGGATGGACTTATTCCACAAGTTTATGTGACTTCTGTGTATACAAAAGTATTAGATTCTATTGCTTCTGAGCACGGTTCTCGTATGACGGCGATGGAGAACGCGACTAAGAACTGTAAAGAAATGATTAAGAAATTAACAATTAAGATGAATAAATTGAGACAAGCATCGATTACAACTGAGTTGATTGAAGTTGTATCTGGTGCGGAATCTCTAAACGGTTAGGGGATAAAATGGCAACTACAGAAAACATGGGAAAAGTTAAGCAGGTGCTTGGTCCAGTAGTGGATGTTGAGTTTCCAAATGGAAAACTTCCTCCAATTACTCAAGCTTTAAGAATTACGAATAAAACTCTAACGGGCGGCGAGTGGAACCTGGTAGTAGAGGTAGCAAGTCACCTAGGTGACGATACGGTTCGCTGTATTGCTATGGATGCAACTGAAGGTCTAGCGCGTGGTCTTGATGTAAAAGACACTGGAAAGCAAATTCAAGCTCCAGTTGGTCCAGGTACTCTTGGTCGAATCATCAACGTTGTTGGTGAGCCAATTGATGAAATGGGTCCACTAACAGTTAAAAAACATTATGATATCCACAGAGCTGCACCTAAGTTTGAAGATCAATCAAATAAACTAGAGCCTCTTTATACAGGGATTAAAGTTGTAGACTTGCTAGCTCCATACCTTAAAGGTGGAAAGATCGGTCTATTCGGTGGTGCGGGGGTTGGTAAGACAGTTCTTATTATGGAACTTATTAACAACGTTGCTACTCAACACGGTGGTTACTCAATTTTCGCGGGTGTAGGTGAACGTACACGTGAAGGAAATGACCTTTGGATGGAGATGAAAGAATCTGGAGTTCTTGCAAAAACAGCACTGGTTTATGGTCAGATGAATGAGCCACCAGGTGCACGTGCACGTGTTGCTTTAACTGGTCTTTCAGTAGCTGAATATTTCCGTGATGAAGAGAACCAAGACGTTCTTTTCTTTGTTGATAATATTTTCCGTTTTACTCAAGCTGGTTCTGAAGTTTCGGCCCTTCTAGGTCGTATTCCTTCAGCGGTAGGTTACCAACCAACTCTTTCAACAGAGATGGGAGCTATGCAAGAGCGTATTACTTCAACGAAGAACGGATCTATTACTTCAATCCAAGCTATTTACGTTCCAGCGGATGACTATACCGATCCAGCTCCAGCAACTACGTTTGCTCACTTAGATGCGACAACAAACTTGTCTCGTCAAATTGCTGAATTAGGTATTTATCCAGCGGTTGACCCTCTAGCGTCTACTTCACGTATTCTATCTCCAGATATTTTAGGTGAAGAACACTACAGTGTTGCTCGTGGTGTACAAGCAATTCTTCAAAAATATAAAGAACTTCAAGATATCATCGCCATCCTTGGTATGGATGAACTTTCTGAAAGTGATAAGATCCTAGTTGGTCGCGCACGTAAAGTTCAAAAATTCTTATCTCAGCCATTCTTCGTTGCTGAGCAGTTCACTGGTATGAAAGGTCAATTCGTGAAAATTGAAGAAACTATTTCTTCATTCAAAGCGATCCTTGCTGGTGAAGTTGATGATCTTCCAGAACAAGCGTTCTACCTAGTTGGTAACCTTGATATGGTTCGCGAAAAAGCACAAAAGATTAAAGAAGGTAAGTAATCATGAGTTATTTTAAAGTGGATATATTCACTCCTGCTGGCGTCGTCGATAAAAACATCGATGCCAGCTCGGTGACTCTTTCCACCATTCGTGGAGAGATTGCAATTCTTCCTGAGCATACTCATTTAATAACTGAGCTTGCTCCTGGAATTATGACAGTGAAGACGGATAAAGGTGATCGTCACTTTTTTCTAACTACTGGAATTGCTAAAATCTTAAAAAATAAAGTAACTATACTTGCACACACTTCTGAAAAAGCTGAAAGCATTGATAAAGAGAGAGCTCAGCGAGCTCTTAATAAAGCAAAAGAAAAACTTTCAGGGAAAGAATCACTTAATGACATAGAGTTAATTAAGTTCCGTCGTAAACTTGAAAGAGCAGAACATCGTTTAAAATTAGCTTACTTGAAATAATGGTCCCATAGGACCGTGATGACCTCTGGGTAGTCATGGTCCTATAGAACCACCTTAAAAACTATCTGAATACTCACCTACAAATTTACTCTGGCTATTCACTAAATTCATCTACTTGACGCAATTTTGTTTTAAAACTCTCTAATTTCGCTACACTAAATTTAATGCGATCAAGATATTTGGTTCTAGCTTTAACCATAATGACAACGTTTGGATGGATTCTCCATTCAAGTCTGGATCTATTTTATAGTCAGCAAACCATCTCTATTTCGACGCTAACCAAAGCTATCTCAACCCTTAAAAGTTTTGAAAACACGCAGATTGTGATTTCGAACTCAGGTAAAGACTACATTCACAACACTGACGAACGTTTGGCATCTTTAGAAAGAAATTTTAAGTCGTACAGAATCCAACATAAAGCAACTTCAGCTGTGATTATAGCTAAAACTAAGTCAGTGAAGGAATTCATTGAGAAAAGTGAAGTGGCCCGTGAAATAAAGCTTTACCAAGCGGCGACGAAGATCTTAACAGTAAAACATATAACGAAGGACCTACCTTCAGTTATTAAAGCAACAGAAACAATTGAAAAAGATCAGTTTTCTTTTCAACATAAAATCCAAACAACGACAGTTAGCTATGCTCTTAACTATAAGGCAATGAAAAACTACGATTATATTGCTTTCCATGGACCAACCGAAAAGAAAGAACTTAAGGATGAAGTTAAGTTAGCGATGGCATCACCGACGAAAACGAAAGAAAAACTTTCTGAACTATCAGAGGAAGAATTAAAATTAGATGAATCTGATGAATTAATTTTAAAAAATCTTGATGATGAAGCTACTGCAGTACCTCTGGTTGAGGATAAAACTGACACCGTAAAGGTTGAAAATAAAACAACGACTCAAGAAGATCATAGTTTAGAAATTGATGATCTTAATACTTATGAGTATTCAACTTTGGCCTCAGATCAAAATCCAAAAACTGAAGACACTTCTCCTCTTATTAAGTCGTCTGCTGTTTCTAGTAGTGTAAGTCAGGTTATCGGGCGAGAAATGCAGAACAATACTATGGGCCCATATAAATTTGAAAAAATACCAAAAACAACTGTACCTGATACGACAACATTGGCTTCTAATGCTCCGGTGACGAACCCAATGATTAATTATTCTGGGTTAAAGACCGGCGAGAACAAGAATAAAACGCAATTGAGTACTCAAATGAATACTCAATTGAAAATTAGATCGATGAGTTTAAATCTGCTTGGAAAGAAGCAGGGTCTTTTAAGAGAGTTTGACTATCAATCTGTATACGATGTTAATGAATTACGGAGCTCTGACGAAAAAGGGGAGTTAGATCTCACTTTTCCTATCTCAAGAACCGGTATGAAGGCCATCTCGCTACGCTCGGATGAACATTTAAAAACCAATATGAATGTTGAATTAAACATTGAAGACGATAATGAAATATTGGTTCCAATGATCGATGGACCGAGCTTAGAGGCTTACTTAGTTTCAAGGAATATTGAAGCCAGTGGTGGATTTCTGCTAATTAAGATTGATGGATCAGTAGAAACTGTTGGTTTGGATAAAACATTTTCTGGATTCGTGAATTTTGATGAAAAGCTGAAGGTAACTCAGGATGAGTCTAAGGCCCAATATGTTCTTTATCTGGGTGTTGCGCCTGGAAATGTTCTCGTCACAGTGAAAATGAAAGAAGGGGCAACTTCATATATTACACATGTATCAGAAAATGAATTAACATACGACTATTTGTCGATGAATAAACTGAGTTTTCAGAAAATAGAACTTACGGTGGAAGAATTGATGTCAAAGAAAGCTCTGCCACTTAATATTCCAGGGGAAGAAATTTTAAGTTTTTCTAGTAATAAGAAATCTCAAAAGTTAAATATGAATACATATGAATTTACATCTGAATTTACTAAGGCCGATACACAGAACTACTTTGAAATAAAAAATAAAGAAATGAATGTGTTTTTTGGTGTAAAAACTAATCAGAAAATTGTGATTCCATCTCAAAGCTATCAAGATGAAATTTATAATCTTTTTCATGTTAAAGAACCGAATCAAGTTTGTATTGTGCAAATTAATCTAGATGCAAAAAAGAAATTGGACAACATAAGATCTTTGGCCCAGACAGTAGATGGACAAGATAATTTCAACCTAATGGCATTGGATAAAGATGGAACAATTGGAGAAGACGTCTCTGATACAACATCAAAAATCTTCTTTAAGGGTGAACATCAAGGAGTCTTAAATCTAGAGCTTAACTTTGTTGATAATACACAGGAATCAATTCAAACCTTCTGTTCTCAAGGCATTTACTTAATCGAACAGCGATAGTTTTTCACAATTTTATTCCAGTTAATAGGATAGCTTCCCCTCATCTCTTTTCCACTCAAGCGATAGAACAATGAACTATTAAGATGTACGTCGCTAATTAAAATATTACCAGCTGGATACTTTTTGTTACTCTTTAATAAATGCTGGTTAATCTTACTTAAATCAGGACTTATCGAATGCATTTGAGCATAGATTTTCTCTGGAATAAAAGGACATTTCGCTACATAAACTGAAACATTGTTCCGTTTAATCGTTAGGTGGTCGGGGTCAGTAACATTATCAAGTGGGTAGACAAGGTTTCGATAAGCCAAGACATGAACTAGGGCCAAAAATTCAGAATAGAAATTTTTAGAAGCAAATCCCAAATGAGGATGATCATAATTTTTAAAAATAGTTTCTAAGGTGGGAGAATTAATTTTTAATTTTTTTTCAGCGACTAATAAATGTTTCGTACCGGAATTATAAGCAGTGACAGATAAATCCCAACGTCCAAGAATACGGTAATTCTGCTTTAATAAGTGAAAGGCTGCAATAGTGGCGATGAAAGGATTACCTCTCCCATCAATAGTTTTATCTTTAGATATAACCTTAGACTCAATAATAGGCATGATTTGCCAGATACCACTAGCTCCAACTTTAGACCTTGCCCGAACATTAAAACTTGATTCAAGAAATGGAATGGCCAGTATTTCCGTTGGGAGTTCAAAGATACGGGCTTGCTCTTCCATATAAGGTAAATATGGAATGGAATTCACTACTCCGTTATAGATCATATCGCGTTGACCAGTTTGAGTTCGCACACCTTCAGCCAATTCTATAAAAAAACTTTTAGCACCAGCTTTGGATTTTGGGACATTATGGCCAGATAGTTTTATAAGATTTAGTAAGCGCTTGCTCGCAGAAGATGGGCCTTGTGGGTTTTTAGCTAATTCCATGATAATTTTCTTAATAAATTGAACTCTATCCTCTGAGTATTTTTGCATCATACGATTTTTTACGAATCGATTAAGTGCTGATTTATTTACTTCGCTAAAATCCATGATGTCATAAATAAGTTTTAAGTTTGTACGATCATGAATAACAATATGGTCAGTACTGTATTGGGTATAAATCCCAAACCAAAAGCGGACAGAGTTAAAAAAATACTTCGGCACTTTGAATTGGTTAGAAACTTTATTATCCCTATCCTGTAAAATACTCAAAACCAATTGATTAGATACAAGTGAAGTGGGTGATTTAATATTGGGGTGAATAGCATGACGAGAAAGAATATCTTCTGTCATCAGAAATTCGGATGTAAAAATGCTTTCAGGGGCAATTGCTGCTGTATTTAAAGAAATAAGCATTAGTACTAGTAAGAATTTTCTCATTTGAAACTCAAGTTACTAAAAACTTCCATGGTTTTTTTATAACCCATTTTCATAGCATGAGCTGCATGGTTAGGATTTAGCGAAAATGAATTAGTAAAAAAGATCTGATAATCATGGTGGTCAGGAAAAATATCAATGTGCTTAATTCGTGGGTTAAAATTTAATTTTCTTTCCAAAATATTCATTAAATCTTTGCGTTGTGAATTAGAAAACCGATGACTTTTCATGTAGTCATTGACGGTGTTGAGAATATCACTCGCTACAGCACGTCGACTTCGACTTGCTACAATTTTCTTTTGAATCATAAGATAGATGGCCTGAAGACAAATAGCATGAAGACCATAATGGGCCAATGATCCTACTTCATCGTGATAGTGATACGGAGTATGTGTCCAGCTGCTTATAATATATTCACAACCATTATCTTCAGCCACGTGAGTTGATAGTGTCTCTCGGATTTCACCATCAATATAGTAATCTACTTGTTTAGTGTGAGGATTAGTCACTGGATAAGGCGTGTAAAATGGTGGAACGCTCATGGAGGCACAAGCAGCCTCCTTCACTGGTATTCCTGTATAATAAACGGCGGTAGAATCGTGAGTTGGTTTGGGATAGTTATATTTACTGAAAATAACTTTTCGTGAATGATCTAACTGTGTCGCAATAATGAACAAATCTGCTTTGTAGTCTTCAAAGTCTTTAAACCTTAAAATATTATTTTCAATATATTCCCCCACACCTTCTGTAGAAAAAAATCCACTAAATGACATAAGAGGTTTAATAATGTGCCGGGCAACTGGTGGAAAGTCAGCAAAAGGATCATAAATTCCCTTTTGTTTAGGGGTCAACTTAAAATTTTTCAAGTACAGCATTTCTTTATAACTAATTGGCTTAATTTTACTGTTTTTGATTTTTAGAAAACTATCAATTACATCTTGTGGGGTAAAACCATTAGCAAGGTAAAGATTAATTAAATTTCCAGCGCTTGATCCGACAAAGGTAGAAATCTCTAAACTTCCTTTGGCATCATTGGGATCATTTTTACCATGTGAAGCGAAGGTAAAACCTAACTCTTCAAGCGCCAGTGTTACGCCCAAATGCCAAGCCGCCGCTTTAACGACCCCACCAGAAAGAACTAGCGCCATCTTGGAATTTTTAAGTTCAGAGAGATTAGCTTTTTGCATTTAGTCTCTATTATAAAAAAAAATAGCATTAAAAGCGAATAATTCCGCCTACTAATGTTTACTCTTTAAGCAAGTTTTGGGTATGATTGAATAGTCATGGACTGACGTAATAATTTAAGGAGGAAAAGGTGACTGATAATATCGGACATTGGATATCCATACTTGATTATGCTCAACAAAAGGGCAAATCAATCTCCACCATTCGCCGTAGCATTAAGGCCAACCTAATTAAATACAAATTAGAGGATGGTAAATATTTTATATATACCAATCTAAATCGCTCTCATAGCCTAAATAATGAACAAAACATCCTAGAAGAAAACTTTAAACTTAAAGAAAAAATCATCAAACTTACACACGAAAATGATGAATTAAAAATGCTAGTAAAAATTTACGAAGAAAGATCACAGCTTAGCTTTGATCTACCTTCATTACCAGAATTGAATAAAGAACATTAAAAGGTTATATGAAAAAAATAATTATTAGTTTTATTCTTACTCTTTTCTTCAGCGCTAATCTCATGGCCGATACAAACATGAGGAAATGTACTTTGCTGCCTATAACTGATTCTGTGGCAGGAGCAATATCATACAAAATTTATGAAGATATTGAAGCCTATTTAAAAGATAGCCGTTGGTGTTTATATAAAACTAATTCAGAAATTCTAAGCATTCTATCTAATTATAAAAGTAACCTTAATAACTATCTAGATAATAAAGAGGTTTTAAAAGTAATTGCGGATAAACTTAAAGTAGGCTCACTTATAAAAATTAATCTTAATAGTTTAAAAGACGGTATCGAGGTTATTTTAACGGTATTAGGACCTAATGGTGAAGATGTTTTCTTCAAAGAAAAAAAAGAACTAGAGAGTGATGACTTAGAAGGAATTGGTAATCAGATTAAGGACTGGTTAGAACTTTTTGCTGAAAATATTCCTTATGATGCAAAGGTGGTTGGAGTACTTGGTGATCAAATTACATTAGATGTAGGAAAGAAATTTGCCATTAGCGCTAATCAACCCTTCAATGTGAAACGTCCAGGGGCCAAGAGAAAGCATCCGTTATTACAAGAGATTGTAGAATATGAAACAATGCCAATTG
>JBEIOQ010000091.1:0-10056 GCA_040377495.1 Halobacteriovoraceae bacterium
GTAATGAAAAACCATTATTCTCACTTAAAAGGAGAAGCACTTTTAACTGCTACGGTGGAAGAAAATGTTCTTATGCAATTAGAGAATCTGGAAACTCACCCCGCGGTAATTTCTAAGGTAAGAAAAGGCGAAATTCGTTTACATGCTTGGGTATATAAAATTGAGACGGGTGTTGTTTATTCTTATAACAGAGAAAAAGAAGAATTTGTCGCAATCAATGAAGTTCAAAAACAAGGTGATCCATCACCAATAACAATTTAATGTTAAGTTTAAAAAGGACAGCTAAAGCTGTCCTTTTTTTAGTTATGGATGGTATAACTGAGTTTTTTCAGATCATAACCTTTGCTTTGTAAACGAGAAAGGATTTCATTTAAAAGAGTTTGTTCTAATTTTTTAGTACGACTTAAAATCCATAACGTTTCTTGGGTCGGATCACTTACTACTGCGTATTCATAATTCTCGCCTAAATCAATAATCCAGTATTTACCGTAAAATGGACCAAAGAAAGATACTTTCAATTTTGAATTAGTAGTTTTATCGACAATTTTTGCTTTGCCGATAGAAACTTTTAATTTTCCATCTACTTTGTCTAGGTTGCAGCTATTAGTAACTTTTAAATCCCCATTCTTTTTTAATTCGTATAGGGCCTGAGTATTAGTACAGCCTTCCTGAAACCATTGTGGGTAGCTTGCAATATCATACCAGCGTCCAAGATAGCGATTTACATCAACATAATCGACAGTTTCAATTGGTGTGTTAGCGTGAACGAGGCTGGAAAAGAGAATAATTAGAACGAGACTTAGTTTCTTCATAGGTTCCTCCGTTTTTAGTCTTTATAGGAGACAATACGTAGGAAATGAATATTTAGATCACTAAAGGAGAGGCCGTCTAAGTTTAATCTAACTTTTAATCAGCTCTAGGACTTTTTTCAAAAGGTCCTGGCATTCTTTTTCTGATAATCCATAAAGGACATGGCTTGTCTGAAGAACTTTCGGTGAGTCTGCATCTTTCTTAAAAGACTCCAGACGATTATTTAAGTTATTTCGAAGGGTACGTAGCTTTTTGGGAGTCATTTCTTTGAGATTGATATTTTTCATGGGGGGTTTTTACCTTTGAATTTATTTAAGGGCAAGTTTTAGTTTTTGGATGTATTCGGATCTGGGAATTTCTTTTCCTCCTAGCCCTTCCACCACGGGAGTCACCATCTGAGTATCTAACCATTGGACACCAATAGAGTGGAGGTGATCCATTAGACTAATTAAAGCCACTTTAGAAGCATTGGTTTTTTTATAAAACATAGACTCACCGGAGTAAAAATTCCTAATCTTAACCCCATAGAGCCCTCCTACTAAATCCGTCCCTTCATAAACTGCCACCGAATAGGCATGTCCGGCGTAGTGCAGATTAATATAAGCTTCAATCATCTTACGAGTAATCCAGGTGGAACTCATAGCATCGGGATTTTGACCTTTGCGATTATTACTGGCAGCACAAGCTAAAATAATTTCTTCAAAATCTTGATTCATACGAACAGTGTAAGGACAATTTTTTAAAAACTTATTTAAACTTTTTGGTATGTGTAAATCTTGGTATTCGATAATCCCACGAGGATCAGGCGAGTACCAGGTAATGGGATGATAATCGGAGTATGGCCAGGGAAAAATTCCTTCACTATAAGCGAGAACGAGGGAAGACACCTCTAGATCTCCACCTTGCGCTAGAAGTCCATCTTCACTTGCTTCTTCGATAGGGGGAAACTTAATGATCGCCATTTAGCGTTTCGCTCCCATTGCTTGAATGAAAAAAGTGGCGAAGGTAGAGGCAACCATTAAAGTGGTTTCTGGTTCTAGACTTTTCTTATAGTGAGGATTGGGATTAGTTAAAGGCGCCACTTCTGTTAAATCCGATCCAGTAATTGAGAAGGATTCAAATAAAAGCTGAAGCATCAACATGGGTTCGTGGGGAGTTAATCCCCCTTTTTCTGGAGTTCCTGTGGCCCCTGCGTAGTCTTGGTCCAGACTATCAATATCAAAACTCACATAGAGTTCTTCCACTTGCTTTGCTTTTAAATGAGCAATGATTTCATCTGTGATTTCTTCTGTACTACGGGTTTGGAATTCCTTCGCCCAGTATTGTTTTACCCCCATAGTTTTTTCCCAATGAGATTTTTCTTTCCCACTGGATCGAATCCCTACTTGAATCAGAAGACTGGGATCTTCCATCTCTGCTAAAATTTGTCCTGCCCATGAGCCAAAACATAAGTCAATTCCTAAACGTTCTTTGAGCAGATCAGTATGAGCATCAAAATGAATGATAGCGACTTTTTTATTTTGTTTCTTTTTGGCCTTTAACCATTCACTCACCAGGGGGTAAGAAACGGAGTGATCTCCACCCATGGCAAAAATTCTTTTTTGGGGGAATACTTCATGATGGGTTTGGCAGAAATCCGCCACGATGGATAAAGGTGAAACAGGCAGTGTACTATTTTCATCCTCATAAAGGGCCTTACGACAATTTTTAATGGTTGAGTCGTTTAAATATTTGTCATGCAGTAGATGAGGAATGACACGAATATCGCCCATATCAAAGGCCGGAGTTTCTTCCCCAGAAGAATAGAGGGTTTCTCGTAGGTAAAGTGGTCCCCAATTAGCTCCTCTTAAAATCCCTCCGCCACAATCGGAAGGAATACCTAAAATCGTTACAGTGGGCGCCAAAGGAAATTGATCCAACGAATTTTTCCATGCTACTTTGGCCAAAGCTAAATCTTTTGTTTCATATAATTGGCTACTTAATCTTTCTTTTTTGTCTTTACCTGTACTCACAGTATAGACGCCATCTCCGGGAAAAGTGAGGTATTGATGAATCTTCGTTTTAAAATTTTGCCAACTCATAAGAGCTTTCCTTTACTTAATCTATTTTGCAAAAAATCTCTTTCATATTTTTGAAAGAATTTATTTATATCTAATAAGAAATCTGTAATGACTTCCTTTTCAAATTGCACCATATGTTGATTTAGACCGGAAAAAACACCGGCGATATGAGAAGTCGGGACGATATTTTTCAGTGGTCCAAAGTGACTAAAGTCTTTAGGCTCTTCGGCAAAGACATCCAGAAAAAATGTGCATTGAGGAAAAAGTTGGATAATGCTTTCATCCACTATTTCACCGCGAGCAGTATTAATTAAGCAGAAACGTTCCTGCATTTGTTTCGTAAGAAATTTTTTGTTCACAATATGTTTAGTCGTTTCGTTTAAGGAAAGCGCCACAATTAAAACATCGGCTTTAGATTTAGGTAAGGTTTTAGGACCGAGATAAGGATCATAGATTTCCACTTTGGCCCCCAAAGTAGAAAGGATGTTTTTTAAGTGAGTTCCAATATGTCCCTGTCCTAAGATCAAGATTGTTTTGTGAGCAATTAAGTCTCGTTCAAAAAGACGTGTGGGGTTCCAGCGATTTTCTTTTGGAATAGAACAAAAATACTGAAACAAATGAGAAAGAATAAATTCTGTAACTGCTTGTTTGCGAATGGTATTGCCAAGGACGATGGGAAAATTCGCCTTTTGAACAAAGCGGGCCGTGAAATTATCATACCCAGAGTTGGGATGTATCATGAGGGCGGTCTGATCCAGAAGGTTCTGTGCGATACGGGAAACATCCGTCTGACTGTTAGTTAAAAGAATTAATGGATCGCCTTCAATTTCAGAATGTTTGAAACGGTCTCCTAAGTAGTCGATTCTGTGGCTTTTGACTTTGAGGTCATGCAAGATCTTATGCTCGAGTGGAGCAATGGCACCCTTGGAATAGGGGGAAGTACTAAGGCGGATGAGCTTAAATAACATACTAAAAATTTACCCAAATCCCTTTATAAAGACCATAGAAATGAGTATATTAGGAGCTGGAGACCCCATGATTACGATCAAATCGACACGCGAAATTGAACTTATGCGCCAAACCTGTAAGTTAGCAGCGAATACGCTAAAAATGGCAGGAGAAAACGTACGTATTGGAATGAGCACTGAGGATATTAATACTCTCGTTCATAATTATATTATTGAGCATGGAGCGATTCCTTCGCCTTTAAACTATAATGGTTTTCCAAAATCTGTTTGTACTTCAAAAAACGATGTAATCTGTCACGGAATTCCAAGTCCAAAAGATATTCTTAACGATGGGGATATTATCAACATCGATGTAACAACTTATTTAAATAAATTTCACGGTGATACCAACGCGACTTTTTTTGTAGGGAATGTTCGTCCGGAAATAAAAAAATTAGTGCAGGTTACTCACGAATGTATGATGGCCGGAATTGCCACCGTTCGTCCTGGGGGCCGTATAGGTGATATTGGAGCTGTGATTGCTGAAATGGCCCATGGTCATGGCTATTCAGTGGTACGTGACTATTGTGGACATGGAATTGGTCGCGAGTTTCATGAAGAACCACAAGTGGTTCACATTTCCAAAAAAGGAACTGGCGCAGAAATGAAGCCAGGGATGACTTTTACCATTGAGCCAATGATCAACATTGGAAGACCAGATTGTCGCGTGCTCGCTGATGGTTGGACAGTATTAACCAAAGATAAATCCTGGTCAGCACAATTTGAACATACCATTCTGGTGACAGAATCAGGCTACGAAATTCTTACCCTTGCAGATTAGTGCATGAAGCCCCAACTGTTTAAAGATCACTTTCATCAGCCTCTCAATTTAGGCAAACCACTTTTTTTTCAAACTAGTCTCAACTATCAAATGGGTGATTTAAAGCTTCAGGCCTATCTGGATGTGAATGATAAAGACATTATTCAGAATTTTGCTTATGAATATTCTGGACCTAAAGCATTCGTTCCTTATTTTTCTGCTTTATCTGAAATGGTCAGAGGGATGACGTTGGAAGAGGGGAGAAGAGTTGGTTTAGATGATTACATCCAATTTTTTGATGGTGATGAAGAGTTCTCACATCTCTTGGATGATGCAGGAGTGCCTTGGTGTAATTTGGCCACAGTCGTATTAAAGAATTTAATTATCGACTATGAATGTTCATTTTTAACGACAGAAAATGAAAGAAAAAAGCAAGTGATGCATGATTTAGTTTGTCGTTGTTTTGGCGTCTACGGCAAAGAGCTAACTTCTCTATTGGAACAAAATCCTCACTATGAATTAAAAGAACTCCAGGCCATGACAAAAGTGGGCTTAGGTTGTGGCAGTTGTCGAGTGGAAGTCGACGAACTCTATTTTAATTTTCGTGATCAGCATCCTTTGATTAAAACAGAAACTCTAAAAATAAACTCGAACCATCGTCATGGAGATAAAACTACAGCTCAATGGGTGATGTTGCTGGATAAAGAGCTGAATGTGTTTGCTCAAACCAACGGACTAGCGCCAGGGATGTTGGAAATCATAAAATTTAAATTCCCCATTTTGCGTTTGAAATTAAATACTCCCCCAGAAAAACTGTCTCCGGAAAAATTAGCAGAAAAATTAATTTATCATCTTGAACAGACGCTTGATTTGCGATTAACGATCGAATGGAAGTGATTAAGGTTTAGTTACTTTTTCGCGTTTCTTTTTTTCTTCTTCTAGTTGCTTTTTTAATTCTTCATCACACTTTAACCATAGGTTTTCAACATCACGAAGCGAGGACATAATCTTTGCTCCCATTTTGTTGTTGGCAATCAAACGTCGTGCTGGAATCTCTTGCCCTAGGGCCTTGATGTCACGATTGAGTTCTTTGATTTGAGGGATATGGTCTTCTAGGCAAGAGGGACGAGCGGAAACGGCCTGGACTTGGGCCACATAGTTATAAAAAACTTCAGGAATCATGTCCATAAATTCGTTGACTGTCGCACGATAAATTTCTTTCTCGATTAAGGTCAATTTTTTTGGAAGCACAAAAACATTTCCATCGTGGGTGACTAAGTATTCGAGCAGTTTAACTGAGCCGAAAGTCTTATCTTCATTTTTACAAATATCTTTTGCCATCGCGGGAACGAGTTCGATTTTATTAAACATAACTAATTCTGAAATGAGGCGTTGGTTAAGTTCGTAGACGGGTCCACCTAATCTGTTTTTATGAATTCTAGATTCCTCTCGTCCTAGGCATTTCACCACCGCTTCAATGGATGAAGGGCCAGCCCATAGGGGGAAAGACACAATGAGTGCGAGGATGGAGGTAATAATCTTCATAACTTACTTATCGGTTCCTTTACTTAATATTTTAGCTTTTATCCTAGCTATAACTAGTAGGAAAACTTGGAGCGAAAAGACTAAAAACTGGCCCAGTCAGGTATTTTTTGTTACTTTGCTACCCATGAAAGACATGCCCTTAACTGAGCATTTAGAAGAACTTCGTAAGAGAGTTATCCGCATTGTGGTGATTCTTATACTTTCTTTTGGAGTCGTATACTCTAACGGTGAGCGAGTTTCAGAATTTTTACTGCAGCCCCTGCGCGAGGCACTTGGTACTCAAGGTAAGATTGTTTACTTGGGCCTATTTGATAAAGTGATTTCGGATCTTCAAGTTTCTTTCTGGACTAGCATTCTTGTTTCTTCTCCGCTTTGGTTTAGAGAATTATGGGCCTTTGTTCGCCCCGCTCTTCATCCTCATGAAGTAAAAGTTGTTCGTCCTTTTATCTTAATTGGTTTTATTCTTTTTATCTGTGGAATGCTATTTGGTTATTACGGGCTTTTCCCAGTGACTTTCAAAATTCTGACCACGATGGGTGTAAAGGATGTTGAGGCGATGATAAGTTTGCAAGAATATCTCGCTCTCTCCAGTAAAGTTTTAGTCGTATTAGGACTTATTTTCCAATTGCCTATTATTCTACTGATTTTGGGCTTTATGGGGCTGGTAACAAAATATTCTCTACGTAGCCTGCGTCGTTATATCTATGTCGGTCTGGCTATTTTTTCTGCCGTCATTACTCCCACACCTGACCCTTTTACTATGCTAGTCCTTTGGGTTCCCCTCATACTTCTCTATGAGATTGGGATTCTCGCCGTTGCTGCTTTCGTCCATCCTTATTTAGAAAAGCAACATACCTAAGAAAAACTGTCTGTCTTTACCAAGTGCCCTCATTTGCCTAGCTATTAAAGCAGTAGGGGAAATGAGAAAATAGCTAAGCTATGTTGAAAGCATCCAACTTCGAAAATTTTAAACCTCGCAATCCTTACAAAGGGAATGGTGCGCCTAAAAACGCTCCTAAAGAGGCTGCTAATGTTCCGAGTGAAGCGAAACCAACTGATACTGCGACCCCTGAGAAACTTGCAGACGCTAATCCTACCAATGCAAAAGACGCGTATAAGGTTGATCTATCTGAAGAGGCCAAATCAAAGTCATCTTCATCTTCGAAATTAACCGATAAATTAACAGACCTCAAAGCACCCGATCTTAATACGCCCAATTTAGACAAGTCAGATTTAAAACCTAAACCGACCGATGCCTTACGTCCTGGTTTATTTGGTCGTAAGAAAGATAAAGACAAGGAAAAGGACACGCAAGAAAGCAAAGAAGCCAACAAAGTAGAACATGAAAAGAAGGGATATCTAAAGAAACCTGGTATTTTCTTCATCTCAGGAATGGAAATTTTCTCGCGTAGTTCTTCTGGACGCTATGATGGTATTCGTAAAATGGCAGAATCGATTTCTGGTGCTAGAGTTTATAACTGGGATCAGAAAGATGAAATGCTTACTGAAATTAAAAAACTTCATGTGGATCAACCGGTTATCGTGGTGGGACATAGTTTCGGGGGAGATACAGCTCATGAAATCGCTGAAGATTTAAATGAAGTAGAGAATGGCTTTAGGAAAATAGATCTTCTCGTAACCATCGATTCGGTAGGTTATGACAACAACATTATTCCGGAAAACGTTAAGAGAAATATTAATATCTTTGGTGAGAAAGATTTCCTTTTAAATGACGGGCCACATGCTGCCAGAAACGCAGATAAAACCAAAATCTATAATATTGTGCGGGCAGAAGCTCACACTGATTTAGATGATACGAAAGAAGTACAAACACAAATTATAGATGCGATCCAAGATATCCTGCGCGACAAAGTTTCAGAGAAAATCGAAAAAGTGGTGGATAAAGTCAAAGATGTTTTTGATGGCAAAGATAATAAAGACAAAGAGCCACTCAAAGAAAGTAAAACAGTCACCATCGAAGTCAAAGCTTAGAATTTAAATTTTAATCCCAACTCAATTTCAAAAATGTCCGACGTTGTATTGTTAAGCTGATATGAAGTGAGCACAATGTAGGGCGAGATAAATTGTAAGGGAATATCGTAACCGGCTCCAAACAACATACCACTGTAGGTTCTCTTTCCTTCGACTCCGTACTTCAGCTCTACATCTCTATTGTTGGCGTTGTGACCTGTACGGGGATTGATGATGTATGTATTAAAACCATGGATGGCATAACCTAAGCGCACATGCCCATTACCAAAGAAGTACTTTCCAAGGATACCACCTGATTTAATATTTGAATGATAAACATATTGTTCACCATTTTGTGGCCAATCGATCTTATCCGTTTTGAGTTTGTAGTAATTATAAAATCCCTCAAGCGCTACTGGTAATGGCTGAAAGTGATAACCAGCAATGAAACCATAACGTGGACCTGCTGAGACTAAATCTGAAGCATCTAATTTTTCTGTGGAATAACGAGCATAACCAATACCTGGCCCGAAATACAACTGGGCCAAAGCCTGATTACTTAAAAGTGCGAGGAAGAAAAGTAATAAGAAGATAGTTCTCACTTTCCAAATTATAGCTGTATTTGGAAAAATTCAGAGAGGACATTTCTGCCGTTTTTAATCCCAGAGTTAATATGTATGGAATTAGTGCATGGCATTAAGTGCTTGAAATATATAAAAGATACTAAAAGGTTTAAAAACATTTCCTAAAATTTGTTTTATTTTCAAGTTAGGTTAAAATTAATTTAGTTATTGGACTTTTATTATAAGTCTATTTTGAACTCATGGAGGAGTTTAATGAAGCATTGTAAGGAATACACGACGATCCTGTTAACTGTTGTTGTAGGAATTTTATTTCAAGCCTGTTCAGGCTTGGATCATTCATTAAATCCCGAACAAAGTTTAAAAGTTGGAATTGATAAATTAGATGCAAATCAATTTTCACAGGCCGATTTTTATTTTGCTAAAGTGACTAAAGATGAAGACTTTCGTTCAGAGGGATTTCATTATTTAGCGAAATCAAAAATAAAACAAAAGAAGTACCATGAAGCAATTCAACTAATTGAAAATTATATTGCAGATGATGGGGGCTTCGATGCTAAGGCCCGCTTGGATGTTGCTCAGGCTTATTTTTTTACCAATAATTATGATAAGGCCTTGGCTCACCTCAAAGTTGCTCAGAAATTAAAACCAAAAGATGAAAAAGTCTTAGTATTGCAAGCGACTGTATTGATGGCGCAGAATCGCTACGAGGATGCTTCTCGTATATTGAAAACGGCTAAAAATATCAATGATAAAAATCTAGATATTTTTTATAAGTTGGCACAAATTGAATTTCAATTTGGAGATTACAATAAAGCTAGCTTCTATGCCTATAAATGTGTAAGCGGAAATAATACGATAAAAGCAAATGCGTACGGCCTACTTTCTAAGATTTCAATGAAGGTGAGGGATTATAAAGGTGCTTATAAAATGGCAGTACTTGCTTATGAGCAAACAAGTAATACTGACCTACTAGTGATCCAGGCAGAGTCGTTGAGTAAAATGGGCCGTAACAATGAAGCAAGAGAAATTTTCAAACAATTATCTCAGACATTCCCTGACAATCTAGATTATAGCTATCAGTTGGCGTTATACCATATTGACCACCAAGAATTTCTAGAAGCGAAAACCGTTTTGAAGAAGATTCTCGCTAAAAATTCTGATTACGACAAAGCACATGAACAGATGATTAATATATTTAATCAAATTGATGACATTAATGGTGCCGGAAAATATTTAAAAAACCTTTACTCGAAATCGCCTGAGAAATCTTGGGTAGCTCTCGCTTATGCCAAAATTTTAGATCAAGCTGGTGAAACAGA
>JBEIOQ010000112.1:0-7407 GCA_040377495.1 Halobacteriovoraceae bacterium
AAGGAAAAAGAATTTTTGGAAGAGAGAATAAGAGCATCTACACCATAAAAAGAAGACGAACGTAAAATGGCTGCCCCATTATGAACATCTGTAACTTGATCCAGACAAAGAATTTTCCAGTCTTCTTTCGTGTTTTTATCCATCAATTGTAATAACTCACCCGACTCAAGAACAGGTAGTGCACTCGCCAGCATAAAAATTTGTGAAGGAACTCTTTGATATTCAAAATCGAGTTCACGGTACACACGGGTCGCTTCTTCCTGTAGTTTATGCCCAGAAACGATGTGGATTTTATCTTTAGGAAGATTAGCGGGCTTTAACCCGGACTTCTTATAAAGTTCGTCCAAACCTTCTTCAGTCGCGTAAATCGCATAGATGTTGCGCTTAGTGTTTTTAATCGCTTCCGCTATACCGTGAATACCAATGATTAAGTCTTGCATTTTATTTCAAACTTTCTAAAAGTGATTTTAATTTTGTGACTAATTCACTTCGGTGAATCTTATGAGACTCGCCTGTTTTTCTTACTTTCACTTCTAACATATTGCCCTCTTTGTAATCTCTTTCACCTAAAACTAGGCGTAGAGGTAAACCTAGAAGATCAGCATCTTTAAACATCACACCTGGGCCTTGACCTCGATCATCTAAAATCGTTTCAATTCCCGCAGCGTTCAGTTCTTTATAGATTTCATTAGCAAGAGCAAAGGTTTCATCAGCTTTTCCAATCATTCCGAAATAGACATGATAAGGAGCAATCGCGACTGGCCAAATGATTCCATCTTTATCGTAGTGTTGTTCAATAGCAGCGGCCACAGTTCTAGTGGTTCCGATCCCATAACAACCCATGATCGGTGTTACGCCTTTTCCTTCTTTATTTAAAACAGTCACATTCATCGCTTTGGTGTATTTATCACCTAGCTGAAATACGTGACCAACTTCGATTCCTTTTTTCACTACCACAGGTTTACCTGATTTCGGACAAAGATCCCCAGACTTTGACATGCGAATGTCAGCCGTTTCAAAACCTTTATCAGCATCCCGAGTGACTACAAAACCCTGATAATGTTTATCTACTTGATTCGCCCCTACAACATAAGAAGCCTCTAGATTAACTGAACTATCAATGATGACTCTTACTTTTTGTTTCAAATCTTTGGGACCAATGAAGCCTTTCACTAGTTTAGCTTCAGTTAAATGCTTTTCTGTTCCAATGGTTAAGTGGTTAGCACGTAGATAATTTTGCAACTTCACTTCATTTAATAGGTCATCACCGTGTACAAAAGCCAAGATGATTTCTTCTTTTTGATCGGTCACTGCTACATAAACTAAAGCTTTTAGCGACTCCTCTTGTGGTTTACCTAGTAGATTGCAAACGTCTTCAATTGTAGATTTATTAGGAGTATCGACTAATTTTAAATCTTGAGCTGATGTTTTATTCAAAACTGATCTTTTGGCTTCAGCTTTTTCCACATTTGCTGCATATCTCGATTCTGCACAATAAATTAATGTATCTTCACCCGCTTCTGCGACAACTTGAAACTCATGAGTTTTGGCTTGGCCACCCGCCATGGCCCCACCATCAGCTTCAACGGCAATATATTCAAGACCTAGACGAGTAAAAATCGCGCAATAAGCGTTGTAAATCTCAGTATAGGTTTTATCTAAGCAGTCTTTATTCTCATGAAATGAATAAGCATCTTTCATGGTAAACTCGCGACCACGCATTAAACCAAAACGAGGACGAATTTCATCACGAAATTTAGTATTAATTTGATACAGAGTTACCGGTAGTTGTTTGTACGACTTCACTGTCTTACGAAATAAATCAGTGACCGTTTCTTCATTGGTTGGACTGATACAAAGGTCACGACCTGCACGATCTTGGAATCGTAGCATAAGTTGCCCCATCACATCCCATCGTCCAGTCTCTTTCCATAACTCTCCAGGTGTCACCACACCCATGGTAATTTCAAAACAGCCAATTTTATCTAATTCTTCCCGCACAATTTGTTCCACTTTGCGAATAGAACGAAGACCCAGCGGCAGATAAGTATATAAACCACCACCTGTTTTATTAATTAATCCTGCACGGATCATTAATTGATGTGAAGGGATTTCCGCATCATTCGGAATTTCTTTATAAGTTTGCCAGTAACCTTGAGAGAGCTTCATGAGATTTCCTTTCTATTTAAATAAGCTTTTGGAGAATACATCTTTGGCTTCCACAAAAACTTCCAAGAGACATGTTTCTTGAATCTGAACTCCCACAGATGGATCATTTTCGACCTTATCGTTAGGATTCACAATAATCATCGAAGTCTTAATATCAGGGCCAGGACAGTTTTGCATTTCAAATTGATAAACTAAAACATTAAATCCCAGATCAATTACATCCCAAACCTTCATCGTATCACCCGGCTTTAGAGTGATATTTTCTTGGGTAAATTCGATTGTCTTTTCCAGTGTTACAGTTTGCTCTAAATCCATGTCATACCAATCCAAGGCATAGAGGTGTAAAGAGCAAGACAAAAGTAGAAAAGAAAGAATAGTTTTCATCATTGTATCCTTTGAAAAAAGAGATACAAAAATTTTACTAGAGACTGTTAAATTTGAAAGGAATTAGTTGAATGACACCATGACCTGCGGGAGATTAAAGGCTTCTCTAGCTTCTGGTTTTAGGGCCGTCGCAGCAACAATCTCATAGCTAGACGGAGTATCCAGAAGTTTGCGGCAAAGCATATTGTGGAGGTTGTGCCCAGACTTATAAGTAGTTATTTTACCGGCAATTTCATAGCCTAAAAGACTAATGTCACCGATTGTATCAAGAATTTTATGACGGACAAATTCGTTTCTAAAACGTAGTCCTTCTGCATTCATAACCTTGTATTCATCTAGAACAATAGCATTGTCTAATGATCCACCTTTAATCAGGCCGCGACGCTTTAAATAATCCACGTCACGCATTAAACCAAAGGTCCGTGCACGGCTAATCTCATTAATAAAATTTTCACAAGAAAATTCAAAAATTTCTCTCTGAGTTTTAATAATTGGATGAGCAAACACAATGGTCGAATCAATAATCAGTTTATTGGCAGGTTCAATCGTCGCCCATTTATCTCCCAGTTCCACTCTTACTGGCTCTAGAACAACTAAGAATTTTTTAGTTTTATTAAGATTAGTAATTCCAGTTTCTTTCAAAAGGAAAATAAATGAAGCACCAGAACCATCCATAATCGGAACTTCTGGGCCATCGATTTCGACCATCAAATTATTAATTCCTAAACCGTAAACAACAGCTAAAAGATGTTCAACCGTGTGAATCGCTTCAGCACCTTGACCTAAAGTCGTTGCATTTTCCGTGGTTCCTACTGTTTGTGCATGAGCACGCATAATAGGTTGATGAGGTAGATCTACACGCTTAAATTGAATACCGAAGTCAGCAGGAGCAGGATTTAAAACCATACTCACTTTGCGTCCTGAGTGCAGACCAATGCCTGTCACCTGAACTTTTTTCGCTATTGTTCTTTGGTACAACATATTCTTGAGAAAAACCGTAAAATATCTAACTACCTTATGGTAGCAAGTTTTTTCAGGTTAGCACGCCATGCCAGAGGCATCAAGAAAATTTCTTTGCAATCAGTGGAAATTCAGAATCAAGAATGCTGTAAATATTGCGATCACCTGGATCTAAGGGAGAATTATGGCGCCAATTTCTCATACGGCCATCAAGTTTTGCCCCTAAGCGCTGCATGGCCAGATTGGACTTTTCATTCAAAGGATCCACACTAAACTCTACGCGACATACACCCATGTTCTTGAAAGCATGAGCTAGCATGAGCATTTTCGCCTGAGTGTTCACATAGCTTCTTTGAAAAGGAGTAGCAGTCCAAGTAAAACCAATCTCTACACGACGGAAGTGGTTGCCTGGCTCCAAGAATGAACTCATGCCACAAATTGTGCCTGATTTTTTATCGGTGTAAACGAAAGTTAAAGACTCAAACTTCTTTTGAGCTACAAGACGAACATCAATGGATTTTTGAATAGCATCTACAGAGTTATAACCGCGATGAAGAGCAAAAAATGAATTGGGATCATGAAGAGCTTCAGCTAAAGGTGTAACCAGTTTTTCTTCTAAAACAGTAAGCTTTAGATAATCATTTTCTAAAATTGTTGGACTAAAAAATTGTTCCGGATTCATTTTTTTAATAAGTGCTCTTTACCTTTCTCAGACAAAGCTCGCCCTCTTGGAGTACGCAATAAGAAACCTTCTTTGATTAAGAATGGTTCATACACATCTTCCACCGTGTCTCTTTCTTCTGCTAAAGTAGCACAAAGAGCTTCAATTCCCACTGGGCCACCAGCATAGTAATCATTAATGACGGTAAGTATTTTTCTATCCATGGAATCTAAACCAAGATGGTCAATATCGAGAAGTTTCAAGGCGCCTTCGACGTCATCGTGTGAAACGACAGTATGATTTTTGACTAAAGAATAATCACGCACTCTTCTTAAGATTCGATTAGCAATACGTGGAGTTCCACGTGCACGACGAGCAATTTCCATTAAGGCACTGTCTTCTATTTTTAAATTTAACTTTAAAGCGTTATTAGAAATAATTGTTTTCAATTCTTCTGTTTGATAGAAATCAAAATGTAAATGGGCCATAAATCGATCACGTAATGGATTAGATAATAGGCCAGATCGTGTCGTAGCTCCAATTAAGGTGAACGGAGGAATATCAATTTGCATAGTCCTAGCTGAAGGGCCTTGGCCTATCAGAATATCTAAACGAAAATCTTCCATAGCGGAGTAAAGAATTTCTTCCACCGAAATGTGCATCCGATGGATCTCATCAATGAATAAAATATCTCGAGGTTGAATATTTGTAAGTATGGCAGCCAGGTCGCCTTTCTTTTCAATTGCTGGGCCAGAAATCACATGCAATGTTGTGCCCAAACTTTGAGAAATGATCATGGCAAGAGAGGTTTTTCCTAGTCCCGGAGGACCAGAAAGAAGGATATGATCCAAACTGGCCTTACGTTTTTGTGCTGACTGCACCATGATGGAAACATTTTCCACCACACGTTTTTGACCAATATATTCAGAGAAATTCTGTGGACGTAGTTTTACTTCATGACCTACATCTTCTTCTTTGATTTCACCTGACATGACTCTTTCTTCGTTCATGATTTATCCAATTTGTTTAAGCACTAAATGGACCAACTGTTCTGGTTTTTGAATCGATGTTTCTGCTAAAATTTTGCGCGCAAGTGGAAGGATTTGAGCTTCCTTAAAACCTAATTCAGTGCAGGCCATGAGTGCATCTTTCATCAAATCATCATTAATGAGTCCTGAGGTACGAGTTTCTTGCATCAAACTATCAGTATCAAAATCAATACCTTGAGTTTCTGTTAAGTTGATTTTGGTGGCCTGTGCTTGAGTATACATCTTTAAATTTTTAATTTTATCTTTAAGATCTAAGATAATTTGTGAAGCTGATTTTAGACCAATTCCCGGAGCTTCCTTGAGTAGATTTTTATTTTCTAAAATAACTGCTTCTATTAAAGATTCGCATCCCAAGGTTTTCACTAAAGAGTAAGCTGATTTAGGTCCCACTCCAGAGACACTCAATAAAAGTTCAAAAGCCTTTTTATCACGAAGAGTTTTAAAACAAAAAATTTCCTGAGACGTTTCTCGGATTACATGGGAGGCAAAAAGACCAATGCCCTGACCTTCAGTCGCCACACCGGCGTAAAAAGCCTGATAACCAACACCTGAATTAGTCAGAATAACAATTTCATTTCCATCACTAAAAAGTACTTTTCCTGATAAAAATCCAATCATAAATTACCTATTTCGCTAAGTGGGCCAGAGAGCTTTTCAAACTTCTTCCCGTTTTTTTTGTTTTAGGCATCGTTCTTAAGTTCTCATTAGCACCATTTAAAATGTGACAAAGTGCAATCGCGACTGCATCCGATTCATCGTTCGTTTTATAATCATGTTTGCCTAACAACATATCCAGAAACTTTTGCACATTTTCTTTATCTGCATGACCATGTCCAACGGTGGTCGACTTCACTAAATTGGGAGAATATTCAAAAATTTTTCCTGCATATTCTGACGACAAAGAAGCTAGGATCACTCCTCTGGTTTGCGCCAACTTAATAAGCGCCGTAGGGCTCTTTACGTAGATTAAGGATTCCATGGAAACCGCATCGACTTTATATTTTTTTAAAACCTGGTTCATCTCATGAAAAATAGGATTAACTCGGTCTAAAAATTCCTCATATTTCTCAAAACTTAAAACTCCAGATTCTAGCAAAGTAAGTTGTTTACCCATGACTTGGACAAAAGCAAAACCAGTTTTGCGTGAACCAGGGTCTATACCGAGGACAATCATAGAAATCCTTTTAAGTTTAGAAACGAAATAATTGTAACTTGAGTAGAAGGTGGAAGTCTATGCTATTGCACTGGGCGCTTTTTTAAAAAGTTCCCGACATAAAAGATTAGAGCTCCACCGGCAAATTGCACTAGTTCTAAGCGGCCGTAATCACCATTTTTCATTCCTGAAAACAGACACAAACCAACTGATGCCATGCCAAACAGCTGCATAAAAAGACCGAGGTAAAAGATAAAGACTTTCATAAGTTGAAGATAAACATTTTTTCCATGGAGGTCAAAGTCTAAAACTTGCCTCACCCGTGCTATTTTTGCTAGTATCGAGACTTAAACTGAGAGTAATTGATCATGACCAAAATATTGTGGGCAAAACCATTAGTCGAAAAGGCTACGCTTGAACTTCAAGCGAAGGTCATCCATCTAAAAAAACAAAATAAAATCCCTTTTCTCCAAGTGATCCTGGCAGGTAATGACCCGGCCAGCTTAATCTACACGACTAATAAAAAGAGATTCTGCGAAAAAATCGGAGCAAAATGTGAGATTCTCCATTTAAATGAAAATATTTCTCCAGAAGAGTTCATTAAAGTAGTTCAGGGTTCTAATCAAAATAAGGACGTTCACGGGATTATTATCCAATTACCAGTACCTCCTCAACTTCGTTCTCTCAATTTGAATGGAATGGTAAAAAAAGAAAAAGATGTGGACGGTTTTCATCCTGAAAATATATTTGATCTGCTCAAAGCTGACTTTAGCGGAAGCACATTCTTACCTTGCACCCCAAAAGGTATTAGTGATTTACTGGCTTATTATCAAATCCCTGTCGCGGGTAAACATGTGGTGATTATTGGCCGCAGTATGATTGTGGGAAAGCCCATGTCACTTTTGATGAGCGCTCAAAATGCAACCGTCAGTCTGTGTCATTCTCAAACGCAAAACTTAAAAGAACTAACTCGTAATGCAGATATTCTAATCGTTGCCATTGGAAAGGCTAAATTTATTACGAAAGATTAT
>JBEIOQ010000015.1:0-28837 GCA_040377495.1 Halobacteriovoraceae bacterium
AATTGTGACCCGAAGAAGTTTTATAAAACAACTTACATCAAAATTTCCGATAAAGATGAGAAAGGTGAATTCATTCCTTACCTCTATTCCATCTATGGGTATAATACTTTGAATTGTCCAATCACAAAGATTGATCTCAAGAAGTTTCTTAAATTAGTTGAAGAAGCGAAATAATTCTTAATTCCCCGAAGCCCTATAACAAGTCATAGAAGAAGTTTTAAGTTGCTTATCACCTGAATGTAATTCAATTTGGCTTTTATAACCAGTCAAGTTTCCAATCGCGAGTGTTTTGGTTTTATTAATCTCAAGTCTCATATCTATGTTCGTATCATGAATTTCAATTGTCATTCTTCGTGAGCTTTCTTGAAATTCGAGGGCCTTTGCATCCATTTCACTAAACTCATTATCTATTGCCATGAAGATTTCAGTTGGTTTAGTCATAAGGTAAAGTGCCTGTGTTTCTGTACGGCACTCATAGATATCGTCAAAACGAGTTAATGCTCTTACGTCAGAAGGTAAATGAACGGAGCTTAATTTACGAGTAGAGTCAGCACAAGACTCGTCATAGCGAATGGCTTTTTTCGGTTGTTGACCTTGAATTTGGTACGAGTAATATGAGAATTTAGAAGCTCTGGCCTGATAAGCAATTTCTGTTCTTGGATTGCTCATAACTTCTGCAATAAAGATAGCAACACCTTTGTAAGGATCTAAATTTGCCTTTGTCAGTGATTCGGAGAGATTAAGATTTAGATGAAGCATCAATGCTTTTTTGTTCAGATCACTAATGTCAGTCCAAAAAGTTAACGGTGTTGATTTAGAGCTTCTGTTTTGCAGATCGAGGATAATTCTTTCCACTAAACTTTTAGGTAAAGTGATACGTTGACTGGGATTAGAAGGATTATAATCCATACGGAAAGAACAATCAGTTTCTCTAACTAAATCCACACCTTCTTCTATCACTTCTACTGCTGATTTAGACATACCATCAGCGATAGCATCTGTAATTTGTGTAACAGGATTTTTACTTTTAGAGCAGCCCACAAGGCTGCTTAAAACTAAAATCGTGAATAATAACTTTGTCATAGGAATTTCTACCTTATTTCGTAACATCTCTTTTCTATAACATGCTGGATCATACGTCCGTCTGGAATGAGTCTCAAGCACCCCCTGTAACAATGACCTATGTTTAATGTTCAATGTAAGTTATTTCAGTTAGTTAGGTCGTATTTTAACCCCAGATTTGGAGCCCGATTTCTCGCAAAAACTTCCCTTTGTCACTGTGATTTCTCTATGTTAGATTCCTTCCACGTTTCTATCCAAATTTGATCAAACCTCGCTCATGGCAATAACGACCATGGGCTATATAAACCAGGAGATTCTATGATCTACGAAACAGCGCTCGTGCTACGCACAGACATCGACGAAGCCACAGCTAATTCTGTGAAAGCTATCGTTACTGATGTTGTAAAAACTGCCAAAGGTGAAATTCTTGTTAACGATGATTGGGGAATTAAAACTTTTCCTCAAACTCTAGGTAACAACCACAAAAAAGGTCACTACGTTTACTTCATGTACAAAGCGAACACTCAAATTAACAGCGAACTTGAAAGACGCTTCCGCATTAACGAAAACGTAATCCGTTCTTTGATTGTTAAACTTGGAGACGATAAAGCTCAAGAAACAATCGTTAAAGAATACAAAACTCCAAAATTTAACAACTAATGAAAGAGGACAATATGACTGAAATGAAAAAATCTGCTCCTAGAGCAAAGAAAGAAGAAACAGAATACAAAAAACCAATGGATCGCAACAATGATATGGGCGATAACGATTTCGAAGGCGGAGACGGAGATTTCGGTGGGTATGATGTTGATAAAGACAGAAAGATGTTTGCTAAGAAACGTTCTGACTGGTTTTTAGCGAAGAAGACATCTCCAGATTGGAAAGATCCAAGCACATATGCTTGGCTAGTAAACGAGTTTGGAAAAATTTCTCCAGCTCGCGTAACTGGTTTAACGCCTAAGAATCACCGTTTAGCAGTTGCTGCAATTAAACGCGGTCGCGCTATGGGATTGATTTCTTACCTGTCTAACCAAACGGCGAAGTAAGAAATTTAGGAATAGTATGATGACCGAGAACATGGGAAACATTCACGTACAGCCGACTAAAGGGCTTTCACGTTATTTCTTTTTAGGAATGGCGTCGATAGTACTTTGTGTCAGTATGTTCATGTCTGTCTTCACTCCGGTTCCACTTGTATTTGCCATTATTATGTATGGTCGTGCTAAGGGAATTTTACTCGGTTTGTTAGGCTTAGGTGCATCAGTATTATTATCTAAGTTTATTTTTCCCAAAGAGTTACTCATTGGGCTTTATGCCGCTGGATTTGTTATGGCCTTGGCCATAGCTGAAATCTGGTTAAGAAAGATCGCACCTTTTAAAGGTATTCTTCGTTTTGGAATGGCGATGATCCTCCTCATCGGTTTAGGCATCACTTTTACGACGAAGACGCTCAATCTTCCTTTGCGAACTTATATTGTGGAAGAAGTGAAAAAGATTTCAGCTCAAGTACAGGTTGATAAAGAAAAAATTCTGGCTGAAGGTGGAGAAGATTCACGACAAATGGTGGACCTTCTTTCTAATCCAGAAAAAATGACTGACGAGTTCATCGCTAGTTTTCCATCAGCTGTCTTTATGGTGATCTTTTTTGGATTATGGATCAACTTACTGATTATTATCCGCAGCCAAGCTTTACTATTCACAGATAAACCATACCCATACAGCGAGAGGGATTACCTCACATTTAATGTGCCAGACTATGTCGTCTGGTTGGTGATTCCAGCTTTTGTCTTAAGCATTTGGGGAAAAGAGCTTTTTGGTCCTTGGTACGACGTGGCAGGTATAACCGCCCTAAAATGTTTAGGTCTGTTTTATTTCTTCCAGGGTTTCGGCATCTATATGGACTTTGTAGCTTACTTAAGAATTACCGGTTTTTTCCGATCATTCTTAATTCTTTTCACTGTAGTGACAGCAAGTTGGTTGATTGCCCTCGTGGGATTATTCGATATCTGGTTTAACTTTAGAAAATATTTAACAAAAAAATCTAATAAAGATGATCAAGGAGATTTCTAATGAAAGTTATTTTAATTGAGAGAGTTTCGACTCTTGGAAACGTGGGCGAAATTGTAAACGTTTCTGCTGGATACGCACGTAATTTCCTTTTCCCTAAGAAATTAGCGAAACTGGCTGATGTTGCGAACACTAAAATTTTAGTTCACCAACAAAACATTCTAGCGAAGAAAGTTGAAGCTGAGAAAAAAGTAGCAATGGATGTTAAGAAGAAAGTTGATGCTGTAACAATCGAACTTGTTAAGAGAGTTGGAGCGAACGGTAAACTTTTTGGTACAGTTACAACGACTGAACTTGCAAAAGAACTAGAAAAACAAGGCATCAGCCTTGACCGTCGTCAAATCATTATCGAGAACCAAATTAAAGGTCTTGGTAAATATGATGTTAAAGCTAAAATCTTTACTGGTGTTGAAGCCACTTTCAAAGTTGGTGTTTCTCAAGACCAAAAACAAATTGAAGAGCTTAAAGTTGCTCAAGCTGAAGCTAAAAAATCAAAAGAGCTTCGTGAACAACAAGCGGCTAAAGCTGCTGAAGCTGAAACTGCTGAAGCGAAAGAAGCAGCACTTCTTGCGAACTCAATTAAAGATGAGGATCTTGCAGCAAAAAACAACGCTAAAAAAACGACAGCGAATAAGAAGAAGTAATCAGTTACTCAAAAGCCCCAGTTATAAACTGGGGCTTTTTCAATTTTGCCCAAGGATAATGCTATGACGGCTCCCATCAGAGAATTGCCTCACGATTTATTAGCAGAGAAATCCCTTATTGGATGTTTGCTTATTGATGGTGCTTCTTTTGATCAGATGTCCGATATCGGTTTATCCCGCGAAGATTTTTTCCATCCTCAATATGGAGTAATCTTTGATGCCATTAGAGATCTTTCTTTTAATTCAGAACCAATTGATCTAGTTACCGTCTGTGCCAAGCTAAGTGATCGAGGTAAACTCGATATGGTGGGAGGACAATCTGGTATTCTCACTATTATTGAAGATCAAGCTAGCTCCGCGAACGTAGGGGCCTATGCCAAAGTTGTTAAAGAAAAAGCCTTAATTCGCAACGTAGTTAAAACGGCAGTCAAGGTGGTGGAGACTGGTACTAACTATGTAGGTGAAGCCAAAGACTTCATTTCAGAAGTGGAAGCTAACTTTTTTAAATTAACGTCTCAAACTCGTACTGGTGGTTTGAAAGACATAAAAACATTTCTTAAACAAAATTTAAAAGATCTGGAAAATTCGGAAAGAGGACGTGGAGAAATCTCTGGTCTTCCAACCGGATTTAAAGAATTAGATAAAAAGCTACTTGGTTTACAGCCTGGACAACTAATTATCCTGGCCGCAAGACCAGCGATGGGTAAGACTTCACTTGCTTTGAATATTGCCGTTAATGCTGTTAAGTCCACAAGCCTACCTGTGTCCATCTTCTCTCTCGAGATGGTGAGCCAGGAATTAACCATGAGAATTTTATCGAGTGAAGCGGCCGTAGATTCACAGCGCTTAAGAACAAAAAATCTCCTCGACACAGATCTACGCGCAATGGGTCTCGCGGTGAAAGAACTTTCAAATCTTCCAATTTATATTGACGATAAAGGGGATATCAATTTGGTTGATATCAAATCCCAGTGCCGTAAAATTAAAACAGAGCAAGGTCTTGGTCTAGTGATCATTGACTACTTACAGTTAATGCACTCTCACACAGGTAGAGATACTCAAAGAGAGCAGCAAATTGCTGAAATTTCCCGAGGACTCAAAAACTTGGCAAAAGAGTTGGAATGTCCCATCATGGCCCTCTCACAGCTAAACCGCGCTGTTGAAGCCCGAGTGGATAAGCGACCTGGTCTTGCAGACTTACGTGAATCAGGATCAATCGAACAGGATGCGGATATTGTCCTCTTTGTTTATCGTGATGAGGTGTATAATAAGGACTCCAAAGAAAAGGGGATTGCGGAAATCATCGTTGGGAAAAACCGTGCTGGTGAAACAGGTACGGCCAAGGTTGGATGGATCGCTTCTCAAACCAAATTTGCTAATTTGTCGTTTGAGTCTAATCCCTAATTGAGGGACTCATGAAACTTTCTATCAATGAGTTATTTTTTCTCGCGCTTGGTTCAAGGAATTATTTCTACCTTTATCAAAAACCCAAATTTGCTTATCTTTACACCGCCGAGGAGAAAATTAATCTTCTCACAGGCAAACGTGAAGCTAGTGAATTAGAAGATTTACAAAACCATTTAGAGAAAATTCAATTACAAGAGAAACATTCCGGACGTGTGATCCAGTTTTTCTACGAATATGGTGCTTTGTTAAAAGGAATCGAAGTTAGTTGCGAAGCACCTCTGGTGATTGATCTCCAGTTTGATAAACGTTCAAAGATAAAAGGAGAGGAGTTATTCATTGACAGTATTCCTCATTTAAGTTTTGCCAGTGCCCTTTCGGAGAAACATTACCAAAAACTTTTTAAAGAAGTGCAAAATGAACTAAAAGCAGGGAACTGCTATCAAGTGAATCTCACCCATACATTTTCTTATTATTATAAAGCTAATAATCGTCTAGAGTTTTTGAGAGCATGGAATAATCCTCAAAAAAGATCTGCTTTTGCTCATGCTTTAAATATACCTTTATTACAAGAATTCATCCTCAGTAATTCTCCTGAATGTTTATGGAAAATTAAAGAGGATAAAATCTATTCTTACCCCATCAAGGGAACAGAAAAGATTTTGAATGCAGATGTGGCGAAAGCAAAAAACATTCTTTCTGAATCAAAAAAAGATTTAGGAGAATTAAATATGATTACGGATTTAATGAGGAATGATCTAACCGCACTTTCAGGAGATGTTGCGAAGGTCATTCATCCACGAAAGTATTTGGAAGTTCCGGAGCTCATCCATACATTTTCTGTGATACGAGCGACCTTACCTAAGAATATGAATCTCTTTCGTTTGATGGATGTTTTATTTCCAGGAGGATCAATTACTGGAGCTCCAAAGAAACGCGTGATGGAAATCATTCATCGGCTAGAAGAAGGTGAACGCGGAATCTATTGTGGGTCAACTGTGATTTTAGATGGAAAAGTGAAGACGGCTTCTATCAATATTCGCACTGCCCACATTAAAGAAGCTCAGCATAAACTCTACTATGGTTCTGGGGGAGGGGTTACCTTACTCTCTCGATCAGACCAGGAGTATCATGAAATCTTGAGTAAAATCAGCAGCTTTGTGCAACTGTTTAGTTAATTTTGACTCAAATCTCTAATAAATACTTACATCACTCACCAGTTTAATTGACATTAATTTTTGTCCATCGATATGATTCTACCGTATCAAAAATTAAGCATGGAATGCATTAATTCTTTAAGGAGAAAGAACATGAATCAAATGAATGATTCACTGGACATGAGTCCAACAACAGATGGGAAAACTAAGGTTAGTCTAAAGGAATTGGCTGAGCTAACTGGATTTCCTACTTCAATGATTCAAAACGAATTATCACTTAAAACGGATCACGATCTCGATCTTGATGAACTAAGAAATGTTTTAGCTCAATATCTCGACAAGTCTTTTTTCATGGATGATAAAGCAAATTAGTCAGGATTAAAACCCCGCTGCTGGCGGGGTTTTTTCGTTTTATCTTCTATTTTCTAAATTTCATAAAATTCATTTAAAGTCTAATCATGTCATTCCGATAAGTTACTTGAAGAAAAATTTTTCTACGGGTGTTTTATGGATTTAGGAACGGTCATTGGGCTCATTCTCGCTACCATCTCTATTATTGGGTCGATCCTTTATGGTTCTCCACTTTCAATCTTTATCGATGTTCCCTCAGTTGCGGTAGTAGGTGGTGGGGTTATTGCCACGACGTTGATTAAGTGGTCGCTAGATGATTTAAAAGCGCTGGTGCAAATTTATATGAAGGCCATCTTTTCCACGCCAGTTGATCCGAAAGGAATGATTGATGAAATTCAAAAATTATCAGAAACAGCAAGACGTGAATCGGTGTTCGCACTGGAAAAAGTTGCGATTGCAGATCCGTTCTTGAAAAAGGCAGTGCTCTTCGCTGCTGATAACCGCCCACCTGATGTTATTGCAGCTATTCTTCAACTGGAGATCGACTCTATGGCCGATCGTCATGGGAAAGGCGTAGAGATGTTGGAAGGGATGGGAGCCGATGGTCCGGCTTTCGGAATGATTGGTACGCTCATTGGTCTGGTACAGATGTTACAGAATATGTCAGACCCAACAGCGATTGGTCCCGCGATGGCAGTTGCTCTCTTAACAACATTATACGGTTCTGTCATTGCCAACGTTTTTACAATTCCAGTGGCATCAAAATTAAAATTACGCTCTAAAGCTGAATTAACTAAAATGAATATCGTGGTGGCAGGGGTTCTAGGAATTGTTGCCGGTGAAAACCCACGAGTTATTCGTGAAAAATTAGATTCATTCCTTGCTCCAGGCCAGCGTGCTGTCCCTGAAGATAAAGGCGAGAAATAAGAGGAGTATTTTATGGGAAATAAATGTCCTCCTTGTAAACCGGGAGCTCCAGGATGGCTCGCAACCTTCTCTGATTTATGTACGCTGTTACTTACATTTTTCGTGTTACTCGTATCCATGGCAAGTTTCGATAAAACGAAAGCAGAACCTGCCCTTGGTTCTATTCGTGAGGCTTTTGGTGGTAACGTGCTGGAGAAAGGTGATGTTCTTATTCCCGGTAAATCACCTGAAGATATTGCAACAATGATGGACGGGACGGATTCAGTTAAGCCCTTCCCAATTGATTTTAAAACGATGGAAGGATTACTGGAAAAGCATGAAATCAATCGTGAGTCTGATGAACAAGTCACAAACATGACTAACACTTTGAAAGAGTTTGAACTTTCTGACGCTGTTCAGATGTTCGAAGTTCCTGAAGGTATCAAAGTATCCGTTAAAGATAAAATTTATTTCCAACCTGGTTCAGTAAAATTAGAGAAAGTGAGTGTGGAAGTTTTTGAAAAAATGACCAAACTTCTTTCTAACTCAGAGTGGACGGTTTTCGTAGAAGGGCACGCTTCACGTGGTGAATCCACGGCGGATGGTAAAGATGCTTTCTCCTTATCCGCGGAAAGGGCCAGTGTGGTGACTAGACTTCTAGTCAAACGTGGCGTGGCACCAAGTCGCATTACCACTATGTTTTACGGAGATACGCAGGCAGATGTTGAAGGTGGCTCGGGAGCCGCTGGAGAAGCTAAAGATCGCCGCGTTGAGTTTGTTATTCGTAAGTCAAGCTTACGTAGTAACGGAAAACAGATCTACGTCAAATAATCCATGAAAAATATTCAATTTTGTTTTCTTCAGTCGCATTCTACACTTGAGAATGCACTGAAGTTAACCTTAGGGATATCTAAACAAAAACTGAAAAAGTTTTTGTCCAGTAGTGAATTGAAAATGAAAGTACAGGAGAAGAAACCGATAACTCTATCTTTAGATATCGTAAATTACGCTCATATTAATCCTCATTATCAAGGTGCGAATATTGATATTCTTTATGATGATGACATCTTAATGGCCTTGAATAAACCTGCTCGCATTCATGCACATCCTCTTTCTTACCTGGAACAAAATAATCTTCTTTCGTTTTTACGTGAAAGTTATCACGATCAGTTATTACAAGTGAATGTGGAAAATTATGATCGAGGCCTTTTATATCGACTTGATTATGAAACATCAGGGCTCATACTATATATCAAACAACAGCATATCTATGAAGAGTTACGTGCCAATTTTAATTCTATTATGAAGAACAAAGTTTATCTGGCCATGGTAAAAGGTAAATTTTCTAAACTAGGAAAACATGCTCATTTTTTTTCGTCAGTGGGAGAAAAAGGACACAAACAAAAAGTCCACGATTCGTTGGGAGACTTTGTGGGTGAACTCACTGTCGTCAAAGCTCAATATGATCAAGCTAGTGATCATAGTTTGGTTTGGGTTGAGCTTAAAACAGGCTTACGCCACCAGATTCGTGCCCAGTTAGCTTATTTAGGTTTTCCGATTCTAGGTGATGAACTCTATGGTGGAGAGAAAGCAGGAAGATTGTATTTACATGCTTTCGAATATGCCTTTGAAACGAAAACGATGAAGTATAAGTTTCAATGTCCACCAGATAAGTTATTTTGCAGTTTCTTTGACTTGAACAGTGGCCTTTAGGTGTTCCAGAATAAATTGTTTTTCGTTCATCGTTGCAAACTTCACAATATTCTTCCCTTTAGTGTAAGCATCAATCTGATATTTAGGATTGTTAAGTGTTAGTTTAATCATGGCCACGTTCTCCAAAGTATCTAGAGGACAGTTACGGGCCAATAGAACAATGTTGTTGGCCATTTCCATATAGAGACCTTGTCTTAATAAATCTAAATTTTGATTTTCTAGTTTTGACTCAGTTACGACATTCAAATCGTTCTTGTTACACTCTACTTTCCATGTTGCTGGTATCCTCTTGTTCAATGTCACTAAAACGGTCTTGCAGGAAGTTGGATTAAGATTATCCCTCGACATCAAGGAGTCTTTTTTGCGAGCGTTCATTAGGAAGACCGCGAACATAAGGACTCCCATGATAAGTACTGGATTTTTCATAAAAAATTGAGCAAACATACCCTTATTATCGCATAAAATAGAAAAAAAACACTCAAGAATTAGGGAAGATAGCCGACAAGATTAATCAGGTAAGGGACTTTACCGGAGAAGGGGAGCACATGATACATCCTAGTTTAGAAGATTCAAAATTCTGGGACATCTTAGAGTGTTTGATGAAGATGGAAGGAAAGCAAGAAATTCAATTTCTTGTAGATCAACTTCAAGTCGATAAAGCAATGTTAGAGAAAGGAATTTCTTTTTTAGAAGAAATGAATGTTGTCTTCCAGCGTGTAACAGTTGAGGGGAAAGAGTATATTGAGTCTCCTAAGATTAAACCCAAAATTAAATTCGAATTTGAACTGGTGGACTGGCTAAAATTTCAAGCCCATTTCCCACTATTACATGGTTTTCAGGAGCAACCATTTCATCAAAAAGTTGCTGCCAATCTAGCCAAAATTGAAGACCAGTATAAGCGTTTCGACCTTTTCCGTGCGGTTAAAGTCATTGGAAGTTGGGGCGAAAAAATCTCAGAAAAAATAATTCCAAGTAAATTATTGAATGATCTCTTAAATGATGTGAATGCTGAAAAGGATATGAATTTGGAAGCCATCAAAGATGTCTTAAAGACTTGTGTTGAAGATAAGAGCTGTGTCAGTTTACGTATGGAAGATCATAGTAACTCGATTAAAGTATACCCTCATCGTTTAGTGCATATTGAAGGGGAACTTTCCTTAGTCGCAGAAGAGATGGTGGATAAAAGTTTAATCTATCTTCCTCTAGATAAGATGATGGATGTGAAAGATTTAAAAGAACAAATGGAAGCTCCTTTACATAGCTCAATCGAGATTGATGATTTTTTAAGTAGTATCAGGGCCATTAGTGGTACTGAAGTTCGCCTTGTACTTAAAATATTAAATCCAGAGCAAGTACAAGAATTGACCCCACTTTACCATTTTTTAAGAAAACCCTATGTTATCAGTAATCCGAAAGGAGATCTTATTTGGGCCGCTTCGGTGGAAGAATCGGAAGATATTTACGAATGGATTTCCAATTTGGAAACCAAAATTGAGATCCTAGATCCAACTAGCTTTAAACTTAATTATCTCAATTTCTGTGAAAGAAAACTAAAAAAGAGTGCCTAAGCTTAGACCCCTATGTATGATAGAAGTAAAGCTAAGTAAGGGCCTGCTTCTATGAATAATAAAAACGTGTCAAAAAGCTTCTTTTTTCTCTCTTTTTTACCAGCTCTAGCCTATTGGTATTTAGAAGAAAATTACCCCATAAAAATTGCGGTCACAGGTGGCTTAATTTTGGCAGTACTGGAAATTCTGTTAGAGAAAATTTTTACTAAACACGTTCATACCCTTTCTAAATTTAACTTTCTCCTACTCTTGATTTTAGGAGGAATGTCATTGCAAGGAGAGAATGGCATTTGGTTTAAACTTCAACCTTTTTTTACTGGTATCATCATGGGCGGTTTCCTTCTCTATAAATTAAAAACGGGAGAAGGCCTTTTCTTAGAAATGACGACATCGATGCATCCAGATAAAGTACCACCCAAGGCGATGCTTATACATCTGGAAAGAGATTTAAGTTTCTTTCTCATTGTCTACGGATGTGGAATGGGTGCACTGGCTTTATGGGGCACAACTAGTCAATGGGCTTTTTTTAAAACCATTGGATTCTACATTGCCTTCGCCTTCTTTTTTGTGATCGAAATGTTAATTCTTCGAAGGAAAAATAAACCAGAATGAAAACTCATTTTCCTATTCTTATTGTTGGTGGTGGTTTTGCGGGTCTCATGGCCGCATGGCGATTTTCATTACAAGGACACTCCGTCCTTGTTTTAGAGGCCCGTCCAGCGGTGAAGTTGAAAGTGTGTGGAGAATATCTTTGTCCTCCAGGGAAAGACCTTTTAGTTCAATTAGGGTTAGGCGATTTCTTGACCGAAAATTTTCTTCCTGTATATGGGATGCGCTTAATGTCTCCCAATGGGACTGAAGTGATGAGTACTTTTCCTTTTGGACGCTCGGGCCTCTCTCTACGTCGAGATAAATTAGAACAAAAGTTAGCTGATCTTGCTTCTGCTTCGGGGGTAAAGATACTTTGGGGAACAGCAGTTCATAAAATACAAAAAATACAAAATGGTTATAAAGTGATTACTGACAAGGGAGAGTGGACTACTGATTTTCTGGTAGGAGCCGATGGGCGAAAATCCCTAGTGGCTAAAACCATAGGTGTGGACATTAACACGAATAAAGAAACAAGAGTTGCTCTACATGTCTATCTTAAGAAAAAGAAAAATTTTCTACGCACAGGCGAGATGCACATTTTTGCTGATGGAGCCTATGCCGGAATTAATCCAGTGGAAAAAGAATTGGTAAACTTTTCTATTGTCACTGATAAAAAGAATATGAAATTATTCAAGAACTCTATCGAAATAATTGAATATTATCGTGCTCAATCTCCAGTTCTCCGTGACGAATATGAACCCTTTACTTCAACCTTGAATGTGACTTCTGTTTATCCGCTTACCCATCCTGTTAAAAAGTTTGTAGGGGAGCGGGTGGCCTTAATTGGAGATGCTGGTGGATTTATTGATCCATTGACTGGCGAGGGAATCTATCTTGCTCTGTGGAGTGGTTATCACTTAAGTCTATGTGTGAATTCATTGGAACAGGAAAAACTGAAACAAGCATTATTCCTCTATAGCGAAATTAAAAATAAAAAGTTTAAAAGTAAGGTGGGCCTAAATACATTTTTCCAATGGTTTATTCGTCAACCCAAGCTTTGTAATGCACTAGGAGCTTTTCTTCAACAAAAGAAATCTCGGGCCGATGATTTTATTGGTATTATAGGTAACATCTTCACCCCTTTTGAAGGGGGAATACGCCTCTTCATTTCTTTATTTAAGTGAAAGTTTAAATTCGAGATTAATCTCATCTTTAACTTTTGCAATGGCGATACTAGGATCAGGTATTTCCAGTTCTTTAAAACTTAATTTTGCTTTTCCTACGACTTCATTTTCTTTGACCGTCATTTTGATTTCTATCGGCTTTGATTTTCCGCGAACTAGAATCGTAGCGGGAACATTTTGTTCATCCGCTTGCACTTTCACTACCGATGAGAGAGTTACAATTATGTCCGGATAGGTTTTGGTTTCTAGACATAGGTCATGCATTTTTTCATTACGGGCATCAACATCTGTATCTATTGAGTTTCCTTTTACCGTGACTTTTACACCAGAAAAGCTTTGGTCTTTATACGAATAGCTAACACTAAAGTCTTTAGCATATCCATCGTAGCTTGTTGTCAGTAGACCAAATTTAGTACTTTTATTTTCAAATTTGATATAAGTTTCCGCTTTAGTCGCCATTTTATAGCTTTCTAAATGGAAATCTTTTTTTAGTTCCTGAGCAAAAGATAATTGAGAGAGAAGAATAAACATTAGTAAAAGATATTTCATTGTTGATCCTTTATAAAGAGAGTATTTTCTATCGCCATACGTTGGCTTAATATAATCATATTAACAAGACTTCCAACGATCAAGGTGCGGTAACAATTATAGAGCGCTGGAATAGCAAAAAACTCAACTACGACTGCCATATAAACAGGATGACGAAGATATTTATAAGGACCTGTTTTAATATAAGGTTGATAAGGAATAGTCGTTACTGAGGCAGTCCAGTATTCTTTCAATGTTCTCATGGTCCAAAGTCTTATTCCTTGGGCCACCAGAATTAAAAAACTGAGTCCAATTATTTTCTCTGTTGGAGGAAATTGTCCGTAGTAGTGTGCCTCCACAAATAAGCTGATAAACCAAAGCGTATGAAAAATTCTCATGATGAGAAAGAGTTTTGGATCATGAGAAACTCCTCCTTGCGAGAGAAGAAATGCTTCATTTCTTTTCGATAGCTGTAGCTCGAAAAGACGAGTGGTAATAATAACAATGAGGATAAGACTATAAATGAACATGTTCTAATATAAGCATTTCGCTGCAAAAGCCTGGGCCCATGGCAGTCATTAGCCCAAAATGTTCTTTTTTGAGATTTTGAAGAGTTTCTTTGAGAATAAAAAGAACAGAGGCAGAAGATAGGTTTCCAATTTCAGATAAGCTTTTCCAACTGGATGCCAATTCATTCTTCTTAAGGTCTAGCGCTAATTCCATGGCTTCGAGAACTTTAGGTCCTCCCGGATGAGATACAAAAAAATCCAAATCTGATGGAGCCATTTTTCTCGTTAGGAGAATACGCTTGAGATCATCTGGAACATATTTTTGTACTAGCTCTGGCACCCCAGAGCTAAGAATAATTTTGAAGCCCTGATCCACCATATCCCAGCCCATAATTTCTTCGGTATTAGGATAAAAGCTGGATTGAGTTTCTAGAATTTTAAGTTTGCATTCATTTTTGAGATGATGTTTTTCGCCGACGAGTAAAACGGCAGCTGCTCCATCTCCAAATAAGCTGGTGGAAATCATGTTCGCAACGGACATATCTCCTAGTTGAACCGTAAGTGAGCAAAGCTCACTGCTAAAAAAAATGACAGCTTCATGCGGATATGCTTTGAGATAGTCATGGGCCCGCGCAATGCCTGCAGCTCCGGCCAGGCAACCTAAACCAAAGAGAGGAATTCTTTTGGTTGAGGCGGGAAAATTAAATTTATTCATCAGTCTTCCTTCCAAACTAGGGACTGTTAATCCCGTAATGGAAGTACTCATGAGCATGGAAATATCTTTTGCTTCTAATTTTGCATTTTGGAGTAATTCAGCCACCGTTTTTTCTAATAAAGCTAAAGAAGTTGTCACCCATGCTTCATTTTTTTTCGCAAAACTATTAGTTATGGTCAGATATTCCTCTAAAGGTACCGAAAGATGTCTGCCTTTCACTTGTACACTTTCCATAAATCTTTTAAAACGCTCAAATTGAGCAGGCTTCATGAGACTATGCTTACTTAAAAATTCAATAATCTCCGTCTGGGTGGCGTAGTGAGGAGGAAGAGCGGTACTAACAGAATGAATATAAGACATAGATTTCCTTTTCAGGAATCTATTGTAACGTAAACTTTAAGCTTAGAGAAATTGTTCTCGCCATTTTTCAACTTTATTTGTGTCACTTTCCTCTAAAAAATTAAGTTTCTGAGCTGTTTTCAAGAGATTTTGAAAACTTGTCAGTGTATGCACTGGAAGGTTCGCTGATTCAAACATTTGATTGGCACGTCTAAATTCGTAAGAAAAAATGGCCAAAAGTCCTTGGACGTCCATATTTTCCTTCTGTAGTGCTTCCACAACTTTGTAGGAGCTTCCTCCCGTCGAGATAAGATCTTCAATCACCACTACTTTAGAATTTGCTTTTAATTTTCCTTCGACTAAATTTTCACGACCATGTTCTTTAGGTGAACTTCTTACATAAACCATGGGGAGATTCAATTCATTCGCCACCCAAGCTGCCCAGGGAATTCCCGCAGTAGATGTTCCAGCAACCAAGTTTGTTTCAGGAAAATATTTTATTATTAAATCACAAAAGCATTGAGTGATAAATTTTCTGGCTTCAGGGTTCGAAATGAGCTGTCTATTATCGCAGTAGATGGGGGATTTTATTCCCGAGGCCCAAGTAAAGGGATCATTTGGTCTTAAAAAAACAGCTTCTTCCTTAAGCAAATACTCAGCTACTTTTAATTGAGGCAAGTTCATTGGATGTCCTTTAAGATTTGTTGATAGATCTCAGCTGGATTATTGGTTCCCGTAATCGGTCTTCCCACCACAATATAATCAGAACCTAATAACTTGGCGTTTTTAGGAGTTACCACTCGTTTTTGATCATTGATATCGTTTCCTTCGAAACGAATACCTGGGGTAATAGTCAAAAAGTTTTTCCCTAAGTGTTCTTTCACCCAGGGAACTTCAAAAGCAGAGGCCACGACTCCATGAAGGCCACAGGCCTTAGTCAGAGTTGCCAAAGTTACAACAGAATCTTGAACGGAGGTATTAATTCCTACTGTTTTTAAGCTTTCGTCATCGGAGGAAGTGAGTTGAGTGACAGCAATAATCTTAGTATTCGTGCCATGAAAAACCTTTCCTGCTCTCTCCATCATCTCTTTTCCACCAAGTGCGTGGACGTTAATCAGATCAGGATTAAGAGCTTTTAAACTGGATAGTGCTTTTTCTACCGTATTTGGTATGTCATGCAGTTTCAAATCGAGAAAAACTTTATGGCCTTGCTCTTTCAATTCTTTAACAATATTTGGACGATAGTAAAAAAGTTCCATACCGACTTTATAAAAAGGTTTAAAGTCGTGCAGACTTTTCAATAGTTCTTGTAGTTTATTTTCTTCTTTAAAGTCGAGAGCTACTATGATTTCCATGCGAGTCCTTTATAACTTAAAATATCTTCGGGTAAACTTTGAATAATGGCTTCTATCGTCTGTGGATCATGGAGTACGCTTGATCCAATACCCACTAAACTTGCACCAGCTAAAATATATTCCATCACATCGTCCACTGATTGAACTCCGCCTAAAGCGATGATGGGAAGATTTGTTACTTGGGCCACTTCAAAGACGTGTCTCAAGGTGAGCGCTTTAATGGCGGGTCCTGAAAGTCCGCCAGTTTTATTCGCTAGCACAGGTTTTTTTGTTTTTAAATCAATCTTCATGCCCACGTATGTATTGGCAATGGTGAGCCCATCGATTTTGAGGGTTTCTAGTTTTTTTGCTAATCCCACAAGACTTGGAAGATTAGGAGAAAGTTTAATGATGAGTGCTTTATTGGTCTGCGAACGAATTTCATGGACTAATTCACACAATAGTCCTTCGTCGTGAGCAAAATTAAGATTGCCATGTTTAACGTTGGGACAAGACACATTCACTTCAATCATGGCGACTTTAGAGCATTGATCATAGGCCAGAATCATATGACGATAATCTTCGATACTAAAACCACCGACATTGCCAATGATAGGAAGGTGAAGATGGTGAAGCTTAGGTATTTCTTCTTTAATTACCAGATCAATTCCGGGATTCGCTAATCCAATACTGTTGAGAAGACCTGATGTCACTTCCGTCATACGAGGAGTTTCATTTCCTGTGCGGTGTAAGGGGGTGGTGGTTTTTAAAGTAGCAGCACCTAATAGATTTAAATCCACTGACTTTTGCCATTCGTGCAGGAAGCCCCATGGACCGGAAGCGGCAACGATGGGATTTTTAAAATCGAGATTAAAAATTTTTTGTTTCATGGCATGATTCTTTTTTGGTAAAAAGTCCAGTTTGGCAAAGTTTAATCACTTCACCTTGAGCATTCTTGGAAACACAACTCATACACGAGCCCACTCCACATCCCATAGTTTGTCCAATAGCTGCAACTACCACAGTATCTTGAGGTAATGTTGGGGTATTCATTGGTAATATTTTCTTTTGATAATGTGTTGCGAGAGCATGAAGAGCGGGGGCGTAAGGATCATCAGAAAGAAAGATTAAATGTTCTGGGTGAAAATGTTCTGGCGTTCCCAAAGGACCGTGAAATTCGAGGTAGTGTCCTGCTTTAACTTTAGTTAAAGACTCCAAACCGGCTCCTAGTGGTTTATAGCAAAAACTCAAAGAATTCTCATTAATTTCAAAAAAAGTTAATGGGCGTCGTAGAAAGAAATGGGGAATTTTCAGCATGGCAAACTGGCCGGCTTCGATTTGATGAAGTCCGACTGGTCTCTCTATAGTTAGAAGAAAATAACCTTTTTCGAGTTTTTCGTGTTTAAGAATGAGCGCTGTATGTTTCATCTATCTCTTCACCTAAATTATAAATTCCAAAACTAATGGATTCGAGGGCACTGACTAAAGCGTGAGCAGTATCTAAGGAAGTTAAACAAACCACACCATTTTCCACCGCAGCTCTACGCATTTTAAAACCATCTGAAGCCACACTATCACCATTAGAGAGAGTATTAATCACAATATTGGCCTTTCCTTCTTTGATGGCATCTAAAATGTGTGGAGTTCCTTGATGGATTTTATTCACATTCTCTACCATTAGCCCATGATCACGCATAAAGCTGGCAGTCCCTTCTGTTGCCATAAACTTGAAGCCCAGGCGTCGGAAAGATTTTAAGAGCGGAATCATTTCCGTTTTATGTTTATCAGAGATTGTGACCAAGATCGTTCCTGCACTTGGAAGTTTTATTCCTGCAGCAAGGAGTCCCTTGTAGAGAGCTTTGGCAAAAGTAATTTCAGACCCAATGACCTCTCCTGTCGATTTCATTTCTGGTCCAAGCGCTGTATCGACATCCACCAGTTTTGCGAAAGAAAAAACAGGAACTTTCACACTAATTAAATCTTCTTCAGGATGGTAGCCATGATATAAACCTAGCTCAATTAAGTTTTTCCCGAGCATCAATTTTGTAGCAATTTTGGCCATGGGAATTTTAGTTACTTTTGAGAGAAAAGGAACTGTACGCGAAGCGCGAGGATTCACTTCGAGTACATAGACTTGGTTTTCTAGTAAAACATACTGAATGTTAATCAGACCTTTGGTATTCAAACCTTTGGCCAGTGCCATTGTGGTTTTGATTAAAGCATTCTGTGTTTCAATATTAATGTTTTGAGGAGGATATACTGCAATCGAGTCTCCTGAGTGCACTCCCGCTTTCTCAATATGCTCCATAATTCCCGGGATAAAAACATTCTCACCATCACAAAGAGCGTCCACTTCCACTTCTTTGCCTAGAATATAGCGATCGATGAGCACTGGATATTCTGGATTCACTTTCACCGCTTCAATCATATAAGTAAGTAGTGTCTCCTCATCGTGCACCACTTTCATCGCACGTCCTCCTAATACATAGGAAGGTCGAACGATTACAGGGAACCCCAAACATTTCGAGGCGGCGAGGGCCTCTTCTCCAGAAGTAACGGTTCTTCCTTCAGGACGTTTGATATTAAGGCTTTCCAGTAATTCCTCAAAGCGTTTTCTGTCTTCAGCACGATCGATGTCTTCTAATTTGGTGCCTAGAATTGTTACACCTTTTTGGGAAAGAGGCTTGGCCAGATTAATCGCTGTTTGTCCTCCAAACTGAACAATCACACCTTTCAGTTTTCCAAACTTTTCTTCTTCACGAATGACATGCATAACATCTTCAACATTGAGAGGTTCAAAGTAGAGTCTGTCCGAGATATTGAAATCGGTGGAAACTGTCTCGGGATTATTATTAATAATGATGGCTTCATAGCCAGCTTCTTTCAAAGCTTGGATCGCGTGAACAGTAGCGTAGTCAAATTCAATTCCTTGGCCGATGCGGATAGGTCCCGAACCAAGTACAATCACTTTTTCACGGTTGGTTTGAATAATTTCATTCTCTTCTTCGTAGCTCGAATAATAATAAGGTGTCTCTGATAAAAACTCTGCCGCACAAGTATCCACCATTTTATACACTGGAAAAATATTCTCTGCACTTCGATGAAGGAAAACTTCTTCTTCTGTACGATTAGTGAGTTCGGCGATTTTTCGATCGGTAAAACCCATGGATTTGGATTTCTTTAAAAGCTCTGTGGTTAAAGTAGCTTCTTTTAAAGTATTTTCTACCTTAATAATATTATTCAGTTTTTGCAGGAAAAAACGATCAATCTTGGTCAGCTCATGCATGTCATTAATACTCATGCCTTGGCGAAAAGCTTCCATCACTAAAAATAATCTTTCATCGTCTGGTTTTTTCAAACGTTCAAGAAAACTTCTATAAGGAACATTTTTATAATCTTTAAGTTCAAGATGATAAGTTCCAATCTCTAAAGAGCGAGCTGCTTTCATTAGTGATTCTTCAAGTGTGCGTCCTAGACCCATCACTTCACCGGTGGCCTTCATCTGGGTCCCTAGGCGTCGATTGCCCTGATTAAATTTATCAAAAGGCCAGCGAGGAATTTTTGTCACGATATAATCGAGTGCTGGTTCAAAACAAGCATAGGTTTTTTTCGTTACTGGATTTTTGATTTCATCTAGGCCATAGCCGATGGCGATCAAGCTTGCGATCTTAGCGATTGGATAACCTGTGGCCTTAGAAGCCAAAGCGGAAGAGCGGGAAACTCTTGGGTTCACTTCAATCACGTAATATTGAAAGGAGCTTGGATCAAGGGCAAACTGCACGTTACAGCCCCCCTCGATTTTCAGAGCGCGAATAATTTTTAAAGAAGAATCACGCAGCATTTGGTATTCACGATCCGATAATGTTTGTGATGGAGCGACTACGATAGAATCACCAGTGTGAACACCTACGGGATCAATATTTTCCATATTACAGATTACGATGCAGTTGTCTTTTGCATCTCGCATGATTTCGTATTCGATTTCTTTAAAGCCAGCGATACTTTTTTCAATTAAACATTGGGAGATAGGGCTGGCCTTTAATCCGCTGTGAACAATCGTGTGAAATTCTTCTGCGGTGGAGGCAATCCCACCACCTGTGCCCCCTAACGTAAAAGCTGGGCGGATAATTAAAGGAAGTCCAATCTTCTGACAAAATTGTTGAGCTTCTTCCCATGTGTGAGCAATAATACTGTCGATCACTGGTTCACCAAGTTCGCTCAAAAGCTCTTTGAAAAGTGCACGGTCTTCAGCTCTTTTGATCGTTTCCAAATTCGTACCGAGTAGCTTTATTCCTAATTTTTTTAAAATTCCTTTTTCCGCGAGCTCTACTGCGAGATTAAGAGCAGTTTGGCCTCCAAGGGTAGGAAGAATTCCGTCCGGTCTTTCACGGTAGAGAATTTTTTCTAAAAAATCCACCGTAAGCGGCTCCATATAAACTCGGTCACACATTTCTTGATCAGTCATAATCGTCGCTGGATTTGAATTCACTAGAACAACTTCTAAGCCTTCATCCTTCAGCGCACGAATAGCCTGCGTACCAGCATAATCAAATTCTGCAGCTTGCCCAATGACGATGGGCCCGGAACCTATGACTAAAACTCTTTTAATCTCATTGTTCTTAGGCATGAAGTCCTCTTTCATATTTTTTCGTTTTAATTAAAGATAAAAATTCATCGAACAAGAAACTGGTATCGTTAGGTCCTGCAGCAGCTTCGGGATGATACTGAACAGAGAAACAAGGAAGGTGTTGGTGTTTCACTCCTTCAATGGTGGAGTCATTCAAATTAATTTGTGTTACTGCCAAATGAGTGCGGGAAAGAGAATCCATGTCCACCGCATAACCATGATTTTGGCTAGTAAGATAAGTTTTCGAAGTCGAAAGATCTTTTACTGGATGATTGGCTCCACGGTGACCAAAATTCATTTTATAAGTATTGGCCCCATTGGCGAGAGAGAAAATCTGGTGACCTAGACAAATTCCCATGAGGGGAAATTCTTCTTGAATTACTTTCACTGTTTGAATCGCTTCAGGTACATCTTTCGGGTCGCCTGGCCCATTGGAAAGGAGAATTCCATCGGGATGGTATTTTCGAATATCTGCTGGTGTTGCATTATAAGGAAGCACAATCACTTCACAATTTCTTTCCATTAAGTGGCGCAATATAGAAGCTTTGAAACCAAAATCAATCATGACAATTCTCATGCCAGAGTTTTGGTAATGAAAAGGCGTTTTGATGGAAACTTGTTTCACGTGATCATGAGGAAGATCTGTGTTTAAAAGCTGATCCATGGCCTCGGCTTCCGTCATGGCTTCGTGAGAGATCAGCCCCTTCATGTTTCCTTTATTACGTAAAATGCGCGTCAGTTTTCTGGTATCAATTCCGCTGATGGCAGGAATTTTAAATTCTTTTAAAAATTCTGAAAGAGTGGTGCGGCTTCTAAAATTAGAAGGATATTCACAGTATTCTTTAACCACTAAACCACGGATGACAGGTTTTAGTGATTCAAAGTCTTCTCGTGAAATTCCGTAATTTCCCTGGAGTGGATAAGTCATGGTGAGAATTTGTCCATAGTATGAAGGGTCACTCATGATTTCTTGATAACCCACCATACTGGTGTTGAAGACGACTTCGCCAAAGCTATGACTTTTTGAGAAATCATGGCCAAAACTTTCCCCCGTAAATTGGGTTCCGTCGGCAAGCCACAGTTTGCACTTTTTCATTTTTCGTCCTCTTTCCATACTATTTCTCCATTCACGATGGTCATGATTGGCCATCCTTTCAGGTTCCAGAGCTTAAAGGGAGTATTCTTCCCCTTAGATAAAAATTTATTAGGATCTACAGTTCTTTCTGTTTCTAAATCAATAATTGTGAGGTCAGCGATGGCGCCGACTTTTAAATCACCGTAAGGGAGATTGAAAAGTTTAGCTGGTTTAATCGTCATCAGATCAATAAGTTCAATTAAAGTTAATGTTTTTGGTAAAACTAAGTGTGTATAGAGAAGAGGAAAAGCCGTTTCTAAGCCGACAACGCCAAAAGGAGCACAATGAATTTCGCGGGATTTTTCTTCCTCGGTATGAGGAGCGTGATCAGTGGCAATAATATCAATGGTTCCATCTTTTAATCCATCGATAATCGCTTTACGATCACTTGACTCACGCAATGGAGGATTCATTTTAAAATTACAATCAACCGTGGGAATATCATCATCACAAAGCAGGATGTGGTGAGGAGTGACTTCACATGTGACATTCAGTCCTTTCCTTTTTGCTTCACGGACAAACTGAATAGATTCTTTGGCTGAAATATGGCATACATGATAATGGCAGCCAATTTCTTCTGCTAATTTGATATCACGTTTTACTTGTTCATATTCAGAAGCAGAACTTATTCCTTTAATGTTATGTTCACGAGCGAACTTTCCTGCGTGAAGAGCTCCTTTGGCGGCGAGTGCACAATCTTCACAATGGGCCATGATAGGCATGCCCACTTTATTTACACCCATCATTGCTGCTTTCATCACCTGATCATTTTGAATGCCATCACCATCATCAGAGAAGGCAATCACACCCGCATCTTTTAATGCTTGATAAGGAGCAATTTCTTCCCCTTTTCTTCCAATGGTTAAAGCACCCAGCGGACGTACACGAACGATTGCTTCTTTATTAATTTTATCTTGAAGTTCACGGATGATGCCGGGATTGTCTAAGGCAGGATTGGTATTCGGCATGCAAGCGACGAAAGTAAATCCTCCACGAGCAGCTGCCATGGTTCCAGTCTTAATCGTTTCCTTGTAGTCATAGCCAGGTTCACGCAAATGCACATGCATATCGATAAAACCAGCACTCACCAATTTTCCTTCCACATTGAAGACTTTCATTTCTTCCGTGACAGGAATATTTTTTTGGATTTTGGTGATTTTGTTGCCGGAAATTAATAGATCAGTTTGAATAACAGTATTGTGGTTAGAAATGATTTTTGCGTTTTGCAAAAGGATCATTTCCCACCTCTGACTTCCCAGAGGGTGGAGAGAATGCCCATGCGGGTATAAACCCCATTCTGCATTTGAGTAAAAATTTTTGATGATGGTAGTTCATCAATGCCAGTTTCTAATTCCACATTCCAGTTAATGGGAGCCGGATGCAAAATGATGGCGTCGCTTTTCATTTCTTTCGCCATTTTTTTGGTTAAACCAAAAGTATGAAGATAGGACTCTTTTTCAATATAGTTTTTCTCATGACGTTCAAATTGCATTCGAAGCATCATCACCACATCGCAAGTTTTTACGAGTGTAGAGAAGTCTTCGTATTTGTGAGGTGTTTTGGGCATTAAATCTTTGGGCCCTGAATACACGACTTCATGGCCAAGTTTGGTCAAAATAGTTGCATTAGATTTGGCCACACGGCTATGATGAATATCACCTACAATTCCGACTTTCAGTTTTCTACTCAGACCAAAGTGTTCCACCATGGTGAAAAGATCGAGGATGGCCTGGCTCGGGTGTTCTTTTTTTCCCGCTCCTGCATTCACCAAGCTCAAAGAGACTTTTTCACTTAAACTTTCAATCAGCTCGTCATCTGAATGGCGAATGACCGCCAGGCTGGTACCTAAACTTTCCAGAGTCTTTAACGTATCCAGTAGACTCTCGCCTTTCTCGAGGCTCGAGTTCTCTGGAGTAAAGTTTAAAACATTCGCCCCTAAGTTTTTGGCAGCGACTTCAAAAGAGAACTTCGTTCGTGTGCTGGCTTCGAAAAAAAGTAAACTTATAAATTGATTAAGTAGTGGTTTTGAGTATTGATTATTTTGGATTTGTTTTTTGAAAAAAAGTGAACGATCAATGAGATTTAGGATTTGAGAGGAATCGAGATGGGCAGTGGAAAGAAAATGCCTCATCGATCTCTCCCATACTCAGTGAAGAGCGGGAAAAATCTTTTTGGTTTGAGCCTACTTTTAAAAAGTGAGTGCATGCATTTTCCAATAAAGTTTTTTATGAGTTTAACGGATTTGAAGTGATTTTGACAAGGGCCTTAAAAACAAAAGTCCCGCTATTCAGCGGGACTTTCATTTGATCACTAGTATGTGTGAATTTTGACGGTTAGATCATAAGTCCACGGTAAATACACTGGACTTGAGAAGCAGCATCACTTGTTACTGAACAGCTACTTAGGACGAATTGACCTTGTTGCGATCCAATAACGTTGATACCGGCCTTCAAACAATTAAGTTCAGAACTATAGCTACTTGCCGGGGCACACAGTGGACGGAGAATTTGTGTCGCTTGTGTTTGATCTAGATTGATAGAGCCCACATTATTAAGTCCGCGCACAATACATTCTCTTTCAGAAGAGTAAGTATTCAAAGGCGAACACATCGATTTGATTTGCGCGAAGAATGGATCATTCACTTTCGCCATTGCTCCATATAGTCCTGCCACAGCAGTTTGGGAGTCAGAAACTTGCTGGCTTCCAGTAATCGCTAGCTGACTAAAGGAAATACCGTAACCAGGGTATGGACTCGGACCTGGGTAAGGATTCGGGTTTGGGTAAGGACTAGGTGTTGGATATGGAGTTGGATAAGGATTAGGACCTGGTTGAGTCAACACAATCGTCTCATTGATTTGAGTTAAAAGTTGATTGATGCGATTACGCTGAGTCTGACTTAGGCCATAAGCTCGCTGTTCTACCAGATCAGAAATAGATCTGGATTTATCGATCAATTGGTTTGGATCCACGTTTGGACTTGGATAATGCTGCGCAAATACAGATAACGACGAAATAGCTGATAGAGTAACTAGTACTCCTAGAAATAATCTTTTCACTCTCTCTCCCTTGTGATTGTGATGATTGACGAAAGTGTAAGAAAGCAAATTTCAGACCAGAAAAAAGCGCGTTAATCAGTGACGATTTGGCACCAAACGATTCTTTTTGGTGTCAAAGCAACACTTCAGAAGAATTAAGTGGAGTTATTCTAGAACGCAATCCATTTCAAAATCGTAGTTTTGATCAGCAAAAATTTGCGTAACGTAAACTTCTTGCACTGAGTTTCGAAGATTAATAATGAAGTTTAGGGTTGAACCCAACAAGTTTGAACTCACTTGAACCAAGGGGTGATTAACATGCGCATCTTTTGTTTTTTTAAAAGTGGAGGGAAGAGTAAGTTCTTTGTCGATAAAAACTAAATCTCCAGAAACTGTTTTCACTCCGGTAAAGAGCTGACCTAAGCCTTTAGAATCGACATAAAGTTCAGCTTTTTCTTTTTTTTCTTTGGTTTCACAAACAGCGACTAAGGTTTTCGCTTGAGCATTTGTCACAAAGAAGAAGAAAACAAAAAAAATAGATTTCACGTTGACCTCTCAATAGTTAAGTGTGGTGGACTATAGAATGGTCCACGAAGCTTTAACAAGGGGAAGGCTTGATTTATTTTTTGAGATTTGAGTCGAAAACCTAATTTTATAGTTTGGGTAGAGCGTCTCGAGAAATTCTCTTTACAGCTAAAGAGCATGTAAGAGAACGAACTTCTGGAAGCTCTGTGATATTTTTTTCACCGGCAATCACTGCTTGTGAGATAAGAATACCTTTAACCGTACAAGCAAGAGGAGTTTTAGTAACGAGTTCAAAGTTGATAATGTAGTTTGCTTTGGGATTATTTTTTGTCACTTTGAGATCTTTCTTTTCAATCACTTTGATCAGTGTTTCTTCAATTTTTTTGGTGTCTTTAAATTTTCCAAAAGAGTAGTCTACATCACCCGAATTTTTAATATAATCAGCATGATTTTCGACGAAGTCAGCGTCGAATTTACTCATAATTTCAGAGCTAGAAATTTGTTGATCTTTGTCAGCAGGTTGACGAACGCAAGCTTGGTCAAAAGTATTTTTTACTTCGAAGTTTTGGGCGACATAAACCTGCCCCTTTACTGTATCGACTAATGAACCAATGCGAATTTTATGAATGGCGGTGAGATTATCACCAGTTTTTTCACTGCTAATGAAACTTACATTGAGTTCTCTAATAGTTGTGTTTTTGAGTTTAATAGAAGTGGCCTTAGAAAGAATCTCGCCTCGGATTTCCCCTTTTAGCGCTCCACCCATAGTAAAGTGAATCGCATCCAGTTGATCAGCATAGATTTGATTTAACTGATGAGGTTCACACGCTAAAGAGGCGAATGAACTAAGAGCGATTCCTAACAAAAGGGCACTTTTCATAAAGGTCTCCGGTTGAAGTCACGGCAATTTAGCATGATCGTCCAATTTTAGATAGTGGGGGGCGAAAAATATTTATACCTTTTGGGATGACAAACGCTTTGAGATTGTTCTATTTTGCAGCCTAAATTTAATACTTTAGGCCCCCTAATGAACAGAGGGATGGAATAAGGAGCACATCTATGTCTACCAGCACTCAGGCTGACTCAGCCGCTAATACCGTCAAATTAGGCGATATCGAATTCCCTCCACGTAAAGTGTGGATGAAAACTTATGGCTGCCAGATGAATGAGCACGATTCACAACGTATGCTTTCACAATTGTCGTCCATGAATTTTTCTATGACGGAAAACAAAGACGATGCTGATTTAGTTTTATTCAATACTTGTGCTATTCGCGATAACGCTAACGAAAAATTTTATTCTCACTTAGGAGAAATTAAACACCTTAAAGAAAAAAATAAAAAATTAGTGGTGGGTGTCGGTGGTTGTGTCGCGCAAACGGAAGGAAAAGATCTAGTTAAAAAATATAATCATTTGGATTTTGCTTTTGGAACCGATGTGATCGATCAAATTGGGGATATGGTTTATCGCACTTACGCTGGAGACAATAAATTCACTGTAAATACATGGGATCGTTCTACCGATTATTCGATTGAGACCAAAATTTCTCATGGAACACCACAAGCTTATGTGAACATCATCAAAGGTTGTGACAAGTTCTGTTCTTACTGTATCGTTCCTTTTACCCGCGGTCGCGAAAAGTCTCGTAAAATGGCGGAAGTCGTTAAAGATGTACGTCGCTTGGTAGAGTACCAAGGGATTCAAGAAGTGACCTTGCTTGGTCAAAACGTAAACTCTTATGGAAAAGAAAATAATGAAACCTTAGCTGGACTCATTCGTGAGTTAGATAAAATTGATGGATTAGAATTAATCCGCTATACCACATCTCATCCTTACGATGTTTCGGATGAATTAATTGAAGTGCATGGTACATCCAAAAAATTAGCGAAACACTTACACTTACCTGTGCAGTCGGGTTCCAATACTGTTTTACAAAGAATGTTACGTGAGTACTCAGTTGAGCACTACCTAGGACTGTTAGAAAAAATGCGTAAAGCTCAACCTGAGATTGTCCTTTCGACAGATATCATCGTTGGTTTCCCGAATGAAACGGAAGCTGAGTTTGAAGAAACAATGAATTTACTTCGTGAAGCTAAATATCACTTCATTTATTCTTATACTTTCTCTCCACGATCAGGCACCAAAGCGGCGAGAATGGCAGATGCTCTTACTGACGATGAAAGAGGATTGCGCTTAAGAAAATTAAATGAACTACAATTAGAAATTCAAAAAGAATTACGCCAAAAGATGGTAGGGAAGACTTATCGTATTTTAGTCAGTGATAAAAACACCATGAAAGGTGTGACCAAGTGGTCTGGTCGTACTGAATGTATGACCATTATTCACTTAAATAATGCTGATCCTGAAACCGATCTGCAGTGGCATTGGATGGATGTAAAGATCACATCTGCGACAGCACTTTCAACTCAAGGTGAAGTGGTAAGGGATTTGGGCAAAAAAGCTCCATCTTTAAATCTGCACTAATAATGAGTAAACGATTTCTTTTTCTTGGACTTGGTCATGCCAGTGTGATGTTGGGCATAGTTGGGATTTTACTCCCAGTCATCCCTGCAACTCCCTTTATGATCCTTGCAGCTTTTTTTTATTCTAAAAGTTCTCCTAAGCTTCATCAAAAAATTCTTAATATGCCTCATGTCGGGCCCCATGTGAGAACGTGGGAAGAGCATGGGGTGATTTCACCTAAAGCAAAGATACTTTGTGTTGCCACCCTGATCATGTTCCTAGGGAGCTCTATATATTTTCTTCCTCGGATTGAAGGTCAAATACTCCTTGCCGCAATTGGAGTTGGAGTCATGATTTTTGTACTTAGTCGTCCAAGTTATCCCTCTAAATAACACATTCGTGCTTGATTACATTTTGAATCATGAAAAATCTTCATGTTTGGCCATGGCCGTATAGCAAGAGTTGCCACTTTGTATAGCCCAGCATTGATTGCCCTTCGATAAGCTGTTACAAAAGCCGAAAGGAAAACATATGCAAGAGATTTACGAATACTTAAATGTGAATCAATTTCTCAATGTAGCTTGGCAAGAAAAGAAGAAGGGCAATAGCAATTTTTCTCTAAGGGCCTGGTCTACTTATTTGGGAATGAAACATCACGGGTCACTTCAACAAATTTTAAATGGGCAGAGAAGCTTGCCTAAAAAATATTTACCTAAATTAATTAAGAGTCTCAACCTTGATGCTAGTCAAGGCCTATACCTTGAAACCCTCGTCGATCTGGATCGTGCAGAAGCAGATGAAGAAAAAGAGATGTATGTGGAAAGACTGAAAAGCCTCTCTCCTTCACCACAATTACAAATGCTGGAAGTAGAGACTTATCGTTATTTGAAAAATCCTCTGCATGCCATTGTACTAGAAATGACGGCGCAAAAAAATTTTGAAGCTGATCTCGAAAAAATCCGCGATCGCCTACTCTTTAA